>NZ_WOYP01000031.1:24598-48788 GCF_011620715.1 Microbacterium sp. | reverse complement strand
CTAGGCTGGAGCCCGTGACGGCGACGGCTCCCCTCCTCCCCGACAGGCGACCGTCGATCTACGACCGCTGGTCTGCCCGGGCGGCCGGGGATCCGCGCCTCGCGCGCCGGTGGGCGTGGCTCTCCCCGGCTCTGGTGACGCTGCTGGCCGGCATCCTGCGCCTGTGGAATCTCGGGCACCCGCACGCGTTCGTCTTCGACGAGACCTACTACGCAAAGGATGCCTGGACCCAGTGGGTGCTCGGCTACGCGGCCACATGGGGCGACGGTGCGAACGAGGAGTTCCTCGCGGGCAGCACCGACACGTTCACCACGACCGGCAGCTTCGTCGTCCATCCGCCGCTGGGCAAGTTCTTCATCGGGCTCGGCATGGCGCTGTTCGGCGCGGACTCGTCGTTCGGCTGGCGGATCGCCGGCGCCATCATCGGCACCGCGACCGTGCTGCTGCTGTACGTCATCGCCAAGGCGATGACCGGGTCGGTGCCTTTCGCCACCGTCGCCTCCTTGCTGATGGCGATCGACGGGCTCGCGATCGTGCTGAGTCGGGTCGCGCTGCTGGATGTCTTCCTCACCTTCTTCATCCTGCTGGCGTTCTGGTTCGTCCTGCTCGACCGGCGGACGCACCTCCCCCGGATCGCCGCCCTGATCGCCGAGCGGTGGGGCGATGGCGCGATTCCGGCGTGGGGACCCGTGCGCTGGAACCGCCCCTGGCTCATCGCGGCCGGCGCGGCGGCGGGCGCCGCGACGGCGGTGAAGTGGTCGGGCCTGTACGTGATCGCCGGCCTCGGCATTTACCTCGTGGTCACCGACGCCCTGGAACGCCGCCGTGCGGGTGTGCGGATCTGGCCCGCGGATGCCGCCTTCCGTCAGGGAGCCGCCACGTTCGTGCTGTTCGTCCCGGTCGCGCTCGTGGTCTACCTGAGCTCATGGATCGGATGGCTCACCACCGCCGGCGGCTATGACCGGCAGGCCGCCGATCTCGTGCCCGCCTCAGGATTCTGGTCGTGGGTGCCGACCGCGCTGCAGAGCCTGTGGCTGTACCACCGCGCGATCTACGACTTCCACGTCGGGCTCGCCTCCGAGCACGGGTACGCGAGCCCCGCATGGCAGTGGCCGCTGCTGCTGCGCCCGACGTCGATGTACTACAACGCCACACCGCAGGGACAGGCGGACTGCGTGGCGGCGAACGGCTGCGTCGAGAACATCTACAGCATGCCGAACCCGCTCATCTGGTACGCCGCCGTGGCCGCGGTGCTGTATCTGGTGTACCGGTTCGTCCGCACTCGCGACTGGCGGTTCGCTCTCATCCTCACCGGGGTCGGCGTCACGTACATGCCGTGGCTGCTCTACCCCGAGCGCACGATGTTCCAGTTCTATACGATCGCGATCCTGCCGTTCATGCTGCTGGCGCTCACCTTCGCGCTGCGCGACATCGCCGGCGCGTCGCGCAGCGACCGCCACCGGCGCACCACCGGGCAGCGGGTCGTGATGGTCTTCCTGCTGGTCGCGGTCGGTCTGTCGGCGTTCTGGTACCCGATCCTCACCGGCACCGAGGTGCCGTACGTCTTCTGGCAGGCGCACAACTGGATGCAGACCTGGATCTGATCGTCAGGCGACGAGCGCGTCCGGGTCGGTGACCGGCAGCCGGCAGGCGAAATCGCGGCAGTCGTAAGCGGTCGGAAGCCCGTCTTTCGCCGTCTTCTCGGCGAACAGCTCGAAGCCCGCACGCGACCACTGCGCCGCCTGCGCGGGGGTCACGATCGCGAGCACGTCCGTCGGCACGGTGCGCGCAGCCGCGACGAGGGAGCCGTCTCGGTCCTCGGCGACGACCACGAGCTGACGGGGCGGAACGGCCAGGTGAGCGGCCACACGCAGCAGCGCGCCGTAGGCGAACGGCTGCGCGAGCGCCGCGGCCGCGTGCGCGGCGACGATCCGCTCCGCGGTCGATCGCAGGCCGGGTCCTGCGCCGAGCTGCCAGAGCGAGACGGCGGCATCGGCGAGGGAGGCGAACCCGGACGGCTCGTCGCCGTCGGAGGCGGCATCCGGCGTCTCGATCCCCTGGCCGGCCAGGACGGGGTCACCGCCGCCCGGAACCCGGATCGCGCCGGCCTCGTCGACACAGGCCCGCACGAGGTCGCGGGCCCGCTCGGCGTATGCCACCTCGCCTGTCGCGGCCGCCAGCCCCACCAGCCCGGATGCCAGCTGGCCGTAATCGGCGAGCGTCGCGGACGCGGTCGAGGCGATCTCATCGAGCGACGCACGGGCGAGCAGACCGCCAGGGCGGAGGTTGATGCCGATCACGGTGTCGGCCGCCCAACGGGCGGCCTCCACCCATGCGGGCTCATCCAGGCGCTGGCCGGCGTGGGCGAGCGCCCCGATCGCGATTCCGTTCCACCCGGTGACGACCTTTTCGTCGACCGCGGGCGGGTCGAGGGTGCCGCGTGCTGCGGCATCCATTGCGTAATAGCCGCCTTCGCTGCGGGCGCCGTCGATCCACGACTCGGAGTCCTGTGCCGCGCCGAATCCACCGGAAGGCTGCTGCAGGACCTCGATGAGGAACCGCGCGATGCCGCGTGCGGTCTGCTCGTCGCCGGCCTCGAGCGCGACCTCGAGCAGCTGCGCGTTGTCGATCAGCATCCGCTCGTAGTGAGGCACAGTCCAGTCGCGGCGCGTGGCGTAGCGGAAGAAGCCGCCCTCGACCGGGTCGCGCAGCGGCGAGCCGGCCATCGCGGCGAGCGCGCGTTCGGCGACGCGGGACGCCGCCGGGTTCGCTTCCCGTACCGCCGGAGCCTGCAGCAGCCGCAGCGCGGTCGCGACCGGAAACTTCGGCTCGGCGGGATCGCCCCCGCCGAATCCGCCGAACTCGCGGTCCTCGCGCGCTTGGACCAGCCCTGCGGCTTCGGCGAGGTCGTCGATGGACGGCAGTCGCCCGGCGCCGGATGCCGCCGCCCGCGCCTCGGCGAGCACTTCGGCGACGGCTGCCGCGGTGCCGTCGACCTGCTCGCGGCGCTCGGTCCACGCTGCCCGGACGGCGGCGAGAACCTGGGTGAACGACGGGATGCCGGAGCGGGGTTCCGGCGGGAAGTACGTGCCGGCGTGGAACGGCCGCCCCGCGGGCGTGGTGAAGACGGTCAGCGGCCAGCCGAGGTGCGGGGTGAAGGCCGCCGCCGCGGCGAGGTAGGCGGCATCCACCTCGGGGTGCTCTTCGCGGTCGACCTTGATCGCGACGAAGTCGCGGTTGATCAGGGCCGCGGTCTCGGCGTCGGAGAACGACTCGCGCGCCATGACGTGGCACCAGTGGCACGTCGAGTAGCCGATCGAGACGAGCACCGGAACGTCGCGCCGGCGCGCCTCGGCGAACGCGGCGTCACCCCACGGGTACCAGGCGACGGGATTTCCCGCGTGCGCCCGCAGGTACGGACTGGCGGAGGTCTCGAGCCGGGGATTCACGGCTCCAGGCTACGTCGAACTGCGCCATGGGGATCGTCATACCGTTGCGCGCTCTCGGCTTGAGCCACGACCACGGGGTGCCCGCCGCTCGGTACGATCGAAGGCTATGCCCGCGCCCGAACCCGTCATCTCGTATCCGCCGGAGCTGCCCGTCAGCGCCGCGCGGAACGAGATCGCGCGCGCGATCCGCGATCATCAGGTCGTGATCGTCGCCGGCGCGACCGGCTCGGGCAAGACGACGCAGCTGCCGAAGATCTGTCTCGAGCTCGGCCGCACCCGCATCGCGCACACCCAGCCCCGCCGCATCGCTGCGCGCACGATCGCCGAACGCATCGCCGAAGAGCTCGAAGTGCCGCTCGGCACCACGGTCGGATACAAAGTGCGCTTCACCGACAAAGTGCAGGAAGACACGCGCATCGCGCTCATGACCGACGGCATCCTGCTCAACGAGATCCACCGCGACCGGCTGCTGCGCCGGTACGACACGATCATCGTCGACGAGGCGCACGAGCGCTCGCTCAACGTCGACTTCCTCATCGGCTACCTCACCCAGGTGCTGCCCCAGCGTCCCGACCTGCGCGTCGTCATCACCAGCGCGACGATCGATCCGCAGAGCTTCGCGAAGCACTTCGCGGATGCCGAGGGCACCCCCGCGCCGATCATCGAGGTCTCGGGGCGCACGTATCCCGTCGAGATCCGCTACCGCGGCCCCGAGGATGCCGCAGCCGACGAGGTCGACGGCATCACCGCCGCCCTGCGCGAGCTCGATCACGAGGCTCCTGGAGATGTGCTCGTCTTCCTGCCGGGTGAGGCGGAGATCCGGGATACGACAGATGCCGTTCGCGGCATGTACGCGAAGGATGCGGCTCCGACCGAGGTGCTCCCCCTGTACGGCCGCCTCAGCGCGTCCGAGCAGCACCGGGTCTTCGAACGCTCCAGCATGCCCGGCGTCCGTCGCCGCGTGATCCTGGCGACCAACGTCGCGGAGACGAGCCTGACCGTCCCCGGCATCCGTTACGTGATCGACACCGGCACGGCGCGCATCTCGCGCTACAGCGCCCGCACGAAGATCCAGCAGCTGCCGATCGAGGCGATCTCGCAGGCCTCGGCGCAGCAGCGCGCGGGGCGCGCGGGACGCACCGCGCCGGGCATCGCGATCCGCCTCTACGCCGAGGGGGACTTCGACAAGCGCCCCGAGTTCACCGAGCCCGAGATCCTGCGCACGAGCCTCGCCTCGGTCATCCTGCAGATGCTCTCGCTCGGGTTCGGCGACATCACCTCCTTCCCGTTCCTGACACCGCCCGACTCGCGGGGTGTGAAGGCGGCGTTCGACCTCCTGCTCGAGCTCGGCGCGGTGCGCCCGCCCTCCCGCAGCGAGGGCGGCGGAACCGCACGGCTGACCGACCTCGGCCGCGAGATCTCGCGCCTGCCGATCGACCCGCGCTTCGCGCGCATGCTCATCGAGGCCAGGCGCGTCGGCGTGCAGCGCGACGTGCTCGCGATCGTCGCCGGCCTGTCGATCCAGGACGTGCGCGAACGGCCCGAAGAACGCCGGGAGGAGGCCGACCGGCTTCACGCGCGGTTCGTGGATCCGACGAGCGACTTCGTGACGCTGCTGAACCTCTGGAATCATCTGCAGGAGCAGCAGGCGGCCCTCGGCTCGAGCGCCTTCCGGCGCCTGTGCCGCTCCGAGCACCTGAACTATGTGCGGGTGCGCGAATGGGTCGACGTGCATCGCCAGCTGCGGACGCTCGTCGGCGCTCCACGCAACGACAAGCACGCGGACGACGCGACCGCCGACCCCGACCAGCTGCACAAGGCGATCCTGTCCGGCCTGCTCTCGCACATCGGCATCCTGGACGAGCGCACCACGCCCAAGGAGACCGGGCGCACCCCGCCGAAGGCGCCAGAGCGCGGCAACGCCAAGCGTCAGCCGGCCGGCGAATACATCGGCGCACGCGGCGCGCGGTTCGCGATCTTTCCGGGGTCCGGCCTGCGCAAGAAGCGGCCATCCGCGGTGATGGCGGCCGAGCTCGTCGAGACCTCGCGCCTGTTCGCCCGCACGGTCGCCGCCGTCGACCCGGCGTGGGCGGAGGCGCTCGCGGGCGACCTCGCCAAGCGCCGGCTCAGCGAGCCGCACTGGTCGAAAGCCGCGGGGGCGGCATCCGTCTACGAGAAGGTGACGCTGTTCGGGGTCGAGATCATCCCCCGGCGCCGAGCGCAGCTGGCGCGCTTCGACCGGCCGCTCGCGCGCGAGCTGTTCCTGCGGCACGCGCTGGTCGAAGGCGAGTGGGATCCGTTCGGGGGCCGCGCGAGCGAGCCAGGGGTGCGGGGCGGAGCCCCGTTGGGCACAGAAAAGCGACTGACGGCCTTCGAGCGACGCAATCTCGAGCTGCGCCGACGCCTCGAGAAGATCGAGGAACGCGAGCGCCGCCGCGACATCCTGGTCGGCGACGAGGCCGTGTACGCCTTCTACGACGCGCGCATCCCCCGCGATGTGTACGACGTGCGCTCGTTCGAGGCGTGGTGGCGGGACGCCGTGAACCGCACTCCGCGCCTGCTCGAGATGACCGAGGCCGACCTGCTCGACGATGCCGCCCGCGCCGACGAGCGCGCCTTCCCCGCGCGCTGGCGGCAAGGCGACCAGGTGCTGACTCTGACATACCGGTTCGAACCCGGTGCCGAGGATGACGGAGTGACCGTCGTCGTGCCCCTTCCGCTGCTCGCGCAGATCAGGCCCGACGGGTTCGACTGGCAGGTGCCGGGCATGCGCGACGAGATGATCACCGCGCTGCTGCGGGCACTGCCCAAAGCGATCCGCCGGCACGTCGTGCCCGCCGCGGACTGGGCGTCGCGCTTCGCGGAGGACCTCGCGGGCATGGGTCCGGAAGCGCACCACGGGATGCCCCACACCTCGCTCCGCGGTGCGCTGGCCACCCGCATCCAGCGGGTCGCGAACCAGCCGGTCACCGCCGCGGACTTCGAGCTCGACCGCGTGCCCGCGCACCTGCAGATCTCGTTCCGGGTCGTGGACGAGCGCGGCCGCCCGCTCGCATCCGGCCGGGAGCTCGCCCCGTTGCAGAAGCGGTTCGCCGACCGGGCGCGCACATCGGTCGAGAAGTCCCTGGCCCGGTCCTCGAGCGGGCGCCCCGCGCCGAGCCGCCCGGCACCGGACGGGCCGGACGCACCGGGTCCGCGGGCCGCCGCGGCACCCGGCGCGGGCATCACCCCGCGTACCGGCCTCACCGACTGGGACTTCGGCGACCTGCCCGAGGTGGTGGACACGAAAGTCGCGGGCGGCGTCGTGCGGGGCTACCCCGCCCTCGTCGACGAAGGATCCACCGTGGCGCTGCGGGTCGAGGCCACGCCTGAAGCCGCAGAGCGGGCGACCCGCGCCGGTGTGCGCCGGCTGCTTCTGCTGGCAGTGGCCTCGCCCGCGCCGTACGTACTGGAGCACCTGACCTCGGCCGAGAAGCTGGCGCTGGCGGCATCCCCCTATCCGTCGGCGAAGGCTCTGGTCGAAGACGCGCGCGTCGCGGTGGCGGATGCCGTCCTGGCCCGCATCGCCGAGGATTCGCTCGTGCGCACCCGCGCCGACTTCGAACGTGTGCGCGCCGCGCTCTCGGCGGCCGTGGTCGAGGAGACGTTCCAGACCGTATCGCTTTCGGCTCGCATCCTCACCGCGGCACGCGAGGCAGATCGCGCGCTTCGCGCGCAGAACTCGCTCACCCTGCTCGGCGCGCTGAACGACGTGAAAGGGCAAGTCGCCGGGCTCGTCTTCCCCGGCTTCGTGTCGAAGATCGGCCTCGCCCGGCTCGCGCACGTGCCCCGGTACCTGCGCGGTGCGAAGGAGCGGGTCGAGGGGCTCGTCGACAATCCCGGCCGGGACCGGCAGCGCATGACCGAGTTCGAGCGTGCGGCTGCGGCCTTCGCCGAGGCGGGCGGGGCGATCCCTCCCGCCGAGGACGCACCACCGGCCCTCGTACGCACCCGCTGGCTGCTCGAGGAGTACCGCGTGAGCCTGTTCGCGCAGCACCTCGGCACGGCCGAGGCGGTCTCGCTGCAGCGGATTCAGAAGTCCCTGCGCGAATAGTGCCCGGGAATCACGAATAGTCCCCGGGAATAGTGCCCGCCAGCCGAAAGGTTGGCCCTTGTCATGGCTCACGCGATCACCTACACCGAGTTCGGCGGACCCGAGGTCCTCACCCTCATCGAGATCCCGACTCCGTCGCCCGGGCCGGGCGAGATCGCGGTGCGCGTCGAAGCAGCCGGAGTCAACCCGATCGACGGCAAGCTGCGCTCCGGGCAGCGTGCGTCCGCGCCGATCACAGAGCCCCGCCGGGTCGGCGGGGACGGCGCCGGCATCGTCACCGCGACCGGCGACGAGGTCGACGGCTTCCGGGTCGGCGACGCGGTGGTCGTGTTCAGCGCGCCGGGGACATACGCGACAGACATCGTGGTGAGCGCCGAGAACGCTCAGCCGCGCCCGCCGCAGGTCAGCGCCGCCGAGGGCGCCGGGCTCGGCATCCCGGTCGGCACCGCCTACCAGTCGCTGCGCTCGCTCGCCGTCGGACCGACCGACACGCTGCTCGTTCACGCCGGCTCCGGGGCTGTCGGCCAGGCGGCGATCCAGTTCGCGGTGCTGTGGGGCGCGACGGTCATCGCGACGGCATCCGAGCGCCGTTTCGATCGCATCCGCGAGCTCGGCGCCACCCCGGTCGCCTACGGAGTGGGCCTGGCCGATCGCGTCCGCGCCGTGGCGCCGCAGGGCATCACGGTCGCCCTCGACGCCGCCGGAACAGACGAGGCCATAGGCGCGTCTGTCGAACTCGTCCCCGATCGCGAGCGCATCGCCACGATCGTGCGGGGTCGGGATGCCGCGTCCTTCGGCATCCGCGCCTTCCAGGGAGGCGCGCCTGAGCCCCTGTCCGATCGTGCGCTCGGATGGCGGCGCGAAGCGCTCCCGGTGAGCCTGGCCCTGATGGCCGCCGGCCGGTTCTCGGTCGAGCTCGGCCCATCTTTCGCGCTCGCCGATGCCGCAGCCGCGCACCGGGCGGTCGAGAGCGGAACCGACGGCAAGGTCACGCTGGTCCCGTAGCATCCACGGCCACGCGTGCAACAGTTCGACACACGATCGAACAAGACACCGCGCGCTCCTCGACAATGGAGGCATGTCCGAGGCATCCCGATCCTTCGCGACGGCGCAGGTTCAGGCGGGTTACGTCCCCGGCACTGCCGAGAACACCGTCATCCCGCCCATCCACCAGTCGAACGCGTTCGAGTTCGACTCGCTCAGCGAGGCACGCGATCTGTTCGCACTGCGGCGCGAGGGCAACATCTACAGCCGGACCGCCAACCCGACCGTGCTCGTGTTCGAGCAGCGGGTGGCCGAGCTCGAGAACGGCATCTCGGCCGCGGCGGTCGCGTCCGGCCAGGCCGCGGTGGCGCTGGCGCTGCTGGCGCTGGCGAAGCAGGGCGAGCACATCGTCGCGGCGAGGCAGCTGTACGGCGGCTCGATAGACCTGCTTCAGGACACGTTCGCCGACTGGGGCATCGAGGTCACGTTCGTCGATCAGGACGATCGGCAGGGGTGGACATCGGCGGTGCGGCCGACCACGCGCGCCCTGTTCGCCGAATCGATCACCAATCCGAATGCCCAGGTCCTCGACGTCCGGGCCGTGGCTGACGTCGCACGTGCGGCGCGCGTTCCCCTCGTGATCGATCACACGATCGCCACACCATACCTGCAGCACGTCAAGGACTTCGGCGCGGACATCGTGGTGCATTCGGCGACCAAATACCTCGGCGGCCACGGCACCTCCCTGGGCGGCGTGATCGTCGACCTCGGTACCTTCGACTTCGCGGCGGAGCCGGACCGTTGGCCGCAGCTGACCGAGACCTATCGGCGCGTCCCCGGCGGCAGCCTGCTCGAGCGCTTCGGTGCGACCGGATCGCCCTTCATCGCACTGGTCAAGACCAAGTACGTCCACGACCTCGGCCCCTCACTGTCCGCCTTCAACGCGTTCCAGCTCCTGCAGGGCCTGGAGACACTCGACCTGCGCATGGCGCGACACAGCACCAGCGGGCAGCTGGTGGCGCAGTTCCTCGAGGAGCACCCGGCCGTCTCCCGCGTGAATCACCCGGGCCTGGCCTCGAGCCCGTGGCACGACCTCGCCCGCGAATACCTGCCGCGCGGCGCAGCGTCGGTCTTCTCGTTCGAGGTGCACGCCACCGGCGATGCGGACACCGACTTCGCCCGCATCGAGGAGCTCATCGCGCGTCTGAAGGTGATCCGCCTGGTGGCGAACATCGGCGATGCCCGCAGTCTCGTCGCGCATCCTGCGTCGATGACGCACAGCCACTTGACGACCGCTCAGCGGGCCGAGGCGGGCATCACGCCGACCACGATCCGCCTGTCCATCGGTCTGGAGGATCCGGCGGACCTCATCGCCGATCTCGGACATGCCCTGGCGCCGCTTGCCGACCGAGTCCGGCCGGGGATCGTTACGCTCGAGGGATGACTGGATCGCGCTGGGGAATCCTTGCCACGGGCGGCATCGCCCACTCTTTCGCGAGCGACCTGCGAACGGCGGGCCTGAATCTGACCGCCGTGGGCTCGCGTTCCGCCGAATCGGCCGACCGGTTCGCGGCCGAGTTCGGGGTCCGCCGGGCGCACGCCTCATACGAAGCGCTCGTCTCAGACCCCGAGGTCGACATCGTCTACGTGTCGACGCCGCATCCGATGCACGCCGAGAACGCGATTCTCGCACTCGAGCACGGCAAGCACGTGCTCGTCGAGAAGCCGTTCACGCTGAACGGCGCCGAAGCCGCGGCGGTGCGCGAGGTCGCCGCCCGCACCGGGCTGCTCGCCATGGAGGCGATGTGGACCCGCTACCTGCCGCACATGATCCGCATACGCGAGCTCGTCGACTCCGGCGCGCTGGGCGAGATCCGCGCACTGCTCCTGGATCACACGCAGAAGATCTCGACCGACCCGCAGCACCGGCTGAACAACATCGACCTGGGCGGCGGCGCACTTCTTGACCTCGGCATCTACCCGATCTCGTTCGCGTGGGACATCCTCGGCGCACCCACCACGGTCACCGCGACCGCCACGATCGGCGCCACCGGAGTGGACGACGAGGTGGCGACGATCTTCACACACGAGAACGGCGCGCTCTCCACCTCGCTGTCGGCATCCCACGCCGCCGGCCCCAACACGGCGCACATCATCGGCACCGAGGCGCGCATCGACATCGACCGGGTCTGGTATACGCCCACGTCGTTGCGCCTGGTCGCGCCGGACGGCACGGTGCTCGAGTCGTACCAGTCGCACGTCAAGGGCCGCGGCATGCAGTTCCAGGCGCTCGCGGCCGAGCGATACATCGCCTCGGGCGACAACGACAGCGACATCCTGCCGATCGATGAGACCGTCGCGATCATGGGCACCCTCGACGAGGTCCGCCGCCAGATCGGGCTCCGCTATCCCAGCGAGGTCTGACACCCCGGCCTGCCGCGAGCGCCTGTCACACTGGACACATGCCCGACTCGCAGAACTCCCGCGTCG
Organism: Microbacterium sp.; assembly: GCF_011620715.1. Lineage (GTDB taxonomy): Bacteria > Actinomycetota > Actinomycetes > Actinomycetales > Microbacteriaceae > Microbacterium. The sequence continues at coordinate 37,772 of NZ_WOYP01000031.1, read as the reverse complement.
CCGTCTACCTCGACTTCGACAACATCGTCATCTCCTGGTACGACCGCGTGCACGGACGCAACTCGTACGGGCGCGACCGGCAGCGGATCATCGAGACGCCGGAAGACCCCGAGATCGCCGAGCGCCTCACTGCCGCGACGATCGATGTCGGCGCGATCATCGACTACGCCGCGTCCTTCGGCACCCTCGTGCTCACCCGCGCCTACGCGGACTGGTCCTCGCCGGTCAACGCCGTCTACCGCACCCAGCTCGTCGCCCGCGCGGTCGACCTCGTGCAGCTGTTCCCGGCCGCCGCGTACGCCAAGAACGGCGCCGACATCCGGCTCGCCGTCGACGCGGTCGAGGACATGTTCCGCCTCCCCGATCTCACCCACGTGGTCATCGTGGCCGGCGACTCGGACTACGTCCCGCTCGCGCAGCGCTGCCGCCGCCTCGGCCGGTACGTCGTCGGCGTCGGCGTCGCCGGCTCGACGGCCAAGTCGCTCGCCGCCGCGTGCGACGAGTTCGAAGCATACGACTCTCTGCCCGGCGTCCCCCGCCCTGCACGGGTCGCGACGAAGGCGCCGTCGCGAACCTCGTCCCGCGGCAAGAACGCCGCCGCGGCAGACCCGGCCGCCGCCGAGCTCGCCGATCCGGACTCGGCCGACGATGCTGCGCCGACCGCAGCCGGCACCCGCATCCGCGGCGGACGCGGGCGGAAGACGCCGGCGAAGGATGCCGCCCCGGCGGAGACGGCGGAGGCCGGCGCCCCGGCGGAGGCCGCCGCCCCGTCCCCGGACGCCGTCGAAGCACCCGCCGTGGCAGCGCCCGCTGAGGTCGAGGCGTCGCTGATCGAGGCCCTCGGACCGGCTGGGCCGCCCAAGCGCACCAACCGCCGCGCCTCCTCGACCACGGTCGCCTCCACCGCCGGCCCGGATGCGACCGCGCCGATCGATGAGGCCCCGGAAGACCCGCAGGAGACGGCCACGCGACTGCTGGAGCGCGCGCTGCGCCTGGGCCACGACAAGGACGACGACGCCGAGTGGCTGCACAGCTCGGCGGTCAAGACGCACATGCGGCGCATGGACCCGTCCTTCAGCGAGAAGGCGCTCGGCTACCGCTCCTTCTCGGACTTCGTCAAGGCCCGCGAGTCGATCGCGGAACTCGAGGAGACCGGTCACGGGCGACTCGTGCGCCTGCGCGAGTAGCTTCGTCACGGATCGGCGTCCCCTCGCTGTCAGGTACAGTGTCGATCGTGGTAGGTCGCATCGCCCCACCCGGCTCGCAGTCATCGCTCCGTGAAGCGAACCGAGCCCGTCTCGTGGAGTCGCTCAAACGGCATGGGCGGCTCACTCAGGTCGAGCTGGCGGGGAGCACAGGGCTCTCACCGGCGACCGTGTCGAACATCGTCAAGGAACTGACCGCGTCGGGGCTGCTGCACACCTCGATCACCTCGCGCAGCGGCAGGCGCGCGACACTCGTCTCGCTCGCGCGGCAGCTCGGGCTCGTGGCGGGCGTGCACTTCAGCTCACGGCAGCTGCACATCGCGATCGCCGACGCCACGCGCACAGTCGTCACCCAGACTTCACTCCCCCTCGCGCTCGATCACCGGCACGACGCCGAGCTCGACCGGCTCAGCATCCTGCTCGGAGACATGATGGAGACGCTGGGGGGCACGGTCAGCGACCTGCTCGCCGTCGGGCTCGCCCTGCCCGCCCCGATCGACCCGCGCACCGGCATGGTCTCGACCGCCGGTCTGCTGCGGGGCTGGGAGGGCGTGGACGTCGCCGAGAGCCTCACGGCCCGTATCGGGCGCCCGGTCTTCGTCGACAGCGAGGCGAACCTCGCAGGTCTCGCCGAAGCGCGCGAGGGCAGCGGGCGCAACGCCTCGTCGTCGGTGTTCATCCGCGTCGGACACACGATCAGCGCCGGGCTCATCGTCGACGGCGATCTGTTCCGCGGCGTGAACGGCAAGGCCGGCCAGATCGGCCACGTCACGATCGACGAGAACGGACCGATGTGCCGGTGCAGCAACCGCGGCTGCCTCGAGACCTACGCCGGCGGGCCCGCGCTGCTGTCGCTGTTCCCGCCCAGCGAGGGGATGCAGCGACTGAGCGACCTCATTCAGGCTTCGGATGCCGGTGACGGAAGCTCCCGGCGCGTGATCGCCGACGCCGGGCGGCACATCGGCATCGCGGCCGCGAGCCTGTGCAACCTCTTCGACCCAGAGCTGATCATCGTCGGCGGCGAGCTGGGTGAAGCGGGCGAGATCCTGATGGCGCCCATGCGGCACTCGCTCGAGCGGACGGCCCTCGCCTCGGCGAGCGGTCTTCCCGAGATCGTGGGCGCGTCGTTCGGGGGTTGGGCCGAGACCCGGGGAGCGATCACGATCGCCCTCGATCACGTGACGGTGGACGCCGAAGCGATGCCCTTCTCGGCATAGGCTCTCGTATGCCCAGACCCGAGAGAGGGGTTCCGCGAGAATCCCGCATGCGCGCGACCGCGCTGCTGGCGGTCGCCACTGCGGTGTGCGGCATCCTGGCCGGATGCGCTGGCGCGAGCGGCGGCACCGGAGCGGATGACGACGACACGATCGCGCTCCTGCTGCCGGACGCCAAAACGGCCCGCTACGAGACCTTCGACCGGCCGCTGTTCGAAGCGCGGGTGGCTGAACTCGGGCCGTACCGGGTGCTCTACTCGAACGCGGACGGTGACGCCACCAAGCAGCAGCAGCAGGCCGAATCGGCACTGGCCGCCGGGGCGGACGTGCTGGTCCTAGACGCCTTCGACACGCAGGCGGCGGTGAGCATCGTACTGTCGGCCAACGCGCAGGGCGTGCCGGTGATCTCCTACGACCGCCTGATCGCCGGCGGCGACCTGGCGTACTACATCTCCTTCGACAACGAGCTGGTGGGCGATCTGCAGGCGACCGAGTTCGTCCGGGCGCTCGAGGCGGAAGGTGCCGGATCATCCGGCGTGCTCCTGGTCAACGGGTCGCCGACCGACAGCAACTCCGCCCAGTTCAAAGAGGGCGCACGTCGGGTCATCGACGCGAGCGGTCTCCAGGTGCTCGCCGAGTACGACACGCCGGGCTGGAGCCCGGAGAAGGCCCAGGAATGGGTCGCCGGGCAGATCGCGCAGTACGGCGATCAGATCGCCGGGGTGTATGCGGCGAACGACGGCGTGGCCGGCGGCGCGATCTCGGCGCTCAAGGCGGGCAACGTGTCACCGTTCCCGGTGGTGACCGGACAGGACGCAGAGCTCGCCGCGATCCAGCGCATCCTCACCGGCGACCAGCAGATGACCGTCTACAAGGCGATCCGGCCGCAGGCCGAGCGCGCCGCCGACGTGGCCGTCGCGCTGATCACGGGCGAGAAGATCCTCTCCCCGCTCGAGATCCAGGGAACCCCGGCCACCCTCCTGGAGCCCGTGGCCGTGACGATCGACAACATCATGGAGACCGTGGTCGCCGATGGGTTCTGGACCGTTCAGGACATCTGCACGCCGGCACTGGTCGCCGCGTGCGATGCAGCCGGCATCCGATGACCGCCGCCGCGGGAGCCAACGGTGAGAACATGACCTCTATGTCGATGACACAGCCGCGACCGGGGCGCTCACGAGACCCGGTGCTCACCGTGCACGCGATCGGCAAGCGCTTCGGTGCCGTCAGGGCGCTCACGGATGTGGACTTCTGGGTCAACGAGGGCGAGGTCGTCGCCCTGATCGGAGACAACGGCGCCGGCAAGTCGACCCTCGTGAAGCTGCTCTCGGGCGTCTACTCCCCCGATTCCGGTGTGATCGAATACGACGGCGAGCCCGTCGAGATCGGCAGTCCGGCCGATGCCCAGGAGCTGGGCATCGCCACGGTGTTCCAGGACCTTGCGCTGTGCGACAACCTCGACGTCGTCGCCAACCTGTGGCTCGGACGCGAGCTGCGCACGGGCCGCACGCTGGACGAGGTCGAAATGGAACAGCAGACCTGGACGCTGCTGCGCGAGCTGTCGGCCAAGATCCCGTCTGTGCGCATCCCGGTCGCGTCATTGTCGGGCGGCCAGCGCCAGACGGTGGCGATCGCCCGGTCGCTCATCGGCGATCCGCGCATCGTGATCCTCGACGAGCCCACCGCCGCCCTCGGCGTCGCGCAGACCGCGGAGGTGCTGGGGCTCATCGAGCGCCTGCGCGAACGCGGCCACGGGGTGGTTCTGGTCAGCCACAGCATGGCCGATGTGATGGCCGTCGCCGATCGGGCCGTCGTGCTGCGGCTCGGGCGGAACAACGGCGTCTACAACATCGCGGACGTGACCAGCGAGACGCTCATCGCCGCGATCACCGGAGCCGTCGACAACGCGGTGGCCAGACGCGCGTCGGATCGGCCGACGCCGGAGCCGTCCGACGCGAAGATCATCAGGATGCGCGATCTGAACTCCCGCCGCGGGCGCGACCTCCGCGGCGGGACGCCATGACGACCGGCAAGGAGCTGGCGCCGCCCCTGGCCCCGGAGAGCCAGGAGCGCCTCTTCAGCGCGGAGGGGATGCGCGCCGCCGCTGTGTCTCTGCTGGCCCGCATCCGCGGCGGCGACCTCGGCTCGCTGCCGGTGATCGTCGGCCTGGTGGTCATCTGGGCCGTGTTCCAGGCGCTGAACCCGGTGTTCCTCTCCAGCACCAACCTGGTGAACCTCACGATGCAGTCCGCCGCGATCGGCACGATCGCCCTCGGCATCGTCGTGGTGCTGCTCGTCGGAGAGATCGACCTCTCGGTCGGGTCGGTGTCGGGGCTCGCATCCGCGATCCTGGCGGTGACGTTCGTTCAGCTGCAGTGGAACATCGTACTGGCGCTCGTCGCCGCGATCGCGGCGGGAGCCCTGGTCGGGCTGCTCTACGGATTCCTCTACACGCGCTTCGGCCTGCCCAGCTTCGTGATCACCCTGGCGGGTCTGCTCGGCTTCCTGGGCCTGCAGCTGTGGATCCTGGGCGACACCGGATCGATCGGGCTGCCGTTCGACTCGTGGATCGTCGAGTTCGCCCAGCAGTGGTACCTGCCCGCCTGGGCCTCGTACATCGTCGCGGGGCTCACGGCGGCCGCGTACGCCTGGATCCTGCTGCGCCGCGCACGACAGCGCTCCGCCGCGAACCTGGTGAGTCAGAGCTACCTCGGGATCGGCATCCGCAGCGGCTTCCTCATGGCGTTCCTGATGGTCGCGGCCTGGTACCTGAACCTGTCGCGCGGCGTCGGCGTGATGTTCCTGTTCTTCCTCGCGCTGGTCGTGGTGGTGAACTTCGCCCTCACCAGGACCCGCTGGGGGCGCGCGGTGTACGCGGTGGGCGGCTCCGTCGATGCATCCCGCCGTGCAGGCATCCGGGTCGACCGCATCTACATCTCGGTGTTCATGCTGTGCTCCACGCTGGCCGCCGTCGGAGGCGTGCTGGCGGCGGCGCGACTCGCGTCGGCGAACCAGAGTTCAGGCACCGGTGACGTCAATCTCAACGCGATCGCCGCAGCGGTGATCGGCGGCGCGAGCCTGTTCGGCGGCCGCGGCACCGCGTTCGCGGCGCTGCTCGGGATCTTCGTGATCCAGTCGATCTCGTCGGGCCTGACGCTGCTCAACCTCGACTCGTCCGTGATCTTCATGATCACCGGCATCGTGCTCGTGCTGGCCGTCACCGTCGACTCCCTCTCACGACGCAAACGAGCTGCCGCCGGCCGAGCCTGAGCGGGTCATGCGTTCACGGCGCGAATACGAACGCGCCGTTGCCAAAGCGTTACGTTCATGTCTTGACGCCAAGCCTCGTTGTCGTCAGGATCGCTTCAAGCGACAACGCGCCCGGTCTCCGGGCGTGCGCACATTCAAAGACGAAAGGCGAATGATGAAGAAGTCTTCAATCCTCTCCGTGGCCGCCCTTACGGGTGCTGCCGCGCTGCTCCTGGCCGGGTGTTCCGGCTCGAGCGGCGGCACATCCAGCGAGAGCACCGGCGACGCAGCGGGTCGCGCGTGCGTCATCCTCCCCGACGCGGCGTCGTCGCCGCGCTGGGAGAACTTCGACCGCACGTACCTCCAGGAGGGTCTGGAGGGCGCCGGCTTCGAGGTCGACATCCAGAACGCACAGGGTGACGTGAACAAGTACTCGACCATCGCCGACCAGCAGCTCACTCAGGGCTGCGGCGTCATGCTGCTCGTCGATTACCAGGGCGCCGCAGAGGCGGTGGCCGCCAAGGCCACGGCCGAGGGCATCCCGGTCATCGCGTACGACCGCCCGTTCTCGGGTGCCGACTACTACGTGTCCTTCGACAACCTGGAGGTGGGTCGCCTGCAGGGCCAGACCGTCCTGAACGGCCTCGAGGCCAAGGGCGTCGACCCCGCTGCCGCGAAGGTCGTCTACATCGGCGGAGACCCGACTGACGGCAACGCCGCCATGTTCCACGACGGTGCTGTCGAGGTCATGGAAGCTGCCGGTGTCGTTCCGGCGGCCGAGCCCCCGGGAGCCTGGGACCAGGCCAAGTCGCAGACCAACTTCGAGCAGGCACTGACCGCGCTCGGTGGACAGGTCGACGGCGTCTGGGCCGCGAACGACACGAACGCCGCCGGCGTCATCAAGGTCCTCCAGGACAACAACCTCAAGGGTGTTGCCGTGTCGGGTCAGGACGCCAACGTCGCCGGTCTGCAGAACATCCTGCTCGGCTGGCAGACCGCAACGGTCTACAAGCCCGTCGCCGACGAGGCCAACGCCGCCGTCGAGGTCGCGATCGCCCTGCTGAGCGGCGAGGAGGTCAAGGCCGACGCGGAGCTGGACGACGGCACGCCGTACATCCAGGTCACACCGGTGCTGGTCGGACCGAACGAGGTCAACGACGTGGTCGCCGCCGGCGACGCCGCGTACGATGACGTCTGCACGCCCGATGTCATCGCCGCGTGTGAGCAGTTCGGCGTCGTAGCCCCGTAGCAGTCACCTCATCGAGGGCGCCGCGCCTGAGAATGGCGCGGCGCCCTCGACGTGTATCCACACCGAATCGCAAGGAAGCGAGCATGTCAGACACGATCAGTGCGAAAGAGCCGATCATCCAATTGATCGGCGTGAAGAAGTCGTTCGGCCCGGTGAGCGTCCTGAAGGGTGTCGACCTCGAGGTCTACCCCGGCAAGGTCACCGCACTGGTCGGAGACAACGGCGCGGGAAAGTCGACCCTCATCAAGGGTCTCGCCGGCGTTCAGCCCTACGATGAGGGCGAGGTGCTCATCGACGGCGTGCACCGCGACCTGCACGGGCCTCGGGATGCCGCGAACCTCGGCATCGAGGTCGTGTACCAGGACCTGGCGCTGTGCGACAACCTCGACATCGTCCAGAACATGTTCCTCGGTCGTGAGGAGCTCACCCTCGGGACGTTCGACGAGGGCCGCATGGAGAAGGATGCGTCCGACACGCTGCGCGGCCTGTCCGTGCGCACCGTGAAGTCGGTGCGCCAGAAGGTCTCGTCGCTCTCCGGCGGACAGCGCCAGACCGTCGCGATCGCCCGCGCCGTGCTGAAGAAGGCGCGCGTCGTGATCCTCGACGAGCCGACCGCCGCCCTCGGTGTCGCCCAGACCGAGCAGGTGCTCAACCTGGTCAAGCGGCTGTCCGAGCAGGGCGTCGCGGTCATCATCATCAGCCACAACCTCGCCGACGTCTTCGAGGTGGCCGACGACATCGCCGTGCTCTACCTCGGCCAGCTGGTCGCGCAGGTCAAGGTCGCCGACACCACGCGCGACGACGTCGTCGGCTACATCACCGGCACGAAGACGATGGGCGTGGAGCTCATCGGCACGACCACCATCGCCACCGGAGGCGCAGAGTGAGCGGCACGACAACCGATGCCGCGCCGAACGCGGTCGCCGGCGACCTGATCGGCAGCGGCGTCGAAGGCGGCCTCATGGACCAGGTCCAGGCCTGGTGGCAGCGCGTGCGAGGCGGCGACATGGGAGCACTCCCGGCCGTCGGCGGGCTGATCGTGCTGAGCGTGATGTTCAGCATCCTGAGCCCGTTCTTCCTCACCGAGCGCAACTTCGCGAACCTGCTGAATCAGGCAGCCCCGCTCGTCGTGCTCGGAATGGCCCTGGTCTTCGTCCTCCTGCTCGGCGAGATCGACCTCTCCGCCGGCGTCACGGGCGGTGTCGGCATGGCATTGTTCGTCGTGCTCAACGCGCAGTTCGGCGTTCCCTGGCCGCTCGCCCTGCTCCTCGGCTTCGGTTTCGGATTCCTCACCGGCGCGCTCATAGGCTTCTTCGTGGCGAGGGTCGGCATCCCGTCGTTCGTCGTCACGCTGGGTCTGTTCCTCGGCTACCAGGGGCTCGCGCTGGTCGTCATCGGCCCGGGTGGGCTGTTCCGCATCGAGGTTCCGGAACTGATCGCGCTGCAGAACGGCAACCTGCCGGTGTGGGGCGGCTGGGTCATGCTCTTGATCATCCTCGCCGTCTCGGCCGGCACCTCGTTCTACGACCGCGCGCGCCGCACGAAAGCCGGCGTGCCCAATCGTGCCATCTCGCTGGTCTGGATCAAGCTCGCGGTCATCGCCGTGCTCGGTGGCGCGTTCGTTTTCGTGCTCAACCAGAACCGCGGACAGTCGGTCAACGAGGTGGCGGGCGTGCCGATCATCGTTCCGGTCGTCTTGCTGATCCTCTGGATCGGCACGTTCGTGCTGGATCGCACGAAGTTCGGTCGATACGTCTACGCGATCGGCGGCAACGCCGAGGCCGCCCGCCGCTCCGGCGTGAAGGTGCGCTGGATCAAGTGGTGGGCGTTCGTGATCTGCTCCTCGCTCGCGGTGGCCGCGATGCTGTTCAGCGTTTCCCGCGTCGGCTCGGTGGATGCCACGGTCGGCCGCGACATCGTGCTGAGCGGTGTCGCGGCAGCAGTCGTCGGTGGCGTCAGCCTCTTCGGCGGACGCGGCCGGCTCATGCACGCGGCGATCGGCGCCCTGGTGATCGCCGTGATCACGAACGGCCTCGGCCTGCTCAACCTGCCGGCCGGCTTCAACCTGATGGTCACGGGCGGCGTGCTCATCCTCGCCGCAACCGTGGACGCGGTCTCGCGATTGAGGTCGGGCGGAGCGCGGGTCTAGGCGATCGGACGACGGAACACCGGGGCCGGATTCGGTCCCGGTGTTCTGCGCATCTCGTGGAGCGCATTCCCGGTAGCACTGCGAGACTGTCCAGGTGCCGCCTACCTCCTACACGCCGGATGCGCTCCGGCGCTGGCCGGATGTCGAGTCCCCCGGTCTGCTCGCCTCCGATGCGGCCGACCGACTGATCCTCGACGAGTCCGCCGACGCGCGGCGCACCGCCGCCGAAGGCACGATCGTGACGATCGGCGACGAGTATGGGGCGCTCACGCTGGGAGCGACGGATGCCGGTGGTTCCGGCATCCGGGTCCACCAGGACTCGCTCTCCGGCGAACGCGCCCTCGAAGCCAACGCGCGGACGGCCGGCCTCGAGCACGGATTCTGCTCGCTGCCGCTCGACGAGTCCCTCGTCACCGGTGCGCACGTCGTGCTGCTGCGCCTGCCCCGCGCGCTGGACGCCCTGGACGACATCGCGGGCCTGGTCGCCGCGCACGCCCACCCGGATGTGGTGGTGTTCGCGGGCGGTCGGATCAAGCACATGACGCCCGCGATGAACGAGGTGCTGCGACGGTCGTTCGGCACCGTCGACGTGTCGCATGCACGGCAGAAGTCCCGTGTGCTGATCGCGCGCGCGCCCCACGACGGACGAGACCCGCAAGCGCGCAGCGCGCGGCACGACGCTCCCGGACTGTCGGCGCCGCTCACGGTCTGCGCTTTCGGCGGAGCATTCGCCGGCACGGGCATCGACATCGGCACCAGGTTCCTGCTCGAGCAGCTCGCCGCCGCCGATGTCTCGGCGCTGGAGGGGGCGTCCGGCGACGTGATCGACCTCGCCTGCGGCACCGGCGTGGTCGCGACCTGGCTCGCGCTGCGCTCCCCCGCGATCTCCGTCATCGCGACCGACCGCTCCGCGGCCGCCGTGGCCTCGGCGCGGGCCACGGTCGCGGCCAACGGCGTCGCCGACCGCGTGCAGGTCGCTCGCACCCTCGGCCTCGAGTCCCGGCCCGACGCGAGTGCACGGCTGATCGCGCTCAACCCGCCGTTCCACGTCGGCACGGCCGTGCCGATGAGCGGAGTCGCCGATCCGCTCTTCGCCGAGGCGGGCCGGGTCCTCGCGCCGGGAGGCGAGCTCTGGGCGGTGTGGAACTCGTCACTGCAGTACCGCCCGGCTCTGGAGCGGCTGGTCGGCCCGACCCGCCAGGCGGCTCGCAACGCGAAATTCACGGTCACGGTCTCCACGCGTCGCTGAGCGCCGCGGCGACCCGCGCTCCGCCGATCGATGGGAGAATCGCCCAATGGCCTCCACCCCCGATCCGCGCGACGCGCGCTACGCGCGCCAGCGGATCCTGCCCGGTTTCGGAGACACCGCCCAGGAGCGGCTCGCGGCCGCGCACGTGGTCGTGATCGGCGCGGGCGGGCTCGGCAGCGCCGTGCTTCCGATCCTCGCCGCCGCAGGAGTCGGCACGATCACGGTCGTCGACGACGACCTGGTCGACGAGACGAACCTGCACCGCCAGATCCTGCACGGTACCGCCGACCTCGGCCGCCCGAAGGTCTCCTCCGCCGCCGAGGCCCTCCATCGCCAGTCGCCCCACACGACGGTCATCGCGCACCTCGGGCTGTTCACCTCGACGAGCGCGGCAGCGATCCTCGCGGGAGCCGACCTCCTGATCGACGGATCCGACAACAACGAGACGCGTTTCGCGGCGAACGATGCGGCCCTGACCGCCGGCATCCCGCTCGTGTGGGGATCCGCACTGCGCTGGTCGGGCCAGGTCGGCATCGCGTGGGACGGCACCGACTACCGCGACCTGTTTCCCGGCGGCCCCGACGCCGACGCCGACACGTGCGAGATCGCGGGCATCCTTCCGACCGTGTGCACGGTGATCGGGGGGCTCATGGCAACCGAGACGATCAAGCTGCTCACCGGCATCGGCGATCCGCTGCTCGGCCGCGTGGCGCTCTTCGACGCCCTCAGCGGGACCACTCGCGAGCTGCGCTACACCCGTGACCCGGCGAGGGATGCCGCGACCCGCGCCGTCGCGATGACCCCGGTGGCGGCATCCGCTGGTTCGATCAGCGCCCGGGAGCTCGCGGCACTGCTCAGCGAGCCGACCCCGCCGGTGCTGCTGGATGTCCGCGAGCCCGACGAGGTGGCCCTCGTCGGGCTACCCGGCGCGATCGTGATCCCCCTCGGCGAGCTCGACGCCCGCATCGGCGAACTCGACCCCGCCGCACCGACCGTCGTCTTCTGCCACCTCGGCGTCCGGTCGGCGAACGCCCTCGCGCACTTGCGGGCGGCCGGATTCGAGGATGCGCGCCACCTCGCCGGTGGCATCGATGCCTGGTCGCGCAACGTCGATCCCGCACTGCCCCGGTATTGAAAGTCCGATACCGAAGCCATGCATCGGATCCCCGTCGAGGACTACGCCGCCACCATCCGGGCGCTGCTGGCTCCGCTGCAGGGCCGTCCGGACGAGTTCGTCCCGATCGCGCTGGCCGCAGACCGGGTCACCTCTGCCGATGTGCGCAGCCCCATCGACCTGCCGACCTTCCGCAACTCGCAGATGGACGGGTTCGCCGTCCATGCCGACGACCTCGCGGTGATCCCCACGGTGCTGCCCGTGCTCGGTGAGATCGCCGCGGGAGCGACCGGCCCCGCCGCCCTGCCCGTGGGTTCGGCGATAGCGATCATGACCGGGGCCCCTTTGCCGGCGGGCGCGGACGTCGTGGTGCCGATCGAAGACACCCGCCTCGTCGAGGGCGGCATCGAGATCCTGCGCGGGCGGGATGCCGGAGAGTACGTGCGCGAGGCGGGCTCGGATATCGCCGCCGGGGCCGCCCTGCTGCCCGCAGGTCTGCGGCTCGCCTCCCGTCATCTCGCCGCTCTGGCAGCGGCCAACCTCATGCAGGTCAGCGTGCGTGCGCGTGTGCGGGTCGCGGTCGTGAGCACAGGAAACGAGCTGGTGCCCCCCGGAACCGCGCTGAGGCACGGGCGGCTCCCCGACGCGAACGGCATCGCCCTGGCGACCGCCGCCGCCGCGGCCGGTGCCGAGGTCGTCGACCTTCAGCTGGCCGGCGATGACCCCGTGCGGCTCGCTGCCGCCCTCGACCGGGCGATCGCGAGCGGCGCCGAGCTCATCGTGACCAGCGGCGGCATCTCGATGGGCGCGCACGAGCCGGTCCGCCAGCTGCTGGAGCCCCTCGGCGCGATCGTGGGCACGGTCGACATGCAGCCGGGCGGACCACAGGCATACGGCCGATACCGCTCGGTGCCGGTGGTCTGCTTCCCCGGCAACCCGGTGAGCAGCCAGCTGAGCTTCGCACTCTTCCTCGCCCCGTTGCTGCGCGAGGTCGCCGGGCTGCCGGCGATCGTCCGCACCCGCCTTCTGCTCGCCGCCCCGCTCGTCTCGACGGCCGGGCGCCGGCAGTTCCTTCGCGGACGGCGGACCGCGAGCGGCGGTGTCGAGACCGTCGCAGGTCCCGGCTCCCACCTGGTCGCCGCGCTCGCGGCCGCCGACCTGCTGATCGACGTGCCCGCCGACGTCACGGCGCTCCCGGCCGGGGCCGCGGTCGATACCGTTGACCTATGAGCTCGCTCACCCACCTGGACGATGCCGGCCGCGCACGCATGATCGACGTGGGCGGCAAGCCCGTCACGCACCGCGTCGCCCGCGCGGCCGGGCGGCTGAGCACCACCGCCGCCGTGATCTCGCTCGTCCGCGCTGACGGGCTGCCGAAGGCCGACGTGATGGCCACGGCACGCATCGCCGGCATCGCCGGGGCCAAGCGAACGAGCGAGCTGATCCCGCTCGCCCACATCCTGCCGCTCGATTCGGTCACGATCGACTTCGGCTTCGAGGGCGAATCGATCCTCATCGAGGCGACCGTCTCGGTCACCGCACGCACGGGCGTCGAGATGGAGGCGCTGACCGCCGTCGCGATCGCCGGGCTCACGCTGCACGACATGATCAAGGCCGTAGACCCGCGAGCGGTGCTCGGCGAGATCCGCCTGCTCGAGAAGTCCGGCGGCAAGCGCGGCGAATGGACGCGGGACGCGCCGGATGCTGCGGCGCAGCATCCCGAATCGCACGCCCACGCGCCGCAC
>NZ_WOYP01000031.1:0-24498 GCF_011620715.1 Microbacterium sp. | reverse complement strand
CGCGCCGCACGACATCGCTCAGATCGGAGCCGGACGCACCGCCGCCGTGCTCGTCTCATCGACCGGGGCCGCCGCGGGCACTCGCGTCGACACGACTGGTCCGCTGATCGTCGACTGGCTGCGGGCACGGGGGTTCAGCGGGGCCGACGCGGTCGTGACCCCCGACGTGGAGGTCGCCGCCGCGCTGGGGAGCATCGTGCATGCCGCACCCGATGTCGTGCTGACCACCGGAGGCACCGGCCTGCACCCGCAGGACCGCACGCCCGAAGCGACGCGCGCGCTGCTGGATCTCGAACTCCCGGGCATCGCGGAGGCGATCCGGGCGGCCGGCCGTGAAGCGGTGCCGACGGCATCGCTCAGCCGCGCGATCGCGGGCCTGGCGGGCGACACCCTGATCGTGAACCTGCCCGGATCGCCCGGCGGCGTGCGCGACGGCCTCGACGTGCTCGAGCCGCTGCTCGCACACGTGCTGGATCAGGTCGCCGGGGGCAGGCATGGCTGAGCCCTTCCTCGCGCTGATCACCGATCGGCCGATCGACAGGGCAGCCGCGGAGGCGTTCGTGACGACCACGGCCGACGGCGCGCTCGTCGTCTTCGAGGGGGTCGTCCGCGACCACGACCACGGTGCCTCGGTGCACGCGCTCGACTATGAGGCGCACCCCGACGCGCAGAGCTTCCTGGCGGCCGTGTGCGCAGAGATCGCGGGTGCCTCCGGCCTGCGCGTCGCGGTGATCCATCGTGTCGGTGCCCTGGAGATCGGCGATGTCGCACTGGTCGCCGCGGTTGCCGCCCCCCATCGCGCGGAGGCGTTCGCGGTGTGCGGCCGGCTCGTGGACCTGGTCAAGGAGCGCACGCCGATCTGGAAGCGGCAGCACCTCGCCGAGGGCACGACCGAATGGGTCGGCCTGTAGGGACTCAGCCGCCCGAGAACCGGGGCAGCACGTCGGCCGCGGCGCCGAGTGCGCGCTCGCGGTCGCGGCTCACGACGCCGTCGACCAGGATCGAGCCGGTACGCAGCACGCGCTCCATCGCCTCACCGTATCGGGACGCGAGCGCATCGCGCAGGGCTCCCACGGTGGCCCCGGAGACCTCGAGGGTCTCGTCGGTGCGGCCTGCGGCTTCCGCGGCGGCCGCGAAGTACCGCACGCGCACCTCAGCCACCGATCGCGCCCATCGAACGCTCCGGCGGTACGAATCCGGGGTCGGCGATGCCGTGCCCGGCCTGCTTGCCCCACATCGCCGCGCGCCATCGGTCGGCGATTTCGCGATCGGTCGCCCCGCCGCGCAGCAGCGCCCGCAGGTCGGTCTCATCGTCACCGAAAAGGCACGAGCGCACCGTGCCCTCGGCGGTGATCCTGGTGCGATCGCATGCGGAGCAGAACGAACGGGTGACAGAGGCGATGATGCCTACCGTCGCCGGACCTCCGTCCACAAGCCACTCCTCGGCCGGCGCGGACGGATCTTCGCGGAGAGTCTCGGCCAGCGTGAACCGGCGTGACAGCACCTCGACGAGCTCGGCCGCCGGAACCATGTTCGCGCGACGCCAGGCGGCGTCGGCATCCAGCGGCATCTGCTCGATGAACCGAAGCCGAAGTCCGCGCTCGATCGCCCACTCCAGCAGCTGCGGCGCGTCCTCGAGCGTCTCGCGCATCAGCACGGCGTTGAGCTTGATCGGTCCGAGTCCGGCGCGCACGGCGCCGTCGATGCCGGCCAGCACGGCCGGCAGACGGTCACGGCGGGTCAGACGGGCGAAGTGCTCTCGGTCGATGGTGTCGACCGAGACATTGACACGGCCGAGTCCAGCCTCGACCAGGCGTGTGGCGACCTTGTCGAGCCCGATGCCGTTCGTCGTCATCGACATCGGCATCCCGGGCGAGGCGGCAGAGGACAGCGCGATGATCTCGACGAGGTCGGCGCGGGTGAGAGGCTCGCCGCCGGTGAAGCGCACTTCATGGATGCCGAGCTCACGGCCTGCGATGCCGACGAGTCGCGCGATCTCCACTGCGGTCAGCAGATCGGCCTTCGGGACGCTGGGAAGACCCTCGGCGGGCATGCAGTAGGTGCAGCGCAGCGAGCACTTCTCTGTGACCGAGATCCGCAGGTCGCGGGCGACGCGACCGAAGGTGTCGACGAGTCCCGGCATGTCGGGACGCCCCGTGGTGTCGGGCGCGCTCGTCGGATCGCGGTGGATCCGCGGCATCCCGAGCGACAGCGTCGACATGTGTTCAGCCTAGGCGCCTCCCATGAATGGGCGGCCTGCCATGAAAGGGCGGGCTCCCATGAAAGGCTGAGCCGGTGCGGGAATTCGTGAGAGGCATGACGCTGCTGGGCCGCGGATTCGCCTACTGGCGCCGCAGGCCGGGCCTGATGGCGCTCGGGCTGGTTCCCGCGGCCATCGTCGGCATCCTGCTGCTCTCGGGGATCATCGCCTTCGCGGTTTCCCTTCCGGGGATCACCGTCGCCATCACGCCGTTCGCCGACGGCTGGCCGGGTCTGTGGGCCACGGTGATTCGCGCGACGATCGGCACCGCCCTGGCGGGTGCCGCCATCGTGCTGGTGGCGGTGTCGTTCACCGCGCTGACGCTGATCGTCGGCGAGCCGTTCTACGAGCGCATCTGGCGATCCGTGGAGCGGGATCATGCTGATGAAATGCATGGCGAGGCCGCGATCGACGCCGACTACGGTTTCTGGCGCTCGATGCGCGACGGACTTGGGCTGTTCGTGCGCGGCGTCGCGATCGCGATCCTGGCCGCCCTGCTCGGGCTGATCCCCGCGGTGGGGGGTGTGCTGGCGACCGTGTTCGCCGTGCTCCTGACCGGGTGGCTGATCGCGGACGAGCTGTCGGCCCGGGCACTCAGCTCGCGCGGTCTGGACCACTCTGCCCGGCGAGTTCTGATGCGTCGGCATCGGGCCCGTGTGCTCGGATTCGGCGTGGCGACGCAACTGTGCTTCATGATTCCGCTCGGCGCAGTCGTCACGATGCCCGCCGCCGTCGCCGGGGCGACGGGCCTTGCCCGCTCGCTCCTGAAGCCCGATTCGCTCTCCGACCGCTGACTCCCCCTCCGGGAGCGGGGCCGGGTTCCTCCCTCGGGGCGCGCAGTCTTCGCGCCCCGAGGGAGGAATCGTCCCCCAATCCGCGGGGCCGGGCTCAGATGGCGACGGCCAGGACGTGACCGCTGGTGACGAGCAGCTCGCCGGCTGAGGCGTCCACCGTCACCGCGCCGCCGTCGACGAGTGCTCCGCTCACGAACAGCTCCGCGATGCGGTCGTCGACCTCGCGCTGGATGAGCCGGCGCAGCGGACGGGCCCCGTACTCGGGTTCGTAGCCATGCTCGACCAGCCAGTCGATCGCGGCATCCGTCATCTCGAAACCGACCTCACGACTCGACAGGCGGCGCTCGGTCGCACCGAGCATGAGGCGCACGATCTCGCGCAGCTCGGGCTTGTCGAGCTTGCGGAACAGCACGATCTCATCGATGCGGTTCAGGAACTCCGGGCGCATCGCCTCGCGCAGCCGGCCCATCACCCGCACCCGCAGGTCGTCTTCACTGCCGAAGCCCGTCGCCCCGCCGCCGTCGGCGATGAAGCCGATCGCGCCGGAACGCGACGCGAGGAATTCGCTGCCGATGTTCGAGGTCATCACGATCACGGTGTTGCGGAAATCGACTGTGCGTCCCTGTCCGTCGGTCAGCCGACCGTCGTCGAGCACCTGCAGCAGCAGGTTGAACACGTCGGGGTGTGCCTTCTCGATCTCGTCGAACAGCACGATCGAGTACGGGTTGCGGCGTACGCGCTCGGTGAGCTGTCCGGCCTCGTCGTACCCGACGTATCCGGGAGGGGCGCCGACCAGACGCGAAACGGTGTGCCGCTCGCCGAACTCGCTCATGTCGAAGCGGATCACCGCGGTCTCGGTCCCTGAAGGAGGCGCGTCGAACAGGCTGACGGCGAGCGCCTTGGCGAGCTCGGTCTTGCCGACACCGGTCGGGCCGAGGAACAGGAACGAACCGACCGGCCGGTGCGCATCGCCCATGCCGGTGCGGTTGCGCCGCACGGCCTTGGCGACCGCGGTCACCGCGTCGTCCTGCCCGATCACGCGCGCGTGCAGCTCGTCCTCGAGGGCGGCCAGGCGCTCGCGCTCGGACTCGGTCAGGCGCTTGACAGGGATGCCGGTGGCGCGGCTGATCACCGCGGCGATCTCGGGCTCGTCCACGACTGCCGCCAGATCGGCGCCGGAGCCTGCAGAAGTACGCGAGGTCGCCTCATCGAGGCGCGCCTGTACCTCGACGATCAGATCGCGGATGCGCGAGGCGTCCTCGTACTTCTCCGCGCTCACGGCGGCGTTCTTGTCCGCCTCGAGGTCGGCCAGCCGCTCGATGAGACCCGACACGTCCACGGGCACGCCGAGCCGCAGGCGCAGACGGGCGCCGGCCTGGTCGATGAGGTCGATCGCCTTGTCGGGCAGCACCCGATCGGGCAGGTAGCGATCGCTCAGCTCGACTGCGGCGCGCAGCGCGGCATCCGTGAACGAGACGCCGTGGTGCTCCTCGTACGCGGGGCGCAGCCCGCGAAGGATGAGGACGGCATCCTCCAGGCTCGGCTCACCGACACGCACCGGCTGGAACCGCCGCTCCAGAGCGGGATCCTTCTCGATGACGCGGTACTCCTTCAGGGTGGTCGCGCCGACCAAGTGCAGGTCGCCGCGGGCCAGGCGCGGCTTGAGGATGTTGCCGGCATCCATCGACCCCTCGCCGCCGCCGCCGGCTCCGACGACCGTGTGCACCTCGTCGACGAACAGGATCAGCTCGCGCGAAAGGCCCGCGACCTCGTCCATCGTCTTGGTGAGTCGCTCCTCGAAGTCGCCGCGGTAGCGGGTGCCCGCCAGCATCGCCGGCAGGTCGAGCGAGACGACGCGCTTGTCGCGCAGCTGCTCGGGCACCGTGCCGGCCACGATCGCCTGGGCCAGGCCCTCGACGATCGCGGTCTTGCCCACCCCGGCCTCGCCCACCAGCACGGGGTTGTTCTTCGTGCGCCGGCTCAGGATCTCGATCGTCTGCTCGATCTCGTCTTCGCGCCCGATCACCGGGTCGAGAGAACCCGCACGGGCGAGCGCGGTCAGGTCGGTGCCGAACCGATCGAGCATCGGAGTCTCGGATGCCGCGGCGTCGGGCTTCCGGTCGGTCGCGGTCGCGCCGCTCGGCGTCACGGTTTCGCGTGCGCCCTGCAGCAGCGCCTCGGCGGTGACCCCCGCCTGCGCGAGGATCTGACCCGCGGGCGTGTCCTGGCCGAGCACGAGCGCGAAGAACAGGTGCTCGGGGTCGACGTACGTCGAACCCGACGAGCGCGCCACCTGGAAGGCGTGGAAGAGCGCGCGCTGGACGGACGTCGTGACGACGGCCCCGTCGACGTCGGCGGAGTCGGTTGCCTGAGGCAGACGCTGCTCGACCGCACGGGCGATTGCGCCCGGGTCGGCCCCCACCCGCTCGACGGCATCCTTCGCCGGCGACTCGCCGACCAGCACCCTCAGCACGTGCAGGGCATCGAGTTCACGCTGTCCGCGCTCGAGCGCGTATGCGCCGGCCTGCTGCAGGAACTCCTGCGTGCGCAGACTCAAGAAGCGCGTGAGGTCGATCGACCGCGACGCGCGGGCGCGCTCACCATCGAGGTAGCGCGCGAGGAACTCGTCGAACGCACTCGAGCCGTTCTCGCCGTCCTTGGGGGTGAAGTCTTCGGGCATTTCTCTCCTGTAGAACTTGAGTCGATACGTGTCAAGTTTATACTTGAGCATAGTCGTATCAAGTTGAACAGGAATGTTCGAAGACTATTCCCGGCTTGGTCATCTGCGGGCTGAGCGGCACTCAGTCGACCAGGCTGCGGATGTCGTCGACGGTGAGCCCGCCGGCGACGGCGTCGTCGGCGCCGGTGCCGCCGAGCACCCGGTCGAACAGTTGCGCCTTGCTGGACTTGAGCGCCATGACCTTCTCCTCGATCGTGCCTTTGGCCACGAGTCGGTAGACGATCACCGGGCGAGTCTGCCCGATACGGTGCGCCCGGTCGATGGCCTGCGCTTCGACCGCGGGGTTCCACCACGGGTCGAGCAGAATGACGTAATCGGCCTCCACGAGGTTGAGCCCGACACCACCTGCCTTGAGCGAGACGAAGAACGCGGGCGCATCCCCGGTGCGGAACCCGTCGATGACCGCGGCGCGGTTGGTCGTGGACCCGTCGAGGTAGGCAGAGGCGATGCCGGCCTCGGTCACCGCAGCTCGGGCACGGGCGAGGAACCGCGTGAACTGGCTGAGCACGAGGGCGCGGTGGCCCTCGGCGGATGCTTCTACGAGCAGTTCCACGAGTGCGTCGATCTTCGCCGACGGCGCTTCACCCTCGTCGACGAGGTCGGGAGCGAGGGCGAGCTGGCGCAGCAGGGTGAGAGAGCGGAAGATCTCGAACCGGTTGGCGTTCATGTCCTCGGCCAGGCCCAGCACCTTCTGCCGTTCACGCGTGAGTCGACGGTCATATATGCGACGGTGGGCGGGGTGAAGGTCGAGCACGAGGTCCTGCTCTTGCTTGGGTGGCAGCTCGGAAGCCACGAGCTCTTTCGTGCGGCGCAGCAGGAACGGGCGGATGCGGCGCTGCAGCGTGCGAAGTCGTTCGCTGTCGTGACCGCGTTCGATGGGTGTGCGGTAATGCTCGGTGAAGCTGCGGCGACTGCCGAGCAGACCGGGGCAGGCCAGCGAGACGAGAGCCCACAGCTCGAGCAGGTTGTTCTCGAGCGGGGTTCCGGTGATCACGAGCGTGAAAGGCGCGTCCAGCATGCGCGCGCACTTGTAGCCCTGCGACGACGGATTCTTGATCTGCTGCGCCTCGTCGAGGATGAGACCCTGCCACTCGAGGCCGGCGTAGGCCTCGAACTCGAGACGGAAGAGGGCGTAGCTGGTGACGACCACGTGCGCCCCGGCAACCTCGTCGGCGAGCGCCGTCCCGCGCCGCGCCCCCATCGCGGTGATCGTCGAGACGCGAAGTTCGGGAGCGAACCGTGCGCATTCGGTCGCCCAGTTGCCGACGACGCTCGTCGGCGCGACGATCAGGAACGGCGCATCCGAATCGGTCGCTGCGGTGTTCGGGGCATCCGACCCGTCGTCCCCCGCGGACGCCGCGCCATCGACGCGGGCCTTCTCGATCATCGCGATCGTCTGCAGCGTCTTCCCGAGCCCCATGTCGTCGGCGAGGACCCCTCCCAGCTGGTGCGTGCGAAGGAAGTGCAGCCACGAGAGCCCGGTGCGCTGGTAGTCGCGCAGTTCGGCGCGCAGGGTCGGCGGCGGGTCGATCTGCGCGAGCTGGTCGTGGTCCGAGAGGCCGCGCACCCGCATCCACCATTCGATCTCCTGCCGGGCGACGACGCCGAGTTCGACGAGCTCCTCCCAGAGGTCGGCTTGGTAGCGGCTGACCCGCGGTGCCGTCGCCGGGCGATCGGAGAGAGCGCTGGCTTCGGCGATGAGCTCGCGCAGGCGCAGCAGTTCAGGGGTGTCGAGCGGAAAGTAGGTGCCACTGGGCAGCACGAGGATCGGCTCGTTCGCGCTGAGCGCGCGAAACAGGGTGGCGAACTCGACGTCTTCGCCGTCGATGCTCACTTGGACGCTGAGATCGAACCAGTCGCGCGCGTCGGGCTGCGCGCTGACGGTGACATCGGGAGCGGCCGATGCTGCGCGGAACACGGGGGCCTCGGCGTTCTCGGTCACCCGCACCCCGTCGAGGGTGCGCAGCGCCGGAAGGACTTCGGCGACGAAGAGGACGGATGCGGCGCCGCTGAGGGTCTGATCGGGCGGAGCGGCACCGCCAGTCGCCGCCGCTGCGCCCGCGGTCGTCCGCAGCAGCGTCTCGGCGTGACTGCCGGCGACTGTGCGTACCGCGTCGATGATGCGAGCTTCGTTCGCGGGGTCGGGACGGATGCTGCCGCCGAAGCGGTCCCATCGCCAGCTGAGATGAGTCTGCCGGTCGCCATGGTCGATGCGCAGCTCGAGCACGGTCTGGGGCGGGGCCGGGACGGCATAGCTGCCGTCCGGCGAGGTGACCGGGGCGATCGCCTGCAGCCGGGGCAGGTACTCGCGCTCGAACCTGTCGCGCCCCTCCACGTCGATCGAGACCGGCTTCGCTTGTGCCAGCAGGTCGCGCATCGCCGGGATCAGCGGCGGATGGATGCGGTGCAGCACGGCGCGCTCGTCGGCTGTGCCGGCGCCGCTGACGCGCGCGATGGCGATCGCGGGGTCGCCGACCAGCAGCATCGGCGCGTCCGGCTCCCACGGCGCCGGCAAGCCCACGGCATTCTGCTGCGCCTCCCGCTCAACCGGCACCAGCTCTCCTCGCACCGCGAGGCGTCTGCGGCTCTCGGTGACCGCGATCCGTGGAGCGAGTGCGGCGCCGGTCAACTGCACCGGATGCTGCGCCTTGCCGGGCGAGACGATCGCGACGCCTGCCGCCTGCAGGTCGTTCAGCAGCGACCACAGCGTGCGAGAAGGAAGGCGGTCGAGCCGCATCCATTCGTCGTCGCGATAGCCGTAGCTCCACGAATAGTCATCGGCGTCGAGAACGTCGAGTTCGCGCAGCAGGTCGAGTGCCGCGCGATCGGCCCGCAGAGCGTCGAGGTTCCTCCACCGGGCTTGCCCCTTGATCCAAGCGCCTCGGGCTCCGCGCATGCCCGGACGGGCGACGAGAGCCGGACCCCGCCGCGACCG
The DNA here is from genome assembly GCF_011620715.1 of Microbacterium sp. GTDB lineage: Bacteria > Actinomycetota > Actinomycetes > Actinomycetales > Microbacteriaceae > Microbacterium. Next base: position 15,769 of record NZ_WOYP01000031.1, on the reverse strand, counting down.
GCTCCAGCGCCCTGCCCGGCCGGGGTCGTCGACCGTGACGAACAGGCAGAGGCCGGCGCCGTCGTCTGCTGTGGTCGGCAGCAGCTGATCGAGCGCGCGTTGCCAGGGCGGCGCGACCCGTCGGGGCGCGGATGCCGCCGGCCCGAAAGCTCCCGCATCTTCGCCGGACCCAGCCTCGGACACGGCCAGCAGCGCGGCAGCCACATGAGCGCACTCGGGCGCCTGTTCGCAGCTGCAGTATGCGCTCAGGGCTCGGCGCGCCGGTTCGATGACGAACGAGACCACCCGCACCTCGTCACCACGCTGCGTGGTATCGCGCACCACCGCGTCGACCGAGGTCTGGTGCGCGTCGGAATCGATGTCGACGAGCGTCACGCGCCCTGCCGCGACCAGTGCCCGGGCGTGATCGTAGTAACCGGCCCCGATGGACCGCGCGACCTCGTGCCAGTAATCCATACGCCTATCGTTCCAGGCGCCGCCGACACGCGCGACTCCGGCGTCCCCGGTATGCGAGATCGAGAGCCCGAACTGGTCGACCTGCTCAGCCGCACCTCGGTGGGTTCGACGACACTCCTGATCCGGGGAACTTCAGGCGGCGCCTCAGAGCCCTGCGTCAGCGAGCCGGCGGCGCAGATCGCGTAGTTCCTGGAATCGCGAGGTCGCATCCCGCAGCGTTGCGCCGATGCCCTGCACCTCGTGGTTCGAATCGGTGATGATGTGAATCGTGAATTCGACCGACAACGTGTGCCCATCGGCATGGAGCGCGGGCACCGCCAGCAGGTCGCCGCTGCCGTACCGGCTGTGACCGGTCTGCGCCACCCTGAACCAGCCTTCCCAGTGCCGCGGACGCAGGCGCTCCGGAATGATCAGGTCGAGCGACCGCCCGACCGCCTCGGCGCGCGGAAATCCGAAGACGCGCTCCGCGCCGGAATTCCAGAACCGCAGGATCCCCTCCCGGTCAGCGGCCAGCACCGCATCCGGTCCCTCGAGAATCGCGGCGCCGAGCGCCGCCTCGTCCAATTCCATGCAGACTCCCTCTCGCGCGCCGTTGAGCCCCGGGATGTGTGACGCTCTCCGTTCTATCACAGCGGTCGCGCCGCCGTGTCGCGGATTTCCGCGGCGCCCGCAGGAGCGCGACGCGGGGGACGGGGGTCCCCGAAGGCGACCCCCCGTCCCTCATGCGCTCAGACGGGGTCTGCCACGGGGACCGGCTCGGGCGCCGACACTGGTCGGGCCAGGAATGCGATCACCGCTGCGACACCGGCCAGGACGGCGTATCCGATGAACACCATGGTGTACGACCCGACGGCGTCGAAGACCAGCCCGGCGGCGACCGGGCCGATCGCGCCGACGACGGTCGCGATCGGCAACCGGATGCCGTACAGGCGAGGGTAGGCCTCCCGGCCGAAGTAGTTGGCGATCAACGACGGCACGGCCACGAATGCGACGCCGTACCCGACGCCGAACACGACAACGGCGGTGTAGACGAGCACCGTGTCGCTCGCACTGACCAGCAGCAAAGCCCCTGCCAGCTGCCCGATCAGGCCGACCGCGAGCAGCATCCGGGGTTCGACACGGTCACCGATCGGACCGCCGATCAGTCTCGACACGGCGCTGAGCAGCGCCATCGTGCCGAGCGCGCCGGCCGCCACTCCCGCGGTCACACCCAGAGCACTCAGATGCGCCACCAGCTGGCTGTTCACGATCTGAAGACCCAGGCCGAACACCGAACTGGCGGCGACGATCATCCAGAAGGTGGGGGTCCGCAGCGCCGCACCCACACCCCACTCCCGCGGGGTCTGATAGACCCGCGCCGTCGCGGCGCCCTGTGCGACGCCCGCCGCGGCGCCCTGCGCGACGCCGTCGGGCGCCAGACCCATGTCCTCGGGCTTGTCACGCGCGAACACGAGCCCGATCACACCCGCGATGACGCCCGAGACGGCTATCGCCCACCATGCCGTGCGATAGGTGCCGGTCGCCGCGATCAGGCTGCTGATCGTGGGAGCAGCGATGAAGCCGCCGAGACCACCAGCGGTGAGGAAGATCCCCATGGCGAGCGATCGGCGTCGCGCGAACCAGTTCGTCACCATCGTCGTGCCCGGAAGAATCGTCTGCATCGCCACACCGAGCCCGAGCAGCACCCCCGCCCCGATCAGATACAGCGGGTAGGCGCTCGTGGTGGCCACCAGCGTGGCGCCGCCAGCTGCGACGAGGCCGCCGACGAAGATGGTCCAGCGGGAACCGATCCGCCCGATGAGCCATGCGACCAGCGGCCCGGCCAATCCCAGTGTCAGAGCCAGCAGCGAATATCCCAGTGATGCCTGTGCGCGCGACAGACCGAGCGCCTCAGCCGTCGGGGTGAGCGCGACCCCGAACCCGTAGAACGCTGGTCCTATTCCGAACAGGTACACCAGACACAGCGCACCCAGCAATATCCATCGATACATCTCAGCTCCTTTGCTGGCATGAATATCCGTACTCGCGGGTTCACCGATGAACCGGCGGGTAAGGTGCACAGTATTGGCGTCGGAGCGGCGACGTCAAGACGATTCGGGTGGCACGGCCTCGGCATACTGCCGCGCTCGGGCTCGTCTGGGTGATGCTCTAGAAGTCCCAGTCCTCGTCTTCGGTGGCCTCTGCCTTGCCGATGACGTACGACGAACCCGACCCCGAGAAGAAGTCGTGGTTCTCGTCGGCGTTCGGTGAGAGGGCTGACAGGATCGCCGGGTTCACGTTGGTGACCGACGACGGGAACATCGCCTCGTAGCCGAGGTTCATGAGTGCCTTGTTGGCGTTGTAGTGCAGGAACTTCTTGACGTCTTCGGTCAGGCCGACGCCGTCGTAGAGGTCCTGCGTGTACTGCACCTCGTTGTCGTAGAGCTCATACAGGAGGGAGAACGTGTAGTCCTTGAGTTCGTCGCGCTCGGACTGGCTGACCCGCTCGAGACCCTTCTGGAACTTGTAGCCGATGTAGTACCCGTGCACGGCCTCGTCGCGGATGATCAGGCGGATCAGGTCAGCCGTGTTGGTGAGCTTGGCCCGCGATGACCAGTGCATCGGCAGGTAGAAGCCCGAATAGAACAGGAAGCTCTCGAGCAGGGTGGAGGCCACCTTGCGCTTGAGCGGGTTGTCGCCCCGGTAGTAGTCCATGACGATCTGAGCCTTCTTCTGAAGGTTCGGATTCTCCACCGACCAGCGGAACGCCTCGTCGATCTCCTTCGTCGAGCACAGCGTGGAGAAGATCGACGAGTACGACTTCGCGTGCACCGACTCCATGAACGCGATGTTCGTGTAGACGGCCTCTTCATGCGGGGTGATCGCGTCGGGGATGAGCGAGACGGCACCGACCGTGCCCTGGATCGTGTCCAGGAGCGTGAGCCCGGTGAACACGCGCATCGTGAGCAGCTGCTCGTCAGGCGTCAGCGTGTTCCACGACTGGATGTCGTTGGACAGCGGCACCTTCTCGGGCAGCCAGAAGTTGTTCACGAGACGGTTCCACACTTCGAGGTCCTTCTCGTCCTCGATGCGGTTCCAGTTGATGGCCTGCACGTGGGTGAGCAATGGAAGTTTCTCAGTCATCGGAGTTCTTTCTTGTCGGGTCTCGATACGCCGCTACGGGGCTACTCGACCACCGGCACGCGTCACAACATGCACGAGACGCACTCGGACATGTCCGTGCCCTCGAGGGCCATCTGCCGGAGGCGGATGTAGTAGATCGTCTTGATGCCCTTGCGCCAGGCGTAGATCTGAGCCTTGTTGATGTCGCGGGTGGTGGCGGTGTCCTTGAAGAACAGCGTCAGCGAGAGTCCCTGGTCGACGTGCTGGGTGGCCGCGGCATATGTGTCGATGACCTTCTCGTAGCCGATCTCGTACGCGTCCTGGTAGTACTCCAGGTTGTCGTTGCTCATGAACGCGGCCGGATAGTAGACGCGGCCGAGCTTGCCTTCTTTGCGGATCTCGATCTTCGACGCGATCGGGTGGATCGACGAGGTCGAGTTGTTGATGTACGAGATCGAACCGGTGGGCGGCACCGCCTGCAGGTTCTGGTTGTAGATGCCGTGCTGCTGGATGCTGGCCTTCAGCGCGGTCCAGTCCTCCTGCGTGGGGATGTGCTTGCCGGCGAAAAGCTCGGTGACCTTCTCGGTCTCGGGGGCCCACGCGCGGTCGATGTACTTGTCGAAGAAGGCGCCGCTGGCGTAGGTGGAATCCTCGAAGCCGTCGAACGCGCGACCCTTCTCGATCGCGAGTTTGTTCGATGCACGCAGCGCGTGGAACAGCACCGTATAGAAGTAGATGTTCGTGAAGTCGATGCCCTCTTCGGACCCGTAGTAGACGTGCTCGCGGGCGAGGTAGCCATGCAGGTTCATCTGGCCCAGGCCGATCGCGTGCGACCGGTCGTTGCCGTCCTCGATCGAGCGCACCGAGGCGATGTGGCTCTGCTCGCTGACCGCACTGAGGGCGCGGATCGCGGTCTCGACCGTCTGGCCGAGGTCATCGGCATCCATCGACAGCGCGATGTTCATCGAGCCGAGGTTGCACGAGATGTCCTTGCCGATCTCCTTGTACGAGAGGTCCTCGTTGTAGGTGGTCGGCGTGTTCACCTGCAGGATCTCGCTGCAGAGGTTGGACATGTTGATGCGGCCCTTGATCGGGTTGGCGCGGTTCACCGTGTCTTCGAACATGATGTACGGGTAGCCCGACTCGAACTGGATCTCGGCGAGCGTCTGGAAGAACTCGCGGGCGTTGATCTTGGTCTTCTTGATGCGCGCATCGTCGACCATCTCGCGGTACTTCTCGGTGACCGAGATGTCGCCGAACGGCACGCCGTACACCTTCTCGACGTCGTACGGCGAGAACAGGTACATGTCCTCGCCGTTCTTGGCGAGCTCGAACGTGATGTCGGGCACCACGACGCCGAGCGAGAGCGTCTTGATGCGGATCTTCTCGTCGGCGTTCTCGCGCTTGGTGTCGAGGAACCGCATGATGTCGGGGTGGTGCGCGCTCAGGTACACCGCGCCCGCACCCTGCCGCGCGCCGAGCTGGTTGGCGTAGCTGAAGCTGTCTTCGAGGAGCTTCATGACCGGGATGATGCCCGAGGACTGGTTCTGGATCTGCTTGATCGGGGCGCCCGACTCGCGGATGTTCGACAGGAGCAGCGCGACGCCGCCGCCGCGCTTGCTGAGCTGCAGCGACGAGTTGATGCCGCGCGAGATCGACTCCATGTTGTCTTCGATGCGCAGCAGGAAGCACGAGACCAGCTCGCCGCGCTGCGCCTTGCCGGAATTCAGGAACGTCGGGGTGGCCGGCTGGAAGCGGCCCGAGATGATCTCCTCGACGAGGTTCGTGGCGAGCTTCTGGTCGCCGTCGGCGAGACCCAGGGCGGTCATGACGACGCGATCTTCGAAGCGCTCGAGGTAGCGCTTGCCGTCGAAGGTCTTGAGCGTATAGCTCGTGTAGTACTTGAACGCGCCGAGGAAGGTCTCGAAGCGGAACTTCTTCGAGTAGGCCAGGTCGTTGAGCTTCTGGATGAACTCGAACGGGTACTTCGCGAGGACCGACGGCTCGTAGTACTCCTTCTCGACCAGGTAGTCGAGGCGCTCCTTGAGCGAGTGGAAGAACACCGTGTTCTGATTCACGTGCTGCAGGAAGTACTCCCGCGCCGCGCGCTTGTCCGCGTCGAACTGAATCTTGCCGTTCTCGTCGTACAGGTTGAGCATCGCGTTGAGGGAGTGGTAGTCCATGCCCTCGAAACGCGCGTCCGCCTTGAACGCCGCCTGTTCCTTCACTGCAGCTTCCACCATCGTTCCAATCCTTCGCTCACGCGGTCCACGTCTTCGGGTGTGCCGAACAGTTCGAGCCGGTACAAGTGCGGCACGTGGCACTTGCGGCTGATGATCTCGCCGGCGATGCAGAAGTGCTCGCCGAAATTGGTGTTGCCCGCCGAGATGACTCCGCGGATGAGGCTGCGGTTCTGCTCGTCGTTGAGGAACCGGATGACCTGCCTCGGCACGGCGCCCTTCTCCTCGCCCCGGCCCTGACCGCCGCCGTACGTCGGGGTCACGAGCACGAAAGGCTCATCGACGACGAGGTCGGCATCCGTCGAGTGGAGAGGGATCCGCACCGCGCGTGCTCCGAGCTTCGCCTGGATCTTCTCGACGAAGCGCGCGGTGTTGCCGGAGATGCTCGAGAAGTACACGAGCAGCGGCACTTCCTCTCGCTCGTCGGCGGTCGAGTAGCCGCCGAAGGCGGCGTATCGAGACCCGGTGGCAGAGGAAACGCCCACGGCTGGACCGCTATGCGAGACGGCTGGCGAGCTCGTCGATCTTGTCGGGACGGAATCCCGACCAGTGGTCCTCATCGGTGATGACGACCGGCGCCTGGAGGTAGCCCAGCGCCTTGACCTGCTCGAGGGCGGCGGGGTCCTGCGATAGGTCCAGAACCTCGTACTCGATGCCCTTCGAATCAAGTGCGCGATACGTCGCCGTGCACTGAACGCAGGAGGGCTTGGTGTAGACGGTGATCGACATGTGTGACCCGTTCTCCCTCAAATTCGTGTTTTGCATCCGGTAGGCCCCCACCGGGAGTCCAATACTACATATGGGTACGGACAATGGATAGCACCACAAGGGCTAGTAGTTACATCGGTGTAGTTTTGCACCGCTCTCCACATGTACAACACAGGTTGTCCACCGTTTCATCCACAGGAGAGCAGTTCATCGCGAACCTGGAAAAACCCTGAAACATGCCGGTTTCCGACGCCGCGGCCGCGTCTGTCCACTGCTGCGAACATACGGGTGGGTGCCGACATCGGATTGGCTGTGGAATGCACGTTCGGGCGTGTCGCAGCCTGTCGCAGCCTGAGACCCGGGCCGGTAGCGTTGTCGGGTGGCGGGCTACCGGGATCTTCTGCGCACGCCGGGGGTGGCGCGCATCATGGCCGCGCAGCTGACGGCGCGATTCCCGAACGGGATGACGAGCCTCGCGATCCTGCTGCACATCCAGCACGTCACCGGCTCGTACGGCGCCGCCGGCCTCGTGCTCGGCGCGACCTCGGTCGGCCAGGCCATCGCCGGGCCGGTCACGAGCCGCTGGATGGGCGTGTGGGGCATGCGCCGGGTGCTGACCACCACGCTCGTGATCTGCGCGTTCGCGATCACGGCGATCGCGCTGTTCGAGACGATCGTCCCGGTGTACATGGCGCTCGGACTCATCGCGGGCCTGTCCACTCCCCCGGTGCAATCCGCCGTCCGCACGATCTACCCCAAGATGGTCACCTCGCGCCAGCTCACCCCGCTGTTCTCGTTCGACGCCTCGTTGCAGGAAGTGATCTGGATCGTCGCGCCGGTGGTCATCACCCTGGTCGCGACGCAGGTCGGCACGGTGCAGGCGCTGCTGCTGATCGTGGTGATCCTGATCAGCGGCGGCACGTGGTTCGTCCTCTCCCCCGAGGTCGGGCGCGTGCGCATTCCACGCAGCCGCCGCAGCCTCGGCAAGGTGCTCGCCAAACCGCAGGTGCTGCTGGCGACCGTCATCGGCGTGCTCCTGATCGGCGCGTGCGCGGCGGTCGAGGCCGGCGTCGTCGCCACTTTCGCCCACGGCGGGCTCGAGGCCGGAATCCTGCTGGCCATCTTCTCGATCGGCAGCCTCGCCGGCGGTCTGTCGTTCGGTCACATCCCGATCGGGCGCTGGGCGATGGCGCGCCGCTTGGCGATCGTCGCGGTCGGCCTCTCGCTCACGGTGATCTCGCTCGACATCTTCTGGCTGGGCGGCACGCTGCTGCTCGCGGGCATCGGCATCGCCCCGGCGCTCGCCGTGCTGTTCGCGATGACCAGCGCGAGCGTGAAGTTCAGCGAGACGGCCGAAGCCTACGGGTGGATCGGCACCGGCCAGCTCATCGGCGCCGCGGCGGGATCCGCGATCGCGGGGTTCCTGATCGACGGGGTCGGTCCGCAGGGCGCGTACTGGGCGGCTGCGGTCTTCGCGATCGTGGGAACCGGCGTCGCCGTCGCCTGCGTGCGATGGTTCCCCGACCTCCGCCTCCGCGACCCCAGCCCGATGCCCGACACCGAACCGGTCGGCACCATCACGTGATCTGAGCCGCTCCGAAACCCGAGCACCCGGTCGCGCAGGGCGACTGCCGTCTACGTCGAGATCATGCCCGCCATCATGACCCGGCATGAGTGGCACCCGGGTCGCTCATAAGCTGTGGGCATGCCCGCACCCATCACGCTGCCCCGGTTGTCGTGGGGCGATCCGTCCTCCGATCGGCGCGCCCTGCTCGTGCACGGGCTCGGCTCGAACGGCGCCCTGATGTGGCGGTTCGGCGTCGCTCTGGCCGATGCGGGCTGGCATGCCGAGGCCGTCGACCTGCGCGGGCACGGCCTCGCACCTCGCGCCCTGGACTACTCGATCGCCGCGTACGCGGCCGATCTGAGCGCGACCCGTCCGAGTGAGGGCATGACATGGGATCTCGTCGTCGCGCACTCGCTCGGAGGAGCGGCCACGACAGCGGTGGCGGCATCCGACCCCGGCTGGACCCGACGCCTGATCCTGATAGACCCGGCGATCCAGCTCGCCCCGCGCGACCGCAGCATGGTGAGGACGAGCCAGGAGCGCTCGTTCGCCGACTCGACGCTGGCCGCGGTCCGCGCCGAGCACCCGCATTGGCACGAGCACGACGTAGAGCTCAAGGCGCTGTCGGCCGAGCAGGCCAGCCGGTGGGCCGTCGCGCAGACGATCGTTCAGAACCCCGAATGGGACGAGAGGGATGCCGCGGCCCGCCTGACCGTGCCGACCCACGTCATCGGCTCCGACCCGGAGGTCTACTCGATCTTCACGGGTGCGCTCGCCGAACAGGTGCTCGCCAATCCCGTGATCGCCATGTCGGTGGTGCCGGGCGCCGGCCACTCGCCGCACCGCGACAAGCCCGAAGCCACGATCACCGAGTTCCTGAGGGTCATCGCCGGCTGAGACCCGCCGCCCGGCATCCGCCGATCAGCGCCCACGGGCGGGACATCGGTGCTCTCCTTGCGGCTTTGCGCTTATCGTGGCACGGCGAAGGGAGAATGGCAGGGTGAGCGACTTCGACCCGACCGGCATCCTTCCCGACGATCTGCTCGCGCGCCTCCGCGAGCGGGCAGCGGTCCACGATCGCGAGAACACGTTCCCCGAGCGGGACCTCGCCGAGCTCGCGGCCGCCGGCTATCTCGCGATCCTCGTTCCGCAAGAACTCGGTGGCGCCGGGCTCACGCTCGCCGACGCGTCCGTGCTGCAGCAGCGCCTGGCCGGTGCCGCGCCCGCCACTGCCCTCGCGATCAACATGCACCTGGTGTGGACGGGCGTCGCGAAAGTGCTCGCCGACCGCGGGATCGACGACCTGCGCTTCGTGCAGACGGGCGCCGCGGCGGGCGAGGTCTTCGCGTTCGGCATCAGCGAGGCAGGCAACGATCTGGTGCTGTCCGGCAGCGACACGGATGCCGCACCCCGGGCCGATGGCTCGTACGCGTTCACGGGCACGAAGATCTTCACCTCCCTCTCACCGGTCTGGACGCAGCTCGGGCTGCATGGCCTCGACACCACCTCGGCCGACGCTCCGAAGCTGGTCTACGCGTTCGTGCCGCGCTCGGAGGAGGCCGAGGGCCACCTCGCCGTCAAGGATGACTGGGACACGCTCGGCATGCGCGCCACCCAGTCCCGCACCACACTGCTGCAGGGCGCAGTCGCCCCCGCGGACCGGGTCGTCCGGCGCATCGCGCCCGGGCCGAGCCCCGACCCGATGGTGTTCGGCATCTTCAGCGTGTTCGAGATCCTGCTGGCCTCGGTCTACACCGGCATCGCCCGGCGCGCGCTCGACCTCGCCGTCCAGACGGCGGGCACCCGACGGTCCAAGAAAACCGGGCTGACCTACAGCCAAGACCCGGACATCCGCTGGCGCATTGCCGACATGGCGCTCGCGTACGACGCGCTGCCGCCCGAGCTGGCCACCTTGAGCCGCGACGTCGACGGGCTCGTCGATCACGGCGGCCGCTGGTTCTCGCTGCTGTCGGGAGTGAAGCACCGGGCGGTGACCATGGCCAAACGGGTGGTCGATGACGCGATCCTGGTCTCGGGCGGCTCGTCGTACTTCTCCTCCAACGAGCTCAGCCGGCTCTATCGCGACGTGCTGGCCGGGCTCTTCCACCCGTCCGATCCCGAGTCGGCGCACGCCACGGCCGCCAGTGCGTGGCTGGGCCCACTCGAGGGACCGGCCGCCTCATGAGCCGCACCCCGACTGCCGCGCTGAGTCCCGCCGATCAGAAGCGCCGCCGCGGCCTGCAGGTCATGAAGGGCGTCGCGCTCGGGGGGCTCGTTTTCATGGCGGTGCTGTTCGTGATCGCCTTCGCGCTGCAGGAGCAGTATCCGCCGCTCGCGTACGTCCGCGCGTTCGCCGAGGGCGGCATGGTCGGCGCGCTGGCCGACTGGTTCGCGGTGACCGCGCTGTTTCGGCATCCGCTCGGCATCCCGATCCCGCACACCGCGATCATCCCGAGCCGAAAGGACGAGATCGGTCAGACCCTCGGCGAGTTCGTCGAGACCGAGTTCCTGCGCGGTGACGTCGTGCGCACCAAACTCGAGGAGACCGCCATCGCCGCGAACCTCGGCGAGTGGCTGAGTGATTCCGAGCATGCCGAGCGCGTCGGTGCCGAGGCGTCGCTCCTGGCAGCTGCGGTGCTGGGCGCCCTCAGCGACGACGACGTGAACGACCTCATCGAAGACCTCGCCCGGGAGCACCTCATCTCGCCCGACTGGGGTCTCCCGCTCGGCGGGTGGCTCGGCCGCATCGTGGAGTCCGGCGCCCACCACGGCGCCGTCGACCTGGGCATCGACAGCATTGCGACCTGGCTCGCCGCCAACCACGCGTCATTCTCGGGGCTGGTCTCGCACCGGCTGCCCGCCTGGGTGCCCTCGATCGCGTCCCGCCTGGTCGATGACACCGTCTACAACGAGGCCGTCAAGTTCGTCGCCGCCGTGCAGGCCGACCCGCGGCATCCGGCCCGCATCGCGATCGACGGCTACCTCGATCGTCTCGCCGAGAACCTGCAGCACGACCCGGTGACGATGGCACGGCTCGAAGAGACCAAGGAGACGCTGTTCGACAGCCCGCGCGTACGCGAATTGGCCGCCGAAGCCTGGAACACCGCGAAGGCGGGGCTGCTCGACTCGCTCGCCGACCCGCAGAGCGGTCTGCGTCGCCGCATCGCCCAGGCGGTCGGCGAGATCGGCACGCGACTGACGACGGATGCCGCGCTGCAGCGCCGCGTCGACGGCTGGGTGACCGATGCCGCTGTGTTCCTCGTCGACCGCTACCGCCACGACATCGCATCGATCATCACCGACACGATCGAGCGCTGGGACGCCGCCGAGACCACCGAGAAGATCGAGCTGATGGTCGGGCGCGACCTGCAGTACATCCGCCTGAACGGCACCGTCGTCGGGGCGCTCGCCGGCCTTGCCATCTACACGATCGCGCACGCCCTGCTCCCGTGAACGCACGGCGGGTTTCGCCCAGGTGAACACTCCGTCACCTGCGTCATACCCCCTGGGCCACGGCGATCCGGCGGAGTACCCTGATGCCGTGGCCGATCCCGATCAGCTCCTCTTCAGCTATGGCACGCTCCAGATGCCCGACGTGCAGCTCGACACGTTCGGACGGCTCATCGCGGTCGAAGACGATGCCCTCCCGGGTTACACGGTCGACTACGCCGAGATCGAAGACCCGCGCGTGGTCGATCTGTCGGGGCTCGCGGTGCACCCGATCGTGCGGCCGACCGGCAACACGCTCGACAAGGTCACCGGCAAGGTGCTGTGGATCACCGAGGACGAGCTCGACGCCGCCGACGAGTACGAGGTCGAGCTGTACCGGCGCATCGAGGTGCAGCTGCAGAGTCGCCGCGCCGCCTGGGTGTACGTCTCGATCTGACCCGCGCGGTGGCGCGCCGCAGTAGCGTCGAACCGTGGCTCTCCCCCGTGACGGACTCTGGCCGCGCGCCGGCGACCGGCCGGCTCCGGCCTCGTACCAGGGTGACATCGACCTCGCGCTGATCATGCTCGAGCTGATCGCAGGATTGGGGACGCGCGAATGATCCGACTCGTTCTGGTGCGCCATGCGAAATCCGACTGGACAAACCCGTCGATCGACGACCACGACCGCCCGCTCAACGACCGCGGACTGCGCGATGCCCCGCGCATGGCGCGGGCGCTGGCCGAGACCGGCTTCCGGCCCGAGGTGATTCTCTCCAGCACCGCGCTGCGGGCGCGCACGACCGCGGAGGCGTTCGCCGCGCAGCTCGGCGCAGCCGTCAACCTCGACCCCGACCTCTACGGGGCGCCCGGGCGCACGCTGCTCGCGAAGGCGGCGGCGAGCGCCGCCCGACGAGTCCTCGTGGTCGCGCACGACCCCGGGATCACCGACCTCGCCGCGCAGCTCTCCGGCGACGGCATCGGTCACATGCCGACGTGCGCCGTGGCGAGCTTCACCTGGGATCAGGACGACTGGGACGTTCTGGACGCGGTGGATCCGGTGGACTGGACCTTCGACAGCCCGCGCTGAGCACTGGTTGATGGGCCGTCTCCGCCCGTCCGGGCGCATAACTCCTGCAAGATCGTCGGCGCGATCGGGCTGAGCCGCGCCATCACTGCCGCCGACGCGGCAGCCGCCGCGTAACTGCAGGAGTTATGCGCCGATGCCGGGGGGCCTGGATCCGGATGCCGCGCCCTCCACCGACCGCACGGCTCGTCGTCCCGGCGGCGGAGTTCAGCCGCCTCATCGGGGGTGCGGGCACTAGTCGACCTTGACCACGCTTCCGCCGGTCAGCGCCACCAGTTCAGCGAAGGTCATCGGAAAGACCGTGTGCGGGGTACCGCCCGCCGCCCAGATCTCCGGGTACGCGGCCAGGTCCTCGTCGACCACCGTCTGCAGCGGCTCCGGGTGCCCGGTGGGCGCCACGCCGCCGATCGCCTGACCGGTGGCGCCCCGCACCTGCTCCGCCGACGCGCGACGGATGCTTTCGCGCCCGATGCGTTCGGCGAGCGCCGCGGTGTCGACGCGGTGCGCCCCGCTGGTCATCACCAGGAGCGGTTCCCCGTCAGACCAGAACACGAGACTGTTCGCGATCGCGCCGACCTCGACGCCGAGCGCCGCGGCGGCGAGCGAAGCGGTGGATGCGGCATCCGGAAGCACGACGATGTCGCCGCCGATCCCGGCGGCGCGCAGCGATTCATGGACGATGCGGCTGCGCGCAGGGAGCTGATCGGTCATCCGTTCAGAATAGGCCGATCGGCTCCCACGCGACGCGGTGCCGCTCAGGTCCGCTGGCTCAGCGCGAGGATGTTGCCCTCGCTGTCCGAGAACCAGGCACTGTTCTCGCCCGGAAGCTCGGCCACGCCGTCGACGGTCTTCAGCCCCGGGAAGTCGTAGTCCATGAAGGCCACTCCCTTCTCCCGCAGCGTCGCCATGTCACCGGCGAGGTCCTTCGTCTCCAGCGCGAACACGGTGTTCTTCGCGGTACCGGCGTAGGCGGTCTGGTAGACCATCAGCGGGGTCCCCCCCATCAGATAGAACACCGTGTCGCCGTCCGGTATCTCTTCCGCTACCGGCAACCCCAGTACACCCTCATAGAACGATCGGGCCCGATTCAGATCGGACGCCGCTATCACGGCGACGCCCCGTGCATCTTCGAACATGTTCGTCCCCCTTCCTGCGTTGACTGCATCCCCAGCGCAGAGGGTACTCCGGTGCGGTGCGCGCCGATAGACGGGTGCCGCGCAGGCGACGAGGCGAGCATGCCCTTGCTGGCGCCGAGCCCGTGGACGCGGCAGGCTGGGCATGTGCGCCGTCTGCTTCGCGCTCTCACGCGCTACCCCGTGATCACGATCACCCTCATCGTGGGAATCGCCGTTCTGGCACTGAGCCTGAACGGCCTCGACAACGCGAGCCGCTGGGTCGCGACGCTGTACGTGTCCGGGTTCATCGTGTGGACGCTGGTGGGCATGGTCCGCGACGTCATGCGGGGGCACGTCGGCCTCGACATTCTGGCCGTCGTCGCGATGGTGGCCACCCTCGCCGTCGGCGAATACGTGGCGGCGCTCATCATCGTGCTCATGCTCGCCACCGGAGAAGCACTCGAGGATTACGCGGGCCGCCGCGCCAAGAAGGAACTCACCGCCCTGCTGGACCGTTCGCCGCAGATCGCGCACGTGATCGTAGGGTCGGGCGGCAACAGTGACGAAGTGACGGATGTCGCAGCCGACGACGTGCGGATCGGGGACGTCCTGCTCGTCCGGCCTTCGGAGATCGTCCCGGTCGATGGCGTGCTGCTGAGCGAGTCGGGCTCGTTCGACGAATCGTCGCTGACCGGCGAGAGCATGCCCGTCTCCCGAGCCGCCGGCGAGGAGGTGCTCTCCGGCGCAGTCAACGGGTCGCGTGCCGTGCGCATCCGGGCGATCCGGCGCAGCACCGACAGCCAGTATCAGCAGATCGTCGCCCTCGTGCGGGAAGCCCAGGAGTCACGCGCCCCGGTCGTCCGCCTCGCCGATCGGTTCGCGATCCCGTTCACCGCGGTCTCCCTCGTGATCGCCGGGGCCGCATGGGGCATCTCGGGCGACCCGACGCGGTTCGCCGAAGTCCTCGTACTGGCCACCCCGTGTCCACTGCTGATCGCCGCGCCGGTCGCGTTCCTCGGCGGCCTCTCACGCGCCGCGAAAGCCGGGATCATCATCAAGGGCGGCGCGGTGATCGAGCAGCTCGCACGGGTGCGCTCGGCTGCATTCGACAAGACCGGCACCCTGACTCAGGGGCGGCCCGATCTCATCGACGTGCGACCCACCATCGGGTTCGACGCCGATGAGGTGCTGCGGCTCGCAGCATCCGCGGAGCAGTACTCGTCTCACGTGCTCGCCGAGGGCATCCGCCGAGCGGCAGCCGACCGGGGGCTGGAGATCGGCGCCGCGACCGAAGCGGGCGAAGTCGCGACCAACGGCGTGACTGCGACGATCGGCGGGCGCACGGTGGTCGTCGGCAAACCCGCCTATGTCGCGTCCCTTGCTCCCGACACGCAGCGCGCCGACCTCGAGCCCGGACAGGCCGCTGCATACGTCTCCGTCGACGGTCGCTTCGCGGGCGTCCTCGTACTCGCGGACGACGTCCGGCCGGAGTCGCCCGCGGTCGTCTCGTGGCTGCGCGACCACGGCGTCGAGCGGATCGTGATGCTGACCGGTGACGCACACGCCACGGGCGCCAGCATCGCGCACGAGGTCGGCATCACCGAGGTCCACGCAGAGCTGCTGCCCCCCGAGAAGGTGCATCTGGCCGCCGAGCTTCGCCCGCGACCCGTGCTCATGGTCGGCGACGGCGTGAATGACGCCCCTGTACTCGCCGCGGCAGACATCGGCATCGCGATGGGGGCGAAAGGCGCGACCGCGGCGGGCGATGCGGCAGACGCCGTAATTCTCAAGGACTCCCTCGCGAAGGTCGTCGACGCCGTCTCGATCGGCCGTCACACCCTTCGCGTCGCCTACGCTGCGATCTGGATGGGGATCGCGATCAGCATCGCGCTGATGCTCGTCGCCGCCACGGGGGTGATCCCGGCGGTCGCCGGCGCGCTCATCCAGGAGCTGGTCGACCTCGCCACGATCCTGTATGCGCTGCGCGCGCTGACCGGGCCGCCCAGCGGGCTGGACGAGTCGCAGTCGACGCATGCCGAGCGCGTGACGACATAGCGTCGTCGGCGCC
>NZ_WOYP01000054.1 GCF_011620715.1 Microbacterium sp. | reverse complement strand
CCGGCGCCGACCGCATCGAGGGCTGCCTGTTCGGCAACGGCGAGCGCACCGGCAATGTCGACCTCGTCGCGCTCGGGATCAACCTGCTGACTCAGGGCATCGACCCGATGATCGACTTCAGCGACGTCGACCAGATCAAACGCACTGCCGAGTACTGCAACCAGCTGCCGGTGCACGAGCGCAGCCCGTGGGCGGGCGACCTGGTGTTCACCGCCTTCAGCGGCTCTCATCAGGACGCCATCAAGAAGGGGTTCGAGGCGATGGATGCGCGAGCCGCCGAGGAGGGCGTCTCGGTCGACGAGCTGGAGTGGGCCGTTCCCTACCTGCCGATCGACCCGAAGGACCTGGGCCGCTCCTACGAGGCGGTCATCCGCGTCAACTCGCAATCCGGCAAGGGTGGTGTGGCCTACCTGCTCAAGAATGACCACGCGCTCGACCTGCCACGCCGCCTGCAGATCGAATTCTCCCGCGTCGTCCAGGCCAAGACGGACGCCGAGGGCGGCGAGGTGACCAGCGACCAGATCTGGACCATCTTCACCGACGAGTACCTCCCGTCCGCCGTCGACGAAGAGCGCTGGGGCCGGTTCGAGCTGTTCGCGACGCGCACGCAGAGCGATCTGGCCGGCGACGTGTCGCTCGAGGTGTCGCTTCGAGACGGCGACGAGCGCGTCGAGGCGACCGGTCACGGCAACGGGCCGATCGCGGCGTTCCTCACGGTGATGCGCGAGCGCGGGTTCGATGTGTCGCTCTACGACTACGTCGAGCACACCCTGAGCGCGGGAGGCGACGCGCAGGCCGCCGCCTATGTCGAGCTGCAGGTCGAGGGCGAGCGACTCTGGGGCGTCGGCATCGACGGCGACATATCGACCGCGTCGCTCAAGGCGATCGTGTCGTGCGTGAACCGCTCGATCCGAACGCGTAAGACCGTCCCGGAGCTCGCGGGCGTCTAAGCCGTTGCAGCGGGCGCTGCATCCACCGGGATGTCGCGCCTGCTCAGCAGCGCTGCCGCAAGGAAGCAGAGCGCACCGAGGAACGTCCCCAGATTCGCCCACAGCAGGCTGACGAAGTCGGATGTGGACGGGATCACGAAGGCTCCGATCGCGGAAAGTCCGAAGAAGACCGATCCCGCCAGGTTCAGCCAGGTGCATCGCCAGCTGCGCGCCTGCGGATCCCACAGACCATCGCGGTCCGTCGTCGCGACCACCGCGCACCCGCTCGCCACGAGGAAGCAGACCGAACCGACCACATCGGGCACCCAGCCCGACCCCACGCGCGTATCGGGGTTCAGCGCCGTGACGAGCGCCGCGCCCGTGCTCAGGTTGAAGAAGAGGGTGCCGACGAACTGGACGGCGGAGCCCCACCAGTCCCAACTATCCGCTCTGTTCGATGCGCGGCGCGGAGGGCGCCGACCGCTGAGGGCGAGCTGGATGAACGCCGCAAGGGTGAAGAAGACCGCGCCGATGAAGAACGTGACGTTTGTGATCACCGCGCCTACTGCCGCTGCGTATAACGGCACGGCGCCGACGGCGAAGAAGACCGATCCGATGGCGAAGCCCCATGCTTCGCGGCGAAGGCGCACACGACGATCTGACGTCATGATCCGAGCGTAGAGCGTGGCGGCGTGCGAACGTCATTCGCACAGCATGACGCACGGCGCGGGGTAACCCAATAGCATGAGCGGCATGACGACCAGTCCCGGCCCCGCGCGCCACGACCAGACGACTCACGGCTTCACCGGCATCAGCGACCAGAACCAGCTGAACCCGCTGTTCGCACGAGCAGGTGAAGCGACCGACTTTCCGTTGAACATGATTCCGCCGGGGGAGTCGTTGCCTGAAACCGCGTACCAGGTGGTGCACGACGAGGCGATGCTCGACGGCAACTCGCGGCTGAACCTGGCGACCTTCGTCGGCACCTGGATGGATCCGTACGCCGACAAGCTGTACTCCGAGACGGCCGACAAGAACATGGTGGACAAGGACGAGTATCCGCAGACGGCGGCGATCGAGACGCGCTGCTGGAAGATGATCGCGACGCTGTGGAATGCTCCCGATGCGGAGAAGGCGATCGGTACGTCGACGATCGGCTCCTCCGAGGCATGCATGCTCGGCGGGCTGGCGCTCAAGCGCCGCTGGCAGCAGGCCCGGCGCGCGGCCGGGCTCTCGACCGACAAGCCCAACCTGATCCTCTCCAGCGCCGTCCAGGTGTGCTGGGAGAAGTTCTGCAACTACTGGGATGTCGAACCCCGATACGTGCCCATCACCGACGAGCACAAGTGCCTCGACGGGTTCGAACTCGACAAATACGTCGACGAGAACACGATCGGCGTCGTCGCGATCATGGGCGTCACCTACACCGGAGTCTACGAGCCGGTCGCCCAGATCGCGGAGGCACTGGACCGCATCCAGGCCGCGACGGGCCTGGACGTCCCCATTCACGTCGACGGGGCATCCGGCGGAATGATCGCGCCGTTCCTGCAGCCCGACCTGGAGTGGGACTTCCGCGTCGAGCGAGTGGCTTCGATCAGCACCTCTGCGCACAAGTACGGACTCGTGTACCCGGGCCTGGGCTGGGTCGTGTGGCGTACGGTCGCCGACCTGCCCGCCGACCTGGTCTTCGACGTGACCTACCTCGGCGGCCACATGCCCAGCTTCGCCCTGAACTTCTCACGCCCCGGCGCGCAGGTTCTGTTGCAGTATTACCTGTTCCTGCGGCTGGGCTGGGACGGATACTACAAGGTGCAGAAGGCATCGCAGGACGTCGCAGTGTACCTCGCAGGCGAGATCGCGAAGATGCCGGCGTTCGATCTGTGGAACGACGGCACCGACATCCCGGTCTTCGCGTGGCAGCTGACGAAGGGGCACACCGACAAGTGGAATCTCTACCACCTGTCCGAGCGGCTGCGCCTGAAGGGGTGGCTGATCCCGGCCTACCCGATGCCTGACAACCTCACCGACGTCGTCGTGCAGCGAATCGTGGTGCGCAACGGTCTGAGCCGCAATCTGGCAGAGAGTCTCGTGAAGGACATCACGGACGCGGTCGCCTACCTCGACCTGCTCGAATCGCCGATGCCGACGGAAGGGCTCGTCTCGAGCTTCACCCACTGAGGGTCGGGGTTTGACCATGCCCATCACAATGCCGATGATCGCGACCCCGTTCTCTCACGGCTCGGCGCCGACCTGAAGGGGGAGGCGACGACCATAATTGGACAGTGCCCACCTACCGCGACGAGGTCGTGATCCTGCGCACCCACAAGCTGGGTGAAGCGGACCGCATCGTCACGATGCTCAGCCGCAAGCACGGCAAGCTGCGCGCGGTCGCGAAGGGCGTTCGCCGCACCTCCTCCCGCTTCGGTGCCCGGCTCGAGCCGTTCATGGTCGCCGACGTGCTGCTGTACCAGGGCCGCAATCTCGACATCGTCCAGCAGGCCGAGTCGCTCGGCTCCTACGGCGCGGACATCGCCGTGCACTACGACCGCTACACATCGGCGAACGCGATGGTCGAAGCGGCCGACCGCCTGAACGAGGCCGAAGCGACACCGCAGCAGTACCTGCTGCTCGTCGGAGGTCTGCGAGCGCTGGCTCGAGGAGAGCACGTTCCCCGCAGCATCCTGGATTCCTACCTTCTTCGCGCCATGGCCCTATCGGGCTGGGCGCCCGGATTGGCCGACTGCGCACGCTGCGGCGCACCCGGGCCGCACGGCACGTTCGTCGCGCAGCTCGGCGGCATGATCTGCCGCAACTGCGCACCGGCCGGCGCGGCGCGCGTCGATGTGCCCACCGTGGCACTGCTGTCCGCGCTCATGGAGGGCGACTGGGATATCGCCGACGCCGCATCGGCTCCGACCCGCGGCTCCGCTTCGGGACTCATCGCGGCTTACGCCCAGTGGCACCTCGAGCGCGGCATCCGCTCTCTGCAGCACGTCGAGGCCGCGACGTGAGTCCGAAGCCGTTCACGCATCGCGGCGCGGCGCCGTACAAGCCCGTGGACTGGACCGGCCTGTATCCGCCGGTTCTCCCGAAGGGCAAGGTGCCGGCGCACGTCGCTATCGTCATGGACGGCAACGGTCGCTGGGCCAACAAGCGCGGCCAGACCCGGATCGAGGGGCATCGCGCCGGCGAAGCCGCACTGCTCGACGTGGTCGCCGGAGCGATCCAGGCCGGTGTCAAGCACCTCAGCGTGTTCGCGTTCTCGACCGAGAACTGGACGCGCTCACCCGACGAGGTCCGTTTCCTGATGGGTTTCAATCGTGACGTCCTGCACCGTCGACGCGACCAGCTCAACGAGTGGGGTGTTCGCGTGAGGTGGTCGGGACGCAAGCCACGCTTGTGGGGATCGGTGATCAAGGAGCTGCAGTACGCCGAGCAGCTCACCGCCGGCAACGACGTGCTCACCCTCACCATGTGCGTCAACTACGGCGGACGCGTCGAACTCGTCGACGCGATGCGAGCGATCGGCGAAGACATCGCGGCCGGGAACCTGAAGCCTTCGGCGGTCACCGAGAAGCTCATCCGGCGGCGGCTCTACCAGCCGGACATGCCCGACGTGGACCTGTTCATCCGATCGAGCGGCGAGCAGCGCATGTCGAACTTCCTGTTGTGGGAGTCCGCCTACGCCGAGTTCGTGTTCCTCGACACGCTCTGGCCGGACTTCTCGCGGGAAGACCTCTGGCGCGCGATCGGTATCTACCTCGACCGAGACCGCCGATTCGGCGGTGCCGTGGACGCGCCGGAGATCCCCGCGCTCTGAGCGGACGCCCGGGATCATCCGGCAGTGGAAAGCCGGGAATTCAGAACCCGGGGCCGTGGTTGCAAACGGCATGACAGATGCCATCAAGATCGACGTGTGGAGCGACATCGCCTGCCCGTGGTGCTACATCGGGAAGCGAAATCTCGAAAACGGACTCGCCGCGGCAGCCGCTGACGACGACGCCCCTCAGGTCGAGGTGACCTTCCACTCATTCGAGCTCTCGCCAGACACCCCCGTCGACTTCGACGGCGGCGAGACGGATTACCTGGCCACGCACAAAGGCATCCCAGCCGATCAGGTGCAGCAGATGCTGGAGCGGGTCACCGGCGTCGCCGCCGGCGCGGGTCTGGAATACCGCTTCGACCTGCTCAAGCATACGAACACCGTGAAGGCGCACGAGCTGCTGCACTTCGCGAAGGAGCAGGGACGACAGGGTGAGACTGCGGAACGGCTCATGTCGGCCTACTTCACGGAAGGTCGTCACCTCGGACGCGAGGACGAACTGGTCGCGCTCGCCGCAGACGCGGGCCTGGATCCGGATGCCGCGCGCGAGGCGCTCCAGAGCGGACGCTTCCTTTCCGCTGTCCGTGCCGATCAAGCCCAAGCCACCGCGTACGGCATCACGGGCGTGCCGTTCTTCGTCATCGACGGCAAGTACGGCGTTTCGGGCGCCCAGCCTGCGGACGCGTTCTCGCAGATCGTGCGTCAGGTGTGGTCCGAGCACCGCGAGGGCGTCGCTGCCAACGGATGATCCGCCGCCGGTGAACCAACCGCGGCTCTACGCCGGGAGGTTCTCCTCGATCACGGAGACGATCGCCGGGTCATCGGGCTTCATCCTCGGGCGGAATCGCTTGACCTGACCGTCGGGGAGCACGA
This sequence comes from Microbacterium sp., assembly GCF_011620715.1. Lineage (GTDB taxonomy): Bacteria > Actinomycetota > Actinomycetes > Actinomycetales > Microbacteriaceae > Microbacterium. The sequence goes on along the minus strand of NZ_WOYP01000054.1, from coordinate 5,803 downwards.
GGAACTTCTCGAAGTTCCACTCGACCCGCCCGGACTTGCCTTCGACGTCTTCCGTCTTGGTCAGCTCCTTATAGAGCGGCGCGGCCTTCTTGCCGTTCACGCGCACCTTGTCGAAGACCGGGAAGGTCACGCCCCACGTCGTTGAGCAATACTCCAGGATGTCGTCCATATTGGAAAGTTCCTGGAGGAACTGGTTGCTCGGAAAGGCGAGCACGTCGAAGCCGCGCGGGCCGTACGTCTTCTTCAGCTGCTCGAGCTGCTCGTACTGAGGTGCCAGTCCGCAGCGGGATGCGACGTTGACGATCAGCAGGACCTGTCCGTCATAATCGGCGAGTGTGGCCTCCTGTCCGTCAGCCGTCGTGAACGGTATGTTGCGGATGTCAGTCGCGGTGGCCTCGGTCATATTGGGAGTCTAAACCCGTTTCCGAGCATGGGCCCCGGGTCTGGGACAATGGAGGAGTGACACCCGCCCTCGCCCCCGCACGTGCCTTGCGCATCGGGCCGATAGCACTCGACGCGCCGGTCGTGCTCGCACCGATGGCGGGGATCACCAACACCGCGTTCCGACGGCTCTGCCGTGAGTACGGCGCAGGTCTGTACGTCAGTGAGATGATCACCTCGCGCGCCCTGGTCGAACGCAACGCCACGACGATGCGACTGATCACCCACCACGAGTCCGAGACGCCCCGCTCGATCCAGCTCTACGGTGTGGATCCGGCGACCGTCGAGGCCGCGGTGCGGGTTCTGGTGGAAGAAGACCGCGCCGATCACATCGACCTGAATTTCGGTTGCCCGGTTCCGAAGGTGACGCGCAAGGGCGGCGGTGCCGCACTCCCGTGGAAGCTCGAGCTCTTCCGCGAGATCGTCACACGGGCGGCGCGGGCGGCGGGCGATATCCCGCTGACGATCAAGATGCGCAAAGGCATCGACTCCGACCACGTCACGTACCTCGACGCGGGGCGCATCGCCGAGGAGGCCGGTGTCGCGGCCGTGGCGCTGCACGCGCGCACCGCGGCAGAGTTCTACTCCGGACGGGCCGACTGGTCGGCGATCGCCGCGCTCAAAGAGGTCGTCACGAGTGTTCCGGTGCTCGGCAACGGGGACATCTGGTCTGCCGAGGACGCCGTGCGGATGATGGACGAGACCGGCTGCGATGGCGTTGTCGTCGGTCGCGGGTGCCTGGGTCGGCCGTGGCTGTTCGGTGACCTCGCCCGCGCGCTCGGCGGTCCGGGTTCTGCCACCGCCATGCCCGTCGACGCGAGTCTCGGGTTCGTCGCCGACGCCTTCCGGCGCCATGCGGAGCTGCTGGTGGAATTCCTCGAGGACGAGGATCGGGGCTGCCGCGACATCCGAAAGCACGTCGCGTGGTACTTCAAGGGCTACCCGGTGGGCGGCGATACCCGTGCAGCCCTGGCGACCGTATCGAGCCTCGATGAGATCGATCGCCTGCTCGTCACGCTTGACCGCGACGCGCCGTACCCGGGCGCGGCCGCTGAGGGGCAGCGCGGCCGCGCGGGCACCCCGAAGCGGCCGGCGCTTCCCGAAGGCTGGCTGGACTCCCGCGACGTCGGGCTCGAGGCTTCCTGCGCCCTGGCGGACGCGGAACTGGATCACAGTGGCGGCTGAGAGTGCGGTGCGGGTCGCATCCGCGCGCCCCGAAGGCTATGACGACGAGGATGCCGCTCGCTTTCACCCTGAGCGACACAGGTCCCAGCGCGACGACTTCGCCCGAGACCGCGCGCGTGTGCTGCATTCGGCTGCATTGCGCCGGCTCGCTGCCAAGACCCAGGTCCTCAGTCCCGCCAGTCCGGCCGACTTCGCCCGCAACCGGCTCACCCACTCGCTCGAGGTGGCGCAGGTCGGCCGCGAACTCGCGACCGCGCTGCACCTGGCGCCCGACGTGGTCGACACCGCATGCCTCAGCCACGACCTGGGGCATCCGCCGTTCGGTCACAACGGCGAACGGGCGCTCAACGACTGGGCGGAGGACTTCGGCGGCTTCGAGGGGAATGCCCAGACCCTGCGCATCCTCACGCGTCTCGAACCGAAGGTGATCGACGCGGGACGCAGCCTGGGCCTGAACCTCACCCGCGCGAGTCTCGATGCGACGTGCAAGTACCCGTGGACGGCCGATCATCCGCTGCCCGATCCGGGCGGTCGACTCAAGTTCGGCGTCTACCCCGACGACGAGGATGTCTTCCGCTGGTTGCGTGCAGAGGCCCCCGGCCGCGTGCGGTGCATCGAAGCGGAGGTGATGGATCTCTCCGACGACATCGCATACTCGGTGCACGACTTCGAGGACGCGATCGTGAACGGCTACCTCGATCCGGCGCGCCTGGCCGCCGGCGCCGAGCACGCAAGCCTTCTGGACGCGATCCAGTCCTGGGTGGGCTTCGACTTCACACGCGATGAGCTAGAAGACGCGCTGTACCGGCTCATGCGGCTGCCAGAATGGATCGGTTCGTTCGACGGCACCCGTGCGGCGCACGCGCGGCTGAAGAACCTGACCTCGGATCTGATCGGCCGCTTCGCCCGGGCGGCCACGACGGCCACGCGCGAGACGTATGCCGCGCCGGTGCTGACCCGCTATCGGGCTCACGTCATCGTGCCGCGCGTCGTCGAGGCCGAGATGGCAGCACTCAAGGGCATCATCGGCGCAGTGGTGGTGTCCATCGAAGGGCGCAAGAGCATCTACAAGGAGCAGCGCCGCGTCCTCAAGCGCCTGGCAACGGCTCTGTGGGAGCGGCCCGACGCCCTCGACGCGATGTACGCCGAAGACTTCGAGGCAGCCCAGACGGATGCCGCGAGACACCGCGTCATCGTCGACCAGGTCGCGAGCCTCACCGATCAGCACGCGATGGCGTGGCACGGTCGCCTCGTCGGCGAGGTGGACGCGGAGTCCCTGGGCGTATGGGCACCCGGCGCGTCCCGCCCTTCGCAGGCGCCGGAGAGGCGTCGCTGATGGCCGGGCGCATCCTGCAGGCCGACGTCGACGAGGTGAAGGCACGCACGAACATCGCCGACATCATCGGTGAACGCGTCGCGCTCAAGAACGCCGGAATCGGCGCGATGAAAGGCCTGTGTCCCTTCCACGACGAGCGCAGCCCGAGCTTCAACGTGCGCCCGCAGGCCGGCTTCTACCACTGCTTCGGCTGCAACGAGTCGGGTGATGTGTACTCGTTCCTGCGGGCGATGGACCATGTCTCGTTCACCGAGGCGGTCGAGCGACTCGCGGGCCGGATCGGCTACACGCTTCATTACGAAGACGGGGGAGCGGCTCCCGAGACGACCGGACGAGCGCGCCTGTACGCGGCCAACGGCGCAGCGGCTGATTTCTTCCGTGCGCAGCTTGCACTGCCCGAGGCCGAGACCGCCCGCCGATTCCTCGGCGAACGCGGGTTCGACGCGGGCGCGGCCGCCCACTTCGGCGTGGGCTACGCCCCGAAGGGGTGGTCGAATCTGCGCGACGCGCTGCACAAGCTGGGCTTCAGCGACGAGGAGCTGAGCGCGGCCGGACTCGTCTCGCAGGGTCAGCGCGGTGTGTACGATCGCTTCCGCGGGCGGGCGATCTGGCCGATCCGGGATGTGACGAGCCAGGTCATCGGATTCGGCGCCCGCAAGCTGTACGACGATGACCAGGGCCCGAAGTACCTCAACACACCCGAAACGCCGGTGTACCGCAAGTCGCAGGTGCTGTACGGACTCGACCTCGCAAAGCGCGACATCTCCCGCGACCACCGCGTAGTGGTCGTCGAGGGGTACACCGACGTGATGGCATGTCACCTGGCCGGCATCACGACGGCGATCGCGACCTGCGGCACCGCGTTCGGGTCCGATCACATCTCGGTGCTGCGACGGGTGATGGGAGATGACTCCGCATCAGGTGAGGTCGTGTTCACTTTCGACCCGGATGCCGCCGGCCAGAAGGCCGCGCTGCGCGCCTTCGGCGATGAGAAGCGCTTCGCCGCCCAGACGTATGTCGCCGTTGCACCGGAGGGACTCGACCCGTGCGATCTGCGCCTGCAGCGCGGCGATGGCGCCGTGCGCGCCCTCATCGACGCCAAGGTGCCGATGTTCGAGTTCGTCATCGACCAGCGCCTCGCCGGCTTCACCCTGGACACCGTCGAGGGGCGCGCCGGAGCATTGCGAGCGGCGGCACCCATCGTCGCCGAGATTCGCGATCCGTCTTTGCGCCCGGGGTATGTCCGAGTGCTCGCGCGGCGCCTCGGCCTCGACATGGGCGAGGTGCGCGCAGCGGTCGAGGGTGCCGCACGCGCAGGCTCGGGCAAGCCTGGAGACCAGACCCGTCAGTCCCGCGGCGCGCCGGGGCACGGGGTGGGTGAGCCGCTCGTGCGCGTCACCATCGCGTCGCTGCCGCGCACCGCGGAAGTCGCCTTGGAACGGGACGCGCTCATGGGCCTGCTGCAGTTCGGCCATCGGCTGGATTCCGCGCTGGTCGAACGATCCGTCGCGCTGCCGTTCCGGCATCCGGCTCTCGACGCCGTGCGGCAGGCGATCGCCGCCGCGCCCGACATCAGCCGTCCCGGCTGGGCGGCCGATGCGGTCTCGGCCGTGCGAGAACCGTACCGTTCGCTGGCCGCCGAGCTTCTGACCGCCGACTTCCCCGCGCTGACCGACGAGGCGGCCACTGTCTCGGCGGCCTCTCTCGCCAAGCGCCTGATCGTGCGCGCCGTCGATCAGCAGAAGACCGAACTGCTCGGCGCGATCCAGCGTGTCGCTCCCGATTCCGAGGAGGGTCGGGCCATCCGGATGCGGCTGCGGGCACTCGACGCCGAGCGGCAGCGTCTCGCGGCCGACCAATGACGCGGGGCGACCAATGACGCCGGCGACCGTCGCTCGACGCTGGCGCCGGATCGCGGCGCACGGCAGGATGAGCACATGGCACGCCGCCGAGACGCCGATGTCGCGATCCGATCGATCGACCTGTCCCTCGCGCGCGCTCCGCGCAGCGGCCCCGACGCACGGGTCGTCGACGGAGTGTCTTTCGTCCTCCCGCATTCAGCCACCCTCGCCGTGATGGGACCCACCGGATCGGGCAAGTCGAGTCTGCTCGCGGTGCTTGCCGGGGCGGACGAGCCGGGGCTCGGCGTCGTCGGGGGCAGCGCGCACGTCGAAGGCATCCCCGTGCGCAATCCGGGGCGCGCGCATCGAACCCTCACCTACCTGACCGGTTACGTCTCCCAGTCCGCGGGAGCGCGGTTGCCGGCGCGGATGACGGTGGCCGATGTCATCGGCGAACCCATCATCAGCCGCGACCGGCGCGTCAACCAGCGGGCGCTCGCCGTTCGCGTCGCGACCCTTCTGGACGAGCTCATGCTGCCGCTCGGTGCGGCGACGAAGTACCCATACGAGCTCAGTGCGGGGATGCGCCAACGCGTCGTCTTCGCCCGCGCCCTGGTTCTGGAGCCCCGCGTGCTGTTCGCGGACGACCCCTTTGCGAACATGGACCTCGAGGTGCGCCGGGCGGCGCGCGAGGCCATCCTGCGGCGGCGCGCCGACTACGGGATGTCAGCCGTCGTCGTCACGAACGAGCCCGACGTCGTGCGCGATCTTTCCGCCGATGTGCTGGTACTGCGCGGCGGACACGCGATCGCGTACGGCCACGGAACCGACGACCTGCTGTGGACACCGAGCGGCGACGCCGACCATCGATTGATCGCGTCCTGAGGTCACGAGCACGGCACGCGATTTGCTAAGCTATTCGGGTTGCCTGCTCCGGCAGGCATTTTCCTCGGTAGCTCAATTGGCAGAGCAATCGGCTGTTAACCGATAGGTTCTTGGT
>NZ_WOYP01000086.1 GCF_011620715.1 Microbacterium sp. | reverse complement strand
AGCACACCGGGCGCATCCTGGTCGGCCGCCGGTACAACGAGGGCATCCACCAGGCCATCGAGGCCAAAGAGGCCGTACCCGTCAAGGCAGAGAATCAGACCTTGGCCACCGTCACCCTGCAGAACTACTTCCGTCTGTACGACAAGCTCTCGGGCATGACCGGCACCGCCGAGACCGAGGCCGCCGAGTTCATGTCCACGTACCGGCTCGGCGTGGTCCCGATCCCGACGAACAAGCCGATGATCCGCACGGACCAGTCCGACCTCGTGTACAAGAACGAGCAGGCGAAGTTCGACCAGGTCGTCGAAGACATCGCGAAACGCCACGCGAGCGGTCAGCCGGTGCTGGTCGGCACGGTGAGCGTCGAGAAGAGCGAGTACCTGTCGCGGCTGCTGGCGAAGAAGGGCATCAAGCACGAGGTCCTGAACGCGAAGAACCATGCTCGCGAGGCCGAGATCGTCGCCCGGGCAGGGCGCCTCGGCGCGGTCACCGTCGCGACGAACATGGCCGGACGCGGCACCGACATCATGCTCGGCGGAAACGCCGAGTTCCTCGCGGTGCAGGAGATGAAGGCCAAGGGACTGGACGCTGTCGAGAATCCGGACGAATACGAAGCCGAGTGGGATGCCGTCTACCAAGGCACCCGCGACGCGGTCGCCGTGGAGGCCGCCAAGGTCGTCGAAGCCGGCGGGCTCTACGTGCTGGGAACAGAGCGCCACGAGTCCCGTCGCATCGACAACCAGCTTCGCGGACGCTCCGGTCGTCAGGGCGACCCCGGCGAGAGCCGCTTCTACCTGTCGCTGACCGACGACCTCATGCGGCTGTTCCAGTCAGGCGCGGCCGAAGCGATCCTGGCGCGCACGAATTTCCCCGACGACGTCGCGATCGAATCGACCATGGTGAGCCGCGCGATCAAGAGCGCGCAGTCGCAGGTCGAGGGGCGCAACGCCGAGATCCGCAAGAACGTCCTGAAGTACGACGACGTCCTCAACCGGCAGCGCGAGGCGATCTACTCCGACCGTCGCTATATCCTGCAGGGCGATGACATCGCCGATCGCGTGCAGCATTTCATCGAGGACGCGATCAACGCCGTCATCGACGACCACACCGGCAGCGGCCACACCGAGAGCTGGGACTTCGACGCCCTGTGGACCGAACTGAAGACCCTGTACCCTGTCGGCGTCACGATCGACGAGGTGGTGGCCGATGCCGGCACGAAGGGCCGCATCACGCCCGAAGGGCTCAAGCGAGAGATCCTCTCGGACGCGGTGATCGCCTACCGAAAGCGCGAGGAGTCGCTGGGCGCCGCCGCGGCGCGCGAGCTCGAGCGCCGGGTCGTCCTGCAGGTGCTCGACCGCCGCTGGCGCGACCACCTCTACGAGATGGACTACCTCAAGGACGGCATCGGCCTGCGCGCGATGGCCCAGCGCGACCCGCTGATCGAGTACCAGCGCGAGGGCTACCAGATGTTCCAGGCGATGATGGGGCAGATCAAGGAGGAGTCGGTCGGCTACCTCTACAACCTCGAGGTGCAGGTCCGCCGTCCCGGCGAGGGGGATGTGACCGCCGAGGTCGAGGCCAAGGGTCTGGGCGCCACCCCCGTCGAAGGTCAGCGGCTCCAGTACTCGGCGGCCAACGACGCGGGCGAGGTCGAGGTGCGCAACGATCGCGGTCAGGTGCAGCAGGCGGCCAAGAGTCGTGTTCGCCAGGCCGCGACGGCGGCTGCCTCTGCGCCCGCCCCGGTGGCCGAGGCTCCGCGGGGTGCCTTCGGCCAGAAGACCGATGTCGCCGCGTCGGCGGCTGCACCGCAGAACCGAGCGCAGCGCCGGGCCGCCGACAAGAAGAAGTAGCCCGATGGGCGGGGGCCCGCGTGTGAAGGTTTTGTTTCGGTGTGCGGATTCCGTGGTCAATCCCGCAGTCGATCTGGCAGGATCGGGTCACCCGTTGTCGCGTGAGCGATGTTTCCGTCTCTCCTGAGGAGTGCTCCATGCCCCGTGGACCCCTGCCCGAAGACCCCGCCGTCCGTGCTCTCATCACGCAGGCACGTGCCGCCCAGATCAGTCGCCGTGGCCTGATCGGCGGTGCCGGCGCGCTGTCGCTGGCCGCCTTCCTGGCTGCGTGCTCGGGTCGTGTCGGCGGCTCCGGCCCCGCCGCCTCCGCGAGCGCCGGCGAGGATCTCTCGGCGTCGCAGAAGACGCTCACCTGGGCGAACTGGTCTTTCTACCTCGACGAGGACGACGACGGCAACCACCCGACACTCGAGGCGTTCATGGAGCAGACCGGTCTGACCGTCAACTACGACGTCGCGATCGACGACAACAACACGTACTTCGCCAAGGTGCGCGATCAGCTCGCACTCGGGCAGGACATCGGCGCCGACACCGTGTGCCTCACCGACTGGATGGCCTCGATCTGGATCGCGTCCGGCTATACGCAGGCCTTCGACAAGGCGAACATGTCCAATGCCGTCGCGAATCTCAACCCGAGCCTGCAGAACCCGGACTTCGACCCGGGCCGCGCGAACTCGCTGCCCTGGCAGTCGGGCTTCGCAGGCATCGCGTGGAACAAGGACAAGCTCCCGAACGGCCTGCAGAGCATCGAGGACCTCTGGGCACCCGAACTCAACGGTCGTGTCGGCGTGCTCAGTGAGATGCGCGACACGATGGGCTTGATCATGCTCAGCCAGGGCGTCGACATCTCGGGCTCGAGCTGGGGCGACACCGAGTTCCAGAACGCACTCGACGTGTTCGCGGAGCAGGTCTCGAGCGGCCAGATCCGCAACATCAAGGGCAACTCCTACGCCGACGATCTGAAGAACGAAGACACCCTGGCGGCGATCGTCTGGTCGGGTGATATCACGGCGATCAACGCCGAGGTCGGCGACAAGTTCGGATTCGCGCTGCCCGACTCGGGCGGAACGCTGTGGAGCGACAACTTCATGATCCCGATCGGCTCGCAGCAGAAGAGCAATGTCGAGAAGCTCATCGACTACTACTACGACCCCGCGGTCGCGGCCGAGGTCGCGGCGTGGGTCAACTACATCACGCCCGTCGCGGGCGCCCAGGAGGCGATGGCCGAGCTCGATCCCAGCCTCGTCGAGAACCAGCTGATCTTCCCGAATGAGGAGACACTGGCGCAGGCGCACATCTTCCGCACCCTCACGAACGAGGAACAGCTGAAGTACAACTCCCAGTTCGAGGCCGTCGGCCTCGGCGCCTGAGTATGACAGCGGGAGCATTCGCCGAATCCGGCGCTGATCTGCAGCTCGAGGGCATCCGCAAGACCTTCCCCGGGTTCACCGCGATCGAGGAGCTGGACCTGCTCATCCCGGCAGGGTCGTTCTTCGCGCTGCTCGGGCCCTCGGGCTGCGGCAAGACGACCACGCTGCGCCTGGTCGCCGGGCTGGAAGACCCGACCGCCGGCCGCATCCTCATCGGCGGCCAGGACGTGACCGCGGTGAAGCCGCACAAGCGACCGGTCAACACGGTGTTCCAGAGCTACGCGCTGTTCCCGCACATGACGGTGATCCAGAATGTGGAGTTCGGCCTCAAGCAGCGCAGAGTGCCGGATGCCGCAGCCAAGGCGCACGAGGCGCTCCGCCTCGTCGAACTCGACCACGTCGCAAGCCGCCGCCCCAGTCAGCTCTCGGGCGGCCAGCAGCAGCGCGTCGCGCTGGCTCGCGCGATCGTGAACCGGCCCGCTCTGCTGCTGCTGGACGAGCCGCTCGGCGCGCTCGATCTGAAACTGCGCCGCCAGATGCAGCTCGAGCTCAAGTCCATCCAGGCCGAGGTCGGGCTGACCTTCCTGCATGTCACGCACGACCAGGAGGAGGCCATGACGATGGCCGACACGGTGGCGGTGATGAACCACGGGCGCATCGAGCAGCTCGGCTCGCCCCAGGAGCTGTACGAGCTGCCGCGGACGGGGTTCGTGGCCAGCTTCCTCGGCCAGTCCAATCTCTTTCCGGCCGAGGTCGAGTCGACGTCGGGGGGCCTCATCACCGCGCGGACGGCCGGCGGCGTCGTCGCGATGCCGCAGGAGCGCGCGGTAGTCGCTTCCGGCGCGATCACGGCCGGTGTTCGGCCGGAGAAGCTTCGGCTGCTGAGCGAAGAGCCCGCCCGCGATGGGCTGGAGAACGTCCTCGGTCCGGGGCGCATCGTGGACGTATCGTTCGCGGGCGCCAGCACGCAGTACATCCTCGAGATCCCGGGCTTGGGCGAAGTGACGGTGTTCGAGCAGAACATGGTGTTCGGCTCGGTGTTCACGACGGGCTCCGAGGTGTGGGTGGCGTGGCGGCGGGAGCACACGTTCGGACTGGACGCCGCGGCTCGGGTAGAGGCCGCAGAGGCGTCGCGCGGCGAGGAGCCCGACGAGGTGCTCGGGGACAGCCTGCCGATTTCAGGCGGAGCCGCCTGAGATGGCGATCTCGGCGCTCGTTCCGGCGGGCACCCAGGCTCCGCGCGAACCCGAGCAGCGGCGCGGCGGCCTGATCGCGCTCGCACTGCTGGTGCCGGGGCTGGCGTACCTCGCGCTGTTCTTCCTGGTGCCGTTCGTGTCGCTGCTGATCACGTCGTTCGGCGTCAACGACACGACGACATACGGCGGCTACTACTACGCGTTCTACTGGCAGAACTACGTCGACGTGATCGCGGCGTACTGGCCGCAGTTCCTCCGCTCGTTCTGGTATGCCCTGCTCGCGACGGTGTTCGCGCTGCTGATCAGCTACCCGATCGCGTACTTCATCGGCGTGACGATCCGCGAGCGCAAGCTCCTGCGCAATCTTCTGCTCGTGCTGGTGATCGCCCCGTTCTTCATCTCCTTCCTGCTGCGGACACTGGCGTGGAAGCAGATCCTCTCCGACGAGGGCCCCGTCGTGGGCATGCTGCAGTTCGTCGGTCTGATGGGACCGCAGGACCACATCACCGGCACGCCGTTCGCGGTCGTGTTCGGACTGACCTACAACTTCATCCCGTTCATGACGCTGCCGCTGTTCGCCTCGCTCGACCGTCTCGACAAGCGCCTGATCGAGGCGGGCAACGATCTGTACGCCAGCAACGCGAGCACGTTCTGGAAGGTCACCTTCCCCCTGTCGCTGCCCGGGGTGATCTCCGGCACGCTGCTGACCTTCATCCCGGCGGCCGGCGACTACGTCAACGCCAGCCAGTCGTTTCTCGGCGGGCCGGGGACCGCCATGATCGGAAACGTCATCCAGTCGAAGTTCCTCATCACGGTGAACTATCCGCAGGCGGCCGCCCTGTCGATCCTGCTGATGGCGGTGATCGTCGTGATCGTCGGTTTCTACGTGCGGCGCACGGGAACGGACGACCTGCTGTGACCGCCGCGCAGACCCCCGGCGCGACCCGGACCGCGGTCGCATCCCGCCGCCGCACTCCGCTGGGCACCTGGCTGCTGCCGACCTACGTGACGGTCGCGTTCCTGATCCTGCTGATCCCGATCGTGTACACGTTCGCCTTCTCGTTCAACGACGCCAACCGCTCGAACATCTCCTGGAACGGGTTCACGCTGGAGAACTGGCTGACGGTCTGCTCGCAGCCCGACGTGTGCGTGGCATTCGGCAACAGCCTGCTGGTGGGCGCGATCGCCACGCTCATCGCCACGACGCTGGGCACGATGATCGCACTCGCCCTGGTGCGCTACCGGTTCCGCGCGCGCAGCTCGATCAGCCTGCTGCTGTTCCTCCCGATGGCCACCCCCGAGGTCGTGATCGGCGCGGGACTCGCATCGCAGTTCCTCACGATCGGCGTAGCGAAGGGCCTGGGGACGATCATCATCGCCCACACGATGTTCTGCCTGAGCTTCGTCGTGGTGACCGTGCGCGCGCGGGTGCTCTCGCTGGATCCGGCATTGGAGGAGGCGGGACGCGACCTTTACGGGTCGCCGCGCGCCGTGTTCTGGCGCATCACGTTCCCGCTGCTGCTGCCGGGGATCGTCGCCGCGGCGCTGCTGTCGTTCAGCCTCAGCTTCGACGACTTCATCATCACCTACTTCACCTCCGGCACGGTGCAGACCTTCCCGGTATACATCTACGTGGCCGCGCAGCGCGGCATCCCGCCGCAGGCGAACGTGATCGCCTCCGCGGTGTTCCTCATCGCGATCGCGGCGACCCTGGTCTTCCAGATCGTCTCGGCCCGGCGCGCCGGCCGTCTGCGCCGCTGACCCGGGTCGGTCATCGGCGTGCAGTCCAGCGCCTGGCGATTGGCCGCATCGGGTGCGGACTATCCTGAACCGATGAGCCACCTCCGCATCCTCGATCAGTCGAGCAAGCTCAAGGACGTCCTCTACGAGATCCGCGGCCAGGCGCTCGTCGAGGCCGATCGGCTCGAGAACGAGGGCCACACGATCCTCAAGCTCAACACCGGCAACCCGGCGGCGTTCGGCTTCGAGGCCCCGTTCCAGATCGTGCGCGACATGATCGAGGCCGTTCCGCACGCGCACGGCTACAGCGACAGCCGCGGCATCATCTCCGCACGGCGGGCGGTCGTGTACCGCTACGAGCAGGACCCGACCTTCCCGCTGTTCGGGCCCGACGACGTCTATCTCGGCAACGGCGTGTCCGAACTCATCACGATGGTGATGCAGGCACTGCTCGACGAGGGCGACGAGGTGCTCATCCCGGCGCCGGACTACCCGCTGTGGACGGCCATGACGAGCCTGGGCGGCGGCACTCCGGTGCACTACCTCGCCGATGAGGCGAACGGATGGCAGCCCGACCTCGAAGACATCCGGTCGAAGGTGACGCCGCGCACCAAGGCGATCGTGGTGATCAACCCGAACAACCCGACGGGCGCGGTGTACTCGCGCGAGATCCTGCAGGGCATCGCCGACATCGCCCGGGAGAACTCGCTGCTCGTGCTCTCGGACGAGATCTACGACCGCATCCTGTTCGACGGTGCCGAGCACATTCCGATGGCCGCGGTCGCGCCCGATCTGCTCGTGCTGACCTTCAACGGGCTGTCGAAGACCTACCGCGTGGCGGGCTACCGGTCGGGCTGGCTGGTCATCACCGGACCGAAGGGGCACGCACGTGGCTTCCTCGAGGGAATCACCCTTCTGGCCTCGACGCGGCTCTGCCCGAACGTGCCGGCGCAGCACGCGGTGCAGGCCGCGCTGTCGGGCGTGCAGTCGATCGACGCGCTGATCGGGCCGTCGGGGCGGTTGCACGAGCAGCGGGATGCCGCGTGGGAGAGCCTCGAGGCCATCCCGGGCGTCAGCTGCGTCAAGCCCGAGGGCGCTCTCTACGCGTTCCCGCGGTTCGACCCGGAGGTACACGAGATCCGCGACGACGCCAAGTTCGTCTACGACTTCCTCGTCGCCGAGCACGTCCTGCTCGTGCAGGGCACCGGCTTCAACTGGCCGACCCCCGACCACGTGCGCATCGTCACGCTGCCCGAGGCGCGCGTGCTCTCCGAAGCGATCGAACGGCTCGGGAACTTCCTCTCGTCGTATCGCCAATAGCCTCGCCGTCACGCCCTTCTCGGCGGCTCGCGAGAGCTTCTGTCGTGGCGCCGCTGCTATCGGGCTGAACCGACCGGCCCTCCGCCACGATGCTGGGGCGGCCTGCCGCGGGTCACAGGATCGCGAGCGAAGTCGCCCGCCAGCGCCCGTCCAAGCCCTCCAGCCGTAGGGCGACCGAGCGCGTCCGCGCGGCGCCCTGCACCACTACGACGGCTTCGACCACGCTGTCGGCGGGGGAGGAGTGGTGCACCGAGCGCAGGGCGTAGACCGGCCGGATCGCGGGTACGCCGCGTGCGCTGCGGGCGCGGGCTGCGAGGTTGGCGCGCGTCAGCAGCTTGCGATAGGCGTCCTCGGTCAGCCAGCGCGCGAGCTGGTCCACCTCGCGCACTCCTGCGAAGACCTCGAGCACTCCGAGCGTGATGTTGCGCAGGAACGGCTCGGGGTCGGGCAGATCCGCTGATGGGGTGCGCTGCGGTGCGAAGAACTCCGAGAGTTCGAACGCGCCGACGGGCGGGGCGTATGCGCGGGGGATGCGCGAAGGCGTCGTTGCCATGAAAGCCAATCTCGACGAGGATGTCCTGCGGAAGATTAGAGCACACGGCAAGTTCACAGGAACAGCCTGAACGGGCACCTGTGGAGAACTTCTCATCGAGTCGTGATGATCTGCCCTACTCTCGCTGAGTGCGCTGGGAGAACTTCTTCGACGACCTCGAAGGTCAGCTCGCCTCGGAGTGGGAGGCAGAGCGTGCCGCGCTCGACACCGAAGCCGAGCGGCTGCGGCTGTCCCGCGTCGCCCTCCGCGAGCGGCTGAGCATGCTCGTCGATCGCGAGCGCGACGCAGTGCCACCGTCGTTCGACCTGGCCGACGGCACCGTTCTGGCGGCAGAGGTGACCGGAGTCGGCGCCGACTGGGTCGCTCTGGACGGCGGTCGTTCGGGCGCGCTGGTGGTTCCGTTCGCCTCGATCGCCTCGATCGGGATGCCGCACGCCGATGTGCTGCGCAGTGCGCGCCCCGCGCCCGCGCGTTCTGCGCTCGCCGACCGGCTGAGCCTGGGCTTCCTCGCTCGCGACCTGGTGCGCCGCCGCATCGGCGTGACCGTGCATCTGACCCACGGACGCATCCTGGCGGGCACGATCGACCGTGCCGGGGCCGATCACCTCGACATCGCCCTGCACGAGCCGGGAACCCCGAGACGCGCGAGCGAGGTCACCGGCCATCGCATCGTGCCTTTCGCGGCGGTCGCCTGGATCCGCCTCGATGCCGGGGCCACGCTGGCCTGAGCCCCCGGAGCCGGCGTCAGTCCGCGTTGCGGACGACTCCTGTGCCCCACAGTTCGGGGAAGCTCGCCTCGTTCGACTGCCGCCACAGCGCCATGCGCCGGGCTTCCTCGGCCTGCTCGTCGAGGTACTCCGACACGCTCGCCGCCTCGACCCGCCAGCGCGCGGGCGACCCGACGCGCATCCCGCGCAGGCGCGCCTGCTCGACGAGGGCCATCACCTCGTCGATCGACACGCCGAGCACCTCGGCCACTTGGGCCGGAGCCAGCAGGCGCATGTCGGATATCGGGATATCGGGCATGCCCCCATTATGACGCTCGCGGATCGGGGAGTCCGGGCATCGCATGCGCTGTGGATAACCGCGGCGCCCGTTTCGCGGTCTGCGTCACGATGGACCCATGACCTCACTCGACACCGCCCGCCCTCGGACTCGCGCGTTCTGGGGGGATGCCCGGTTCTTCCTCGGCATCCTGCTCGTGGCCGCCTCGGTGGCCGGCGTCTGGCTCGTCGTCTCGGCGTCGCGGCAGACCGCGCCGGCGTTCGCCGCGAACCGCACGATCGTTCCCGGCGAGGCGATCTCGAGCGACGACGTGCGCCTGGTCGACGTGTCGCTGGGGCAGGTGGGCGCAGCCTACCTGCAGCCTGATGGGCTCGCCGACGGCCTGGTCGCCACCCGCACGATCGAATCCGGCGAACTGGTGCCGCAGAGCGCGGTGGGCGATGCGGACGCGGTGCGCACCACCAGCGTCGTGCTGCGCAGTGCCGTGGATGTTCCCGGCTCGGTGCGCGCCGGGTCGGTCGTCGAAGTCTGGGCCGCCCCGCTCATCGAACGCGGCAGCTACGACGTGCCGCGCATCCTGGTGGCCGACGCGACGGTCGTGTCGGTGACCCGCGACGATTCGATGATCGGCGGCGGCTCGGCCGCTCTCGAGATCGTCATCCCGCGCGCAGACGTCGCCGCGACGCTCGCCGCGATGGCCGACGAATCCGCCCTCTCGGTGGTGCCGCGCACCGGAGCGGCCCAGTGAGGGTCATCGTGGCGGTCGACGAGCCGTACGGCAGCGACCTCGCCGAAGGGCTCGAGGCTGAAGGGATCGCCGTCGTCGCCGTGGTCGCGGCATCCGCCCCCGCTTCTGCGATCGACGACGGCGGAATCGACGCCGACCCGCTCGAGCGGGACCGCGAGCGGGGGGTGCGCGGATCCGCTGCAATCGCCGAGGCGCTCGCCGAAGCCGATGCTCTGGTGCTGGAGACGACGCGCGCAACCGTGAACGCCGTCGTTGTGGCTGCGTGCGATCGGCGAGCGGTGCGCATCGTCCCGCTCGCCGCTGCTGCCGCCGAGGAACAGATCGCCGCGACGTTCGGCCTCGAGCCGCCCATGCCGCTCGGGGTGGAGGCGTGGCAGCTCGCGGAGCGGCTCGCAGCACCGCCGATGCTTTCCGCTCGTGAGCTCGAAGACGCCGCTTCGGCCGCGTCACGCGGGCCGCGCGTGATCGCGGTGTGGGGGCCGGCCGGCTCGCCGGGCCGCTCGACCGTCGCGATCGAGCTCGCCGTCGAGCTCGCCCGCGGGGGACGACACGTCGGCCTCGTGGATGCCGACTCCCATGCTCCGTCGATCGCGCTGGCGCTCGGCCTCGCCGACGAGGCGCCGGGTTTCGCCGCCGCCTGCCGTCAGGGCGAGCTGGGTGGACTGGACGCGCGCGAGCTGACCCGCATCAGCGCCCCGATCGGCAGCAGCGGCGTCGACGTGCTCACCGGACTGAATCGTCCGTCGCGCTGGCCCGAGCTCAGCCAGTCCCGCGTCGCAGCGGCGCTGGGCGCGTGTCGCGAGTGGGCCGACTACACGGTCGTGGACGTGGCTGCGCCGCTGGAACGGGACGAAGAGATCGTGAGCGACCTGGATGGTCCGCGGCGAAACGCCGCCACCATAGCGGCACTGCGCGCCGCAGATCTGGTCGTGGCGGTCGCCGCGGCCGACCCGCTGGGCATCTCCCGGTTCCTGCGCGCATACCCGGAGCTGCGGGCGACGATCGGCGCCACGCCGGTCGCGGTCCTCGCGAACCGCTTGCGCCCCGGAGCCCTCGGCGTCGATGCTCGCGGGCAGGTGCGCCGAACCCTGGACCGCTTCGGGGGGATCACCGACGTCTGGTTCGTTCCGACCGATCCTCGGGCGGCGGATGCCGCGCTCCTGGCGGCCCGCCCGATCGCCGATGTCGCGCCGCGGTCGCCCATCCCGCTCGCGCTGCGCAGGTTCGTCGGCGAAGCTGTCGCACCTGTCGCGGACGCGGGTCGCGGCATCCGGCGCTCCGGGCGCCGCCGCGAGAGGCGGGCCGTGCTCTCCTAGCGGGCGGGCCTTTCGGCGGTAGCCTTGAGGAGTGTCGACGCTCAGCGATCTCGTCTACGCTCAGGGCCGGTCCAGCGAAGCCGACGTCGAGTGGCTGCACCGCCTGGCCGGCGATGGCCAGCTTCTGGCAGACCTCGCGTTCGCCGACATCGTCATCTGGGTGCCCACCGACGAGGACTCGTTCGTCGCGGTCGCGCACACCCGCCCCGGCGGGGCGGCGACGCTGTTCTACCGCGACATCGTCGGGGGCCACGTGCGCCCGCAGTGGCGAACCCAGGTCCACGGGGCATTCCAGAGTGCGCGGATCGTCGATTCCGCCTCGCCCGACTGGTTCGAGGAGACACCGACGCGCGTGCGCGCGGTCCCTATCGTGCGGACGCACAACGGCGCTCCGGCGGCCACGATCGGGGTGCTGACGCGCCACACGAACCTCGGCGAGACCCGCACGCCGTCGCGGCAGCAGATCACGTTCAACGACTGCGCCGACGACCTGTTCGGCATGATCTCATCGGGGGAGTTCCCCGACCTCTCGGCTCCGACCGCCCCGCGTCGCGGCGCACCGCGCGCCTCGGACGGTCTCGTGCGACTCGACGTCGACGGGATCACGACTTTCGCCAGCCCGAATGCGCTGTCGGCGTTCAACCGCATGGGTTTCGATGACGAGCTGGAAGGCGAGTCGCTCATCGAGGTGACCACCCGCATCCTCCCCGCCAAGCGCCAGTTCGACGAGTCGCTGCCTCTCGTGGTGACCGGGCGTGCGCCCTGGCGCATCGACATCGAGGCCCGCGGCGTCACCGTGTCGCTGCGGACGATTCCGCTGCGCGACCACGGCGACCGCATCGGCGCGATCGTGTTGTGCCGCGATGTGACCGAGCTGCGTCACCAGGAGCAGGAGCTCATCACGAAGGACGCGACGATCCGCGAGATCCATCACCGCGTCAAGAACAACCTGCAGACCGTCGCGTCGCTCCTGCGCATCCAGGCGCGCCGCTCGCATTCGGAAGAGGCGCGCGAGGCCCTCACGCAGGCCATGCGCCGGGTTGCCGCGATCGCCGTCGTGCACGACACCCTCTCTGAGGGGCTGTCGCAGACCGTGGACTTCGACAACGTCTTCGACCGCGTCCTGAAGCTCGTGGCCGAGGTCGCCGCGGCGCCGAACACCCGCGCGCGGACGCGGTCGACCGGCAAGTTCGGCACCCTGCCGAGCGAGTACGCGACGCCGCTCGCGCTCGCCCTCACCGAACTCGTCACGAACGCCGTCGAGCACGGGCTCGCCGGGCGGGAGGGCGACGTCGAGATCATCGCCGAGCGCGGCGAGGACAACCTCGCCGTCCGCGTGCGCGACAGCGGCTCGGGTCTGCCGGAAGGCCACGTCGGCAGGGGCCTCGGCACCCAGATCGTGCGCACCCTGATCCAGGGTGAGCTGGGGGGCACGATCGATTGGCACACGGTGATGGGCAGCGGCACCGAGGTCACGATCGACATCCCGATGCGCTACATCGAGCGCGAGCTGATCTAGGAACGGCGCCGTCAGGAAGCCCGGCGCGCGCGCGCAGCGCGGCGCTTCAGCGCCCGCCGCTCGTCTTCGGACAGCCCACCCCATACGCCGGAGTCCTGCGCCGTCTCGAGGGCGTACTGCAGACAGATCTCCGTCACGGTGCAACGTGCGCAGACCGACTTGGCCTTCTCGATCTGATCGACGGCCGGGCCGGTGTTCCCCACGGGGAAGAACAGCTCGGGGTCGACGGTCAGGCAGGCGGCCTTATCGCGCCAGTCCATGGTGGTGCTCCTTGATGATGATGGGTGTTCAGAGCCCGGATTCGGGTCCGATACCCTGTGGGAGATGCGAGTTCGCTCGCCCCACCTCGCTGTGGGAGCACACGGCTTTGTTAATCGTCCCACAAGGGGTGGGTGCGAATCAAGGGTTCGGGCGGGTATGGGTGCAGTTGCTGAGCATTCGCTCAGCGGAGGAGCCGGTTCTACCGCTCCTCCACCAATGAAACGGAGATCTGGCGGATGCCCACACACGCGGCTGGCCGAATCGCTGCGGTCCTTCTGGCGCTCGAAGGCATGGCGATCGTCGCTCTGGTGATCTGGCAGGTCTGGGCGCTCAGCGCGGGCGACACCGACTCCGTCGAGAGTGCGATCGCCCTGATCGTGCTCACCGCCGTCGGCGCGGTCGCCGTCATCGCGTTCGCGCTGGCCACCTGGCGTGGCCAGTCGTGGGGGCGCTCGGGCGGCATCGTCACCCAGCTGCTGATTCTGGCGGTCGCGCTCGGTGCGGTCACCGGTGCCTATGCGGACCTGGTGACGGGCTTGGCTCTCGCGCTGCCGGCGGTCGTGACGCTCGTGCTGCTCCTGCTCGCGGTGCGCGCAGCCGGCCGTGAGGCACGCGGCACGGCATCCGAGTAGTTCTACTGCTCGAGGCCGATGAGCTTGCGCACCCGGGCGACGTGGCCGGTGGCCTTTACGTTGTAAAGCGCGTGCTGCACGGTGCCGTCGACGTCGATCACGAACGTCGAGCGGATGACGCCCTGATAGGTCCTGCCGTAATTGCTCTTCTCGCCCCAGGTGCCGTACGCATCGAGGGCGACATGCCCGGGGTCGCTCAGCAGGCCGTAGGTGAGTGCGTCGCGCTCGCGGAACCGGCGGAGTTTGTCGGGCTGGTCGGGCGAGATGCCGAGCACCGTGTAGCCGGCGGCCTGCAGCGCAGCGAGACTGTCGCGGAAGTCGCAGGCCTCGGTCGTGCAGCCCGGGGTCATCGCCTCGGGGTAGAAGAACAGCACGACGCCCTGACCGCGCAGGTCGCTGAGGGTGACCGGCTTCTCATCGTGGTCGGGCAGAGTGAAGTCGGGGGCGGCGGTTCCTGGTTCGAGGACGACTGAGCTCATCGTTCCAGGATACGGACCCCGGATGCTGATCAGTGCGAGCCGGCGAACGTCAGCAGCAGCCGCTGCAGGGAGTCGAGGCGCGCCGCCCCGTTAGGTCCGAGCCGGCCTTCTGCCGCGGCTTCGACGATCGCGCAGTCGGGGGCGTCGGGGAGGTGCGTGCAGCCGCGCGGACAGTCCTTCGCGATCTCGGCGAGCTCCGTGAAGGCGCCGAGGATGTTGGCCGGATCGACGTGACCGAGCCCGAACGAGCGCACCCCAGGGGTGTCGATGACCCACCCATTGCCGCCGTCGCCGCGGTAGCGCAGCGAGACGGTGGAAGAGGAGGTGTGCCGGCCGCGGCCGGTGACCTCGTTGACGTGTCCGGTGGCGCGCATCGCGCTCGGGACGAGGGCGTTCACGAGCGTCGACTTGCCCACGCCGGAGTGACCGACGAAGACGGTGGAGTGGCCGATCAGCTGAGCTCCGATGCGCTCGAGGGGCATGTCCTCCTGAGCGCTCGTGAACACTTCGAGATCCAGGCCCTCGAAGTGCGCGAGGAACTCCGACGGATCGGCCAGGTCGGTCTTGGTCACCACGAGGAGCGGGCGCACCCCGGCATCCAGCGCCGCGACCAGGTAGCGGTCGACGAGTCGCTCGCGCGGCTCGGGGTCGGCCGCGGCGACGACGACGAGCATCTGGTCGGCGTTGGCGACGATGACACGCTCCACCTGGTCGGTGTCATCGGCCGAGCGACGCAGCAGCGACGTGCGATCCTCGATGCCGATGATCCGGGCGAGCGTCCCCTCCGAGCCGGACTGGTCGCCGACGATGCGCGCGCGATCGCCGGTGACGATCTGCATCCGGCGCAGTTCGCGCGCCCGCGTGGCGAGCACACGGCGCTCGTCGGGTCCGTCTTCGTCGGCGAGCACCGTGTAACGGCCGCGGTCCACCCCCAGCACCCGGGCGATGACAGCGTCGGCGTGCGCCGGGCGGCGCTTCGTGCGCGGGCGATTCGCCTTCGGGTTGGGCCGTGCTCTCAGCGTCGTCTCGTCGAACTCGTTCTCGTCGTCGTCGTCGTCCTCGAGCCAGCTCACGGTGTGAGGACCACCCTAGGATGCCAGATCGTGCAGCGGCTCCGCGTGGGCGTCGTCGGGTGAGCCGGCGAGCATGTCCTGCCAGAGCTGAGGGAACTCGGGCATCGTCTTGGCGGTCGTGCCGATGTCGTCGATCTCGACGCCCTCGACTGCGAGCCCGATCAGCGCCCCGGTCGTGGCGAGCCGGTGGTCGTGGTGCGCCCGCCAGGTGCCGCCGTGCAGTGGCCGCGGCACGATCCGGATGCCGTCCGCCAGTTCGTGCGCCTCTCCGCCGAGCGCGCGCAGCTCGCCGACCAGGGCTGCGATGCGGTCGGTCTCATGGCCGCGGATGTGGCCGATCCCGTAGAAGGTGCTCTCCGAGTCGGCGAAGGCCGCGAGGGCGACGAGCGTCGGGGTGAGCTCGCCGACGGCCGACAGGTCGAGGTCGACCCCGGCGATGCGGGTGCCTCCCGTGACGGTGAGCGAGCCGCCGCGCCGCACAGCGCGGGCCCCCATGAGCGTCAGGATCTCGGTGAGCATGGCGCCGGGCTGTGACGAGTGGGCCGGCCATCCGGTCACCGCCACGCTACCGCCGGCGATCATCGCCGCTGCCAGGAACGGTGCGGCATTGGACAAGTCGGGCTCGATGGCGATGTCCTTCGCGCGGACCGACCCGGCGGGGACGACCCACTCGCCGGGGGCGGGGCGCTCGACGTGCACGCCGCGGTGGGCGAGCGATTCGATCGTCATGTCGATGTGCGGCATGCTCGGCAGGCGCTCGCCGCGGTGGATCAGGTGCAGGCCCACGTCGAAGCGGGGGGCTGCCAGCAGCAGACCCGAGACGAACTGGCTGGAGGCGCTCGCGTCGACGACGACCTCGCCGCCGCGCACGTGTCCGTGACCGCGCACGATGAAGGGGAGCGACCAGTGCCCGCCGTCGTCGATGTCGACACCGACGTCGCGCAGAGCCTTGATCATCGTGCCCATGGGCCGGTGCAGGGCGCTCTCGTGGGCGGTCAGTGTGACGTCGCCGCGGGCGAAGCCCGCGAGACCGGCGACGAATCGCATCACGGTGCCGGCCTGGCCGCAGTCGACCACGGTCGAGCCCTGCAGCGGCCAGACGGGTGTCACGATGAGGTCGTCGCCGTACCGGGCGGTGCCCGGGGTCGCTTCGACGTCGACTCCGAGGGTGCGCAGCGCATCGATCATGCGCGCAGAGTCGTCGGAGTGCAGGGGCGCCGCCAGGCGGCTCGGTCCGTCGGCCAGAGCGGCGAGGATCAGCTCGCGATTCGTGAGCGATTTCGATCCGGGAACGGTGACCGTCGCGCGCAGCGGACCGCCCGCGGTGGGCGCGTGCCAGCGCCCGCGCGCAGCCGGTGCGGATATCTGGGAATACCGGTCACCTGTCATCGGGTTCTACCCTACTGAACCGCTGCAGACGATCGTCCGCGGGCACCCGGCAGAACAGGAGCACGATGATCACCACGCTCGATCGCTCCGAGCTGGACGACCTCGATCAGGTAGACGTGGGCTGGGATCCCGCCGCCGTAGACTTGCGGGTGATGAATGACGAGCCAGAAGCTGTCACCGACGCCCGCACGCAGTTCGAGGTTCAGGCGTTGCCCTTCATGGACCAGCTCTACGCGGCGGCGATGCGCATGACGCGCAATCCCTCGGATGCCGCTGACCTGGTGCAGGAGACCTTCGTCAAGGCGTTCGCGTCGTGGGCCACCTTCACACAGGGGACCAACCTCAAAGCGTGGCTGTACCGCATCCTCACCAACACCTATATCAACATCTATCGCAAGAAGCAGCGCGAGCCCTATCAGGGCACGATCGATGAACTCGAGGACTGGCAGCTGGGCGGCGCGGAGTCGACCACGGCGACCAGCAGCAGGTCGGCGGAAGCCGAGGCGATCGATCGGATGCCGGCATCCGTCGTCAAGGACGCGCTGCAGGCGATCCCCGAGGACTTCCGGCTGGCGGTGTACCTCGCAGACGTCGAGGGCTTCGCCTATCAGGAGATCGCCGACATCATGAAGACACCCATCGGCACGGTCATGAGCCGCCTGCATCGTGGCAGGCGAATGCTTCGTGAGCTGCTGGCGGACTATGCGGCCGAGCGGGGAATCAGCGCGGCTGCCACAGGGGGCAAGAAATGACCGACTGCGGTTGTGAGAAGGCGCGACGCGACCTCGAGGAGTACCTTCGGCACGAGGTGTGCAAGACCTCGCAGACCGACATCGCCGAGCATCTCGAGAATTGCGCGAGCTGCCAGGACGAGGCGCTGGTCGCCCGCACGCTGACCGACGTGGTCGCGCGGGCATGCAAGGAGACGGCGCCCGAAGAGCTGCGTGATCAGGTGCTCGAGCGCCTGCGCGCGGTGCCGGTCGCCAACTGACCGATCCACGCTAGAGCGTGACCGCCTGCTTGAGGATCGCCGCCTGCTCGAGCGCGTGCACCTTCGGTGAGCCGGTCGCCGTCGAGGCTGCGGCAGCGCGCGAGATTCGACGGATCGTTCGGCCATGCAGATGCTTGACGACCTCGAGCGCGATGAAGGGCCACGCGCCCTGGTTCTCGGGCTCGTCCTGCACCCAGAACAGCTCCGCGTTCGGGTAGCTGTCCAGCGCGGCGTTCAGCTCGTCGGTCGGGGCCGGGAAGTACTGCTCGAGCCGCACGAGGGCGATCTCGGGGTTGGGGTTCTTCTCCAGTTCGGCCCTCAGATCCCAGTGGATCTTGCCGGCGTGCAGCAGCACTCGCTTGACGGAGGCGCGGTCCAGGCTCCGGTCATCGTCCAGCACCGGCTCGAACCTGCCCGTCAGGAACGCGTCGACCGGGCTGGTCGCGCCGCGCAGGCGCAGCATGGCCTTCGGCGTGAACACGATCAGCGGGCGGCGCGGGCGGGCGTACGCCTGCCGGCGCAGCAGGTGGAAGTACGACGCCGGAGTCGACGGGCGCGCGACGGTCATGTTGTCCTGCGCACACATCTGCAGATATCTCTCGATGCGCGCCGAGGAATGGTCGGGACCCTGGCCTTCGTAGCCGTGGGGGAGCAGCAGCACGACGCTGGAGAGCTGGCCCCACTTCTGCTCTGCTGAGGAGATGAACTCGTCGAGCACGGACTGGGCTGCGTTGGTGAAGTCACCGAACTGCGCCTCCCAGAGCACGAGCGCGTCCGCGCGCTCGACCGAGTAGCCGTACTCGAACCCGAGCGCCGCGTACTCGCTGAGCAGCGAGTCGTACACCCAGAACTTGCCCTGCGTGTCGCTGAGGTTGGTGAGCGGGATCCACTCCTGGCCGTTCGCGCGGTCGTGCAGCACGGAATGGCGCTGAACGAACGTGCCACGTCGCGAGTCCTGGCCGGCGAGACGGACCGCCGTGCCTTCGACCAGCAGCGAACCGAAGGCCAGCAGCTCCGAGAAGGCCCAGTCGATCCCTCCGTTGCGGCTCATGTCGAGGCGCCTCTCCAGCAGCTGCTGCAGCTTGGTGTGCACCGTGAAGCCATCGGGCTTGTTCAAGAACGCGTCGCCGATCATGTGCACGATCTCGCGAGAGACGCCGGTCGTCTCGGGCGAACCGACGGCCGGTTCGACCTGGACGTCCGCCACGACGGGCAAGGTGCCGGTCTCGGCGGCGTGCGTTTCGGCGAAGGCGATCTCGAGGCCGTTCTGGAAGTCGCGCTTGGCCTGCTCGTACTCCTCCTCGGTGATGTCACCGCGACCGACGAGCGCCTCGACATACAGGCGGCGCACCGAGCGCTTCGCCTCGATCAGGTTCGTCATGAGCGGCTGGGTCATCGAGGGGTCGTCGCCCTCGTTGTGCCCGCGTCGGCGGTAGCACACGAGGTCGATCACGACGTCGCGGTGCCAGCGCTGCCGGTACGCGAACGCGAGCTGCGAGACGCGCACGACCGCCTCGGGGTCGTCGCCGTTCACGTGGAAGATGGGAGCCTGGATCGTCTTGGCCACATCCGTCGCGTAGACCGAGGTGCGCGCGTCCTGCGGGACGGTCGTGAAGCCGACCTGGTTGTTGACGACCACGTGGATCGTGCCGCCGGTGCGGTAGCCGCGCAGCTGCGACATCTGCAGGGTCTCGACCACCACGCCCTGACCTGCGAAGGCGGCGTCGCCGTGCACCAGGATCGGCAGCCACGAGAACGTCCCGATGGGCTTGCGGTCCTGCTTGGCCCGGACGATGCCCTCGAGCACGCCGTCGACGGTCTCGAGGTGCGAGGGGTTGGCCGCGATGTAGACCGGCAGCTCCTCGCCCCGGTCGTCGACGAACGTGCCCTCGGTGCCCAGGTGGTACTTCACATCGCCCGAACCGCTCTTGCTTCCGACGGCCACGGAGCCCTCGAACTCGCGGAAGACCTGACCGTAGGTCTTGCCGGCGATGTTGGTGAGCACGTTCAGGCGGCCGCGGTGGGCCATGCCGATGGCCGTGCCGTCGAGCCCCGCCTCGGCCGCGCCCTGGAGGATCTCATCCAGGAGCGGGATCAGCGACTCGCCGCCTTCGAGGCTGAAGCGCTTCTGACCGACGTACTTGGTCTGCAGGAACGTCTCGAACGCCTCTGCCTGGTTGAGCTTGCTCAGGATGCGGAGCTGCTCGTCGTGGCCTGGCTTCTGGTACTTGAGCTCGACGCGCTCCTGGAACCACCTGCGCTGCTCGGGGTCCTGGATGTGCATGTACTCGATGCCGATCGTGCGGCAGTACGAGTCGCGCAGGACTCCGAGGATGTCGCGGAGCTTCATCTGGCGCTTGCCGCCGAAGCCTCCCGTGACGAACTCGCGGTCCAGGTCCCAGAAGGTCAGGCCGTGCTGTTCGATCGTCAGGTCGGGGTGCGTGCGCTGCACGTACTCCAGGGGATCGATGTCTGCCATCAGATGCCCGCGCACGCGGAATGCGTTGATGAGCTCCTGCACGCGGGAGGTCTTGTCGACGCGCTCGGCCGTGTCGACGTTGATGTCGGCGGCCCAGAGGATCGGCGCGTAGGGGATGCGCAGCGCCGCGAAGATGTCGTCATAGAAGTTGCGCTGGCCGATCAGCAGCTCGTGCACCTTCTTCAGGAACTCGCCCGAGCCCGCACCCTGAATGACCCGGTGGTCGTATGTGCTGGTGAGGGTGATCGTCTTGCCGATCGCGAGCTCGTGGAGCGTCTTCTCGCTCGCACCCTGGAACTCGGCGGGATATTCGAGCGCACCGGCGCCGACGATGCAGCCCTGGCCCTTCATGAGGCGCGGCACCGAGTGGACGGTGCCGATGCCGCCCGGGTTGGTGAGCGAGATCGTCGTGCCCTGGAAGTCGGCGGCCGTCAGCTTGTTGCCGCGCGCTCGTGAGATGAGGTCTTCGTACGAGACCAGGTACTCGCTGAAGGTGAGCGTGTCAGCGCGCTTGATGCTCGGCACCAGAAGGGCGCGTGTGCCGTCGGGCTTGGGAAGGTCGATGGCGATGCCGAGGTTGATGTGCGCGGGAGCCACGACCGACGGCTTGCCGTCGATCTCGGCATAGAAGACGTTCTGGCTCGGGAACTCCTTGAGCGTGCGGATCAGCGCCCAGCCGATCAGGTGCGTGAAGCTGATCTTGCCGCCGCGCGTGCGCGACATGTGGTTGTTGATGACGATGCGGTTGTCGATCATGAGCTTCGCCGGAATCGTGCGCACGCTCGTCGCGGTCGGAACCGTCAGCGACTCGTCCATGTTCACCGCGAGCGTCTTGGTCATGCCCTTGAGGACGGTGACCTTGTCGTCTTCGGGGTTCTCGGCTCCGGCCGAGGGCGCGACGGCAGGGGCCTGCGCGGGAATCGGCTGCTGGGCCGCGGGCCGCGCCGTCGTGCGGGCGATCGGCGTCGCGCCGATGACGGCGATCGGCGCGGTCACCGGGTGCGCGTCGGACGACTGTGCCGGGGGCCTCGCGCCCTCCGACCTCGGTTCGCTCGGTGCCGCGGGTGCGGCGGCGGTGGGTGCCGGGGCGGCGGGTGCCGGGACCGGGGTGGGCGGCGCCTCAGCCGGCGGCGTGGCCGTCGTGTCCACTGGCTGATACGCCTCGAGGATCGGCCACCACGCCTTGTCTACTGAGTTCTTGTCGACCTTGTACTGCTCGTAGAGTTCGTCGACGAGCCATTCGTTGGCTCCGAACTCTCCTTCGCTCGACACCCCGACGCCCGTGACCTGGCTCGACACGCTCGATCGCCCGCTTTCATGAAGACTGATTGGAGCGTGCAGAGCCTCTAAATGGCCCTCACGCACGGCTGTTAAGCCTAACCCAGTCTGGCGTCCGTTTCCCCGGCGCCGAAGGGCGGAACGCAATTGCGCATCGTCATCCGTACCGAAAGAGTCAGTAATCTTTCGGGTATGGAGTTCTACGGTGAGCAGCCCGAGGTCGACCTGACGTACTCCGATGTCTTCCTCGTCCCGCGGCGCTCTTCGGTGACGAGCCGGCTGGATGTCGACCTGGCGCCCGGCGACGGCACGAACACGACCATTCCGCTGGTCTCGGCGAACATGAACTCGGTCACCGGGGCCCGCCTGGCCGCGACTCTCGCGCGTCGTGGCGGACTCGGCGTGCTGCCGCAGGACATGCCGCTGCAGGAGCTGGATGCCGCGATCCGCTGGGTCAAGGACCAGCCGGTCCGCTGGGACACACCCCTCGTGCTCCCGCCCGAGGCGACCGTGGCGGATGCCGCGCGGCTGCTGCCGGCGACCGAGGGCCACGGCATCGTCGTGGCCCATGCGGCGGCTGGGCCCCTCAACATCGATGGCGTCCTCGGTGTCGTGCCCGCCACGAGGCTCGGCACCGCCCTGCCCGACGCGCGCCTGGGCGACCTGGCACGCGGGCGCACGGCATCGATCGATGCGGACGACGTCGAGAGCGCGCGTCACGCCTTCGACCTGATCGTCGGCGCCGGCGCCGAGACGGTGTGCGTGCTGCACCACGGCTTCGTCGTCGGCACGCTCTCTCGGCGAAGTGCTCTTCGCTCTACGCTGTACCGGCCGGCGGTCGACGCATCGGGGCGACTCAGCGTGGCCGCCGCAGTCGGCATCAACGGAGACGTCGCCTCGAAGGCGCGTGCGCTGGCTGCCGCCGGCGTGGACGTGCTCGTGCTGGACACTGCTCATGGGCACCAGGACGGGATGCTGGCGGCACTGCGCACCGTCTCGGGCCTGGGTCTCGGCATCCCGATCGCGGCGGGCAACATCGTCACCGCCGAGGGCGTGAGCGACCTGGTGCGCTCCGGAGCGGACATCCTGAAGGTCGGCGTCGGTCCCGGCGCGATGTGCACGACCCGCATGATGACGGCGGTCGGCCGCCCGCAGTTCTCCGCCGTGCTCGAGACGGCCGAGGCGGCACGGATGCTGGGCGCCCACGTCTGGGCCGACGGGGGAGTGCGCCACCCCCGAGACGTCGCACTCGCGCTCGCCGCGGGTGCGGCATCCGTCATGATCGGCTCGTGGTTCGCGGGGACGATCGAAGCCCCCGGCGAACTGCAGGTCGACGGAGCCGGCCTGTCGTACAAGGAGTCGTGGGGCATGGCCTCGACCAAAGCCGTGCATGACCGGTTCGGACGCCTGGACCCGTACGAGCTGGCGCGCAAGGAGCTGTTCGCGGAGGGGATCTCGTCCTCGAGGATCTACCTCGACCCGCTGCGCCCGGGCCTGGAGGACCTGATCGACATGATCACCTCGGGCGTGCGGTCCTCGTTCACGTACGCCGGCGCCTCCTCGGTCGCCGAGTTCCACGACCGAGCCCGAGTGGGCCTGCAGTCCGCGGCCGGGTACGAAGAGGGTAAGGCGCTCCCTGTCAGCTGGTAGTCCCGGTCGTTCGCCGAGTGCTGCAGATCCCTGCGACCGCTGCGGATCGCGACGGCGCGCTCGCAGGAAGACGGCGCGCTCGCAGGAAACTGCCGCGTCGAGGTCCGGTCCGGCGGCGCCGGGATCACGAAGGCTTCGGGCGCCGAGGCCCGTAGACTTGTCGGCACAATGGACGACCCCCCCAGTTGCAGACCCTCGCCCCATCGACCCGCACCCGCCATGGCGGGGGGTGATGCGTGATGGAGTTCATCATGCTGGGCGTGGGGCTTGTGCTCACGGTCGGAACCGGCCTGTTCGTGGCGAGCGAGTTCGCGCTCGTCAACCTGGATCGCGCGGATCTCGAAGCGCGTCGCGACGCCGGTGAATCCCGGCTTTCGCTGACCATCAACGCGCTGCGGATCACCTCGACGCACCTCTCGAGCGCGCAGCTCGGTATCACGCTGACGACACTGCTCACCGGTTACGCGATGGAGCCGGCGATCTCCGACCTCCTTCGCCCCGTCTTCACGGCGTGGGGGTGGCCCGACAGCGTCGCCTCGCCGGTGGCGGTCATCGTCGCGGTGACGTTCGCCACGATCCTGTCGATGATCCTCGGCGAGCTGATCCCGAAGAACTTCGCGCTGGCCGTTCCGCGGCAGACCGCGAAGCTCGTCATGCCGTTCCAGGTCGGCTTCACCATGGTCTTCCGCCCGGCGGTCTCCGTGCTCAACGGCAGCGCGAACGGCGTGCTTCGGCTGATCGGCATCGAGCCGAAGGAAGAGCTCTCCGGCGCGCGCACCGCCGAGGAGCTCTCCAGCCTGGTCCGCCGCTCGGCGCTGGCCGGGGTGCTCGAGGAGGGCACCGCATCGCTGCTGGACCGCAGCCTGACCTTCGCGCGGCTCAGCGCGGCCGATGTCATGACGCCTCGGCCCAGCCTCCATGCGCTCGCCGTCGGCGACTCGGCCGACGACGTGATCCAGCTCGCGCGGCGCACCGGCCACAGTCGCTTCCCCGTCTACGAGGACTCGATGGACGACATCGTCGGCATCGTCCACCTCAAGGCGGCCGTCGGCGTCCCGCGCGAACGCCGGTCCGACGTGCCCGCCGCCGCGCTGGCGACCGAGCCGCTGCGCGTGCCCGAGGCCGTGCACCTCGACACGCTCGTCTCCGAGCTGCGCGCACGGGGCTACCAGATGGCCATCGTCGTCGACGAGTACGGTGGCACCGCCGGCGTCGTCACACTCGAGGATCTCGTGGAGGAGATCGTGGGCGAGGTGCTCGACGAGCACGACCGCCGCAGTGCGGGCATCGTCCGCACCGAAGGCTCGCTCACGTTCCCGGGCGACCTCCGACCCGATGAGGTGCTCGATCGCACCGGCATCCGCATCCCCGAGGGCGACGTGTACGACACGGTCGGCGGCTACATCATGAGCGTGCTGGAACGCATCCCGGCGGTCGGCGACGCGCTCCACATCGAAGACGGCACGCTCGATGTGCAGCGCATGGACGGGCGCCGGGTGGACCGCGTGCGGTTCACGCCTACGCCGATGCCGGAAGGCGCACAGACCGACGGGGGTGACCGGTCGTGAGCGATTGGGCCGGAATCGCCTGGCTGGTCGTGCTGCTGGCCTTCAACGCCTTCTTCGTCGGCGCCGAGTTCGCCGTCATCTCCGCGCGCCGGTCGCAGATCGAGCCGCTCGCCGAGAAGGGGTCGCGCGCGGCCAAGACCGCGCTGTACGCCATGGAGCATGCGACCCTCATGCTGGCAACGAGCCAGCTGGGCATCACGATCTGCTCGCTGCTGATCCTGAACGTCTCCGAGCCGGCGATCCATCACCTGCTCGCAGGGCCCCTCGGTCTGACCGATCTCACCGAGGGCGCGGTCGATGTGATCGCGTTCCTCGTGGCGCTGCTGCTGGTCTCGTACCTGCACGTCGTGTTCGGCGAGATGGTGCCGAAGAACCTCGCGTTCTCGGTGCCCGACCGCGCGGTGCTCATGCTCGCGACGCCGCTGGTCTGGGTATCGCGCCTGTTCCACCCGGTGATCGTGACCTTGAACTGGATCGCCAACCACGCGGTGCGCCTGTCCGGCGTCGAGCCGAAGGACGAGGCCGCTTCGACGTTCACGCTCGAAGAGGTCACGACGATCGTCAACCAGTCGCGCATCGAGGGCATCCTCGACGACGCCGCCGGAACGGTCTCGGCCGCGCTCGAGTTCACCGACAAGAAGGCGAGCGACATCGCGGTGCCGCTGACGCAGCTCGTCACCCTTCCCGAGTCGGTCACGCCGGCCGAGATCGAACGCGCGGTCGCCCGATACGGCTTCTCGCGGTATGTGATCGTGGATGCCGAGGGCACGCCGCTCGGCTACGTCCATCTCAAGGACATCCTGCGCGCGGCCGAGGGTCCGGATGCCGCAACCGATGTCGTGCGGCCGATCCCGGGTAAGCGGATCCATCAGATGGTGCCGGTTCTGGAGAGCACCGACCTCGAGGAAGCGCTCGCGCTCATGCGCCGCGCCGGCCGTCACCTCGCGCGGGTGCGCGACGAGAACGGCGAGACGACCGGGGTGCTCTTCCTCGAGGACATCATCGAGGAGCTCATCGGCGAGGTGCAGGACGCTACCCGCCGCCTCGCCTGAGTCGCCGCCTCGCCTGAGTCGCCGCCTCGCCTGAGCCGCCGGCTCAGGCGAGGCGGGCGCGCAGGTACTGCTTCGGCCAGTAATCGATGTCCGCGCCGAGCTCCGACGCGGCGCGAAGCGCGAAGTGCGGGTCGCGCAGCCACTCCCGGGCGGCCATCACCGCGTCCGCGTCGCCGGCGGCGAGCAGCTGCTCGGCCTGTGACGCCTCGGTGATCTGGCCGACGGCGCTCACCAGCACGTCGGCGCGCCGGCGCACCTCGGCGGCGAAGCCGACCTGATAGCCGGGACCGGTGACGATGCGCTGGTGGGCGACGAGCCCGCCGCTGGAGATGTCGAAGAAGTCAGCTCCGCGCTCGGCCGCCCACCGCGCGACCGTTGCGGTCTCTTCGACGTCCCAGCCGCCGTCAGCCCAGTCGGATGCCGAGAACCGGACGAACAGCGCCGCGTCGGGTGCAGCATCCCGAACGGCGTCCACGATGCGCAGCAGCAAACGCGCGCGGTTCTCGAGCGAGCCGCCGTAGTCGTCGCTGCGGAGGTTCGACAGCGGCGAGAGGAACTGGTGCAGCAGATAGCCGTGGGCGGCGTGGATTTCGATCACCTGGAACCCGGCCTGGACCGCCCGCACTGCTGCCGCGGCGAAGTCGCGCACGATCGCGTCGATCGCCGCGGCACCCAGTTCGACCGGCTCGGCGAAGCCGTCGTAGGCGACCGCTGACGGGGCGACCGTGCCCCAGCCGCCTTGATCCGGCGGAACCGACCCGCGGTGTCCGGAGAACGGAGACCACGTCGAGGCCTTGCGTCCCGCGTGGGCCAGCTGCACCCCGGCGAGCGCACCGCGCTCCCGGATCGCCGCGACGATCGGCGCCCATGCGTCGCGCTGCGCGTCGTTCCACAGTCCGGTGTCTTCGGGCGAGATCCGTGCCTCCGCCGAGACCGCGGTCGCCTCCGCCATCACGATGCCGGCGCCGCCCGAGGCGAACTGCGCGAGATGCATGTGGTGCCACTCCTGCGGGATCCCGTCCGCCGCGCTGTACTGGCACATCGGCGCCACCCAGAGGCGGTTGCGGGCGG
This sequence comes from Microbacterium sp., assembly GCF_011620715.1. Classification (GTDB taxonomy): domain Bacteria; phylum Actinomycetota; class Actinomycetes; order Actinomycetales; family Microbacteriaceae; genus Microbacterium. The sequence continues at coordinate 26,318 of NZ_WOYP01000086.1, read as the reverse complement.
TCAGCCCGCGCAGGGTCAGGGGGGAGAACAGAATGCTCATCGATCGGCTCCAGCGCGGGTAGTGTGACGCCATGATCGGCTCATGGACGGGGCAGGACGCCGCGCGCGTCCTCCGGGGGCCAACCGCCGCAGACGACAAGTATTCCCGCGGAGTGCTGGGCGTGCGCACCGGGTCGGACCAGTACCCGGGCGCGGCGGTGCTCGGCGTCGAGGCCGCGTGGCGCACCGGGCTCGGCATGGTGCGCTACCTCGGACCCTCGCTGCCCACCTCTCTCGTGCTGCAGCGGCGGCCCGAGACCGTCACCGTAGACGGGCGCGTGCAGGGGTGGCTGATCGGGTCGGGAACGGACGCGGCAGACCGATCGGATGCCGACACCGAGGTGCTGCGCCGCATCCTCACGGGTGAGCTGCCGGTCGTGGTCGATGCCGGAGCGCTCGATCTCGCCCTGCGCGCCGCCGCCCCACGGATCGTGACTCCGCACCGACGCGAGCACGCTCGACTGCGTGCGCTGCTCGGGCTCGCAGCGAGCTCGCCGATGACGGATGCCGAGCGCGCGGCATCCGCTCTCGAGACGGCCGCAGCGCTGGGCGCGACCGTGGTGCTCAAGGGGTCGGTCACCATCGTCGCGTCGCCGACCGGGTGGGTGACTTCGGTGTCGGCAGGAACGCCGTGGCTGGCCACGGCCGGAACCGGTGATGTGCTGGCCGGGGCCATCGGGGCCGTCGTTGTGGGGGGTGCATCCGCCGACGATCTCGGGCCGCTCGCAGCGACAGGAGTATGGCTGCACGGCCGCGCGGCGAGCCTGGCGGCCGGCGATCTGGGTGCGGGCGGCGGCCCGATCACCGCGCTGGATGTGGCCGCGGCGCTTCCGCGTGCGGTCGCTGAGGCGGTCTGGACCCACTGAGCTCCCGAAGACGCGAGACCGGTCTCGAAGCCGCAGGCCCCCTCCGCCCCGGGCGCGCTGCGCGCGGCCCCTAGACTCGACGGGTGTCGAGACGGGGAGTGCTGTGGATCGCGTTCGCGATCGTGCACGTCCTGGTCGCGGTGCTCGGGTTCGTGCTGCCCAACCAGCCGATGGGCGACGTCTACAACGTTTACGACCCGTGGTCGTCATGGGCGCTCGAAGGCCGCACCGTCGTCGGGATCACCGAGACGTGGGTCTATCCTCAGCTGGCGCTCGTGCCGATGATCCTGGCCCGGGTCCTCGCCTGGATCGCCGGCTACGAGGTCTCCTGGGCGATCCTGATCGCGCTGTGCGATGCCCTCGCCTTCGCGATGCTGGTGGGGCGCGGGCGATCGAACGGCCGAACCGCGGCGGCGTGGTTCTGGCTCGCGTTCATGCTGCTCCTGGGGCCGGTCGGGATGTACCGGCTCGATGGGATCACCGTCCCGCTCGCGGTCGCCGGATGCCTGTGGCTGGTGGGCCGACCGTGGCTGGGCTCGATCCTGCTCGCCGCCGCCACCTGGATGAAAGTGTGGCCGGCGGCGCTGCTCGGCGCCGCCGTGATCGCGGTCAAACGGCGCTTCACGGTGCTGGCCGGCGCTGCACTGGTCTCGGGGCTGACGCTCGCGGCGATCTTCGCCGCCGGCGGCATCTCCCACGCGTTCGGCTTCATCGGCGACCAGACCGACCGCGGACTCCAGCTCGAGGCTCCGATCAGCGCGTGGTATCTCTGGCGCGCGGTGCTCGGCATCCCCGGGTCGTACATCTACTACGACCGCGACATCCTCACTTTCGAGGTGATGGGGCCCGGCAAGGAGGTCGTCGCCGCGGTGATGACGCCTCTGCTCATCCTGGCTGTCGGCGCCGTCGCGAGTGTCGGGGCGTGGAAGGCGTGGCGCGGTGCGAGCTTCGTCCGGCTGTTCCCGGCGCTCGCTCTGGCCCTGGTCGCGGCCCTGATCCTGTTCAACAAGGTCGGCTCGCCGCAGTACGTCACCTGGATCATCGCCCCTCTGGTGGTCGGACTGGTCATCGACCGGCATCGCTGGTGGCGGCCGGCCGCACTGGGTCTGGCGATCGCGGTGATCACCCAGGTGATCTACCCCCTCACGTACGGGGACCTGCTCGATGCGAGAGCCCTCCCGGCCGCCCTGCTGACGCTGCGCAACGCGCTGGTGGCCGTCCTGCTCGTGTGGGCGCTGGTGCGGGTCGCGCAGGTCCCTGGCCGCACCATCGCCGGGCGCGGTACCATCGCCGGGCGCCGCACCGCGGTGTTCGGCCGCTCGGCCGGCACGATCGGCTCCTGACCCGGAGGTCACCATGCTCATCGCCTTCTCCGTAGCCCCGAGCGGTACGCCCCGCGACGCGGGGTCCGGCGCCGCAGACGCTTCCGTGCACGACGCGGTCGCCGCGGCGGTGCGCGTCGTCCGCGAATCCGGGCTGCCGCACCGCACCACCTCGATGTTCACGGAGCTCGAGGGGGAATGGGACGAGGTCTTCGACGTCGTCAAGCGCGCAACCGAGGCGGTGCTGCCGTTCGGATCCCGCGTCTCACTCGTGCTGAAGGCCGACATCCGGCCCGGGTGGACCGGCGAGCTCGACGGCAAGGTCGAACGGCTCGAGCGAGCGCTCGACTCGTCGCAGCGCGACGGCCCGAGCGTCATGTGACCCGCGCGCCGTGACCGCCTCGAGTCGTGGTCGAGTCGGGCCCATAGCTTCGAGTCGGGCCTATAGTGGTGGCGTGTCAGACTCGTCCCCCTCCGATCGCGCGCTGCGCGCCCTTGCGGACTCGATCGGCCAGGCGCTTCCGCGTCAGTCCGCCGACGGCGCCGATGACGACGTCCCGGTCGCGGCCACCGTCGTGATCGTCCGCGACGGCGCGGGCGGCCCCGAGGTGCTCATGATCGAGCGTCCTGACCGCGGCTCGTTCGCCGGGGCGTGGGTCTTCCCCGGCGGAAAGCTCGATCCCGCCGACGGCGACGCAGCCGATGAGACCGCCGCCGCGCGTCGCGCAGGCGCACGCGAGACCCGGGAGGAGACCGGACTGCACCTGGATGCCGACGCACTCGTGCTGCTCTCGCGCTGGAATCCGCCTCCGGGCATTGAGCGCCGCATCCGCACGTGGTTCTTCGTTGCGGGAGACCCAGGTGGCGAACAGGCACTCGCGCCCGATGAAGTCATCACCGCCGAGTGGGTGCGACCGGCCGCGATGCTCACTCGCCACGCCCGGGCCGAGGTAACGCTCTATCCGCCGACGTGGGTGACCCTGCACCATCTTGCCGACCATCCGGATGCCGAGGCGATGATCGCGGCAGCTCGGATGGGCGGCATCCCTCGCTTCGAAACCGTCGCCCGCCGCGGTGCTGACGGCCCGATGCTGCTCTGGCACGGCGATGCGGAGTATGACGGCGACGCCGCGGCCGAGGATGCGGCATCCCGCCACCGGCTCGAGATTGCGAGCCTGCCCTGGATCTACACCCGAACCGGCTGAACGTTCAGCCTGCGGGGGAGTCGAGCAGGCGGCGCAGATGCGCGCCGACCGCGTTGATCTCGATCAGGAAGCCGTCGTGGCCGAAGTCGCTCGAGAGCACCACGGCGCCGTCGTCGAGTGTCGTGGGGATGCTGCGTGCGATCCGGTGCTGCCCCTCGACCGGGAACAGGCGGTCGGTGTCGATGCCGAGCACCAGTGTCGTCGCAGTGACGCGAGCGAGCGCGTCTTCGACGCCGCCTCGGTCGCGGCCGACGTCATGGGAGTTCATCGCCTCGACGAGCGTGATGTAGGTGTTGGCGTCGAACCGCCGGGTGAAGCGGTTGCCATGGAAGTCGAGATAGGAAGCGACCGCGAACCGGCCACCGTGGCCGAGGGGGCTCACACCGGACTGCCAGGACCGCTGGAAGCGCTGGTTGAGCTCGGTCGGCGAGCGATAGTTCAGCAGGGCCATCCGACGTGCGAGGGCGAGTCCGCGGTGCGGGCCGTCGCCGTCGCCGGAGTCGTAGTACTCGCCGCCCTGAAAGCGCGGGTCGATCTGGATCGCCTCCAGCTGCACGGAGTTCAGGGCGATCTGATCGGCCGTGTTGACCGGCGGGGAGGAGAGGATGCCGACGCGCTGCACCCGCTCGGGAAAGCCGACGGCCCATTCCAGCGCGTGCATGCCGCCCATTGAGCCGCCGACGACTGCGGCCCACACGTCGATCCCGAGCGCATCCGCGAGGTGCACCTGCGCGGCGACCTGGTCGCGGATCGTCAGATACGGGAAGCGCGAGGCCCACTCGTAGCCGTCCGGCGCAATGCTCGAGGGCCCGGTCGACCCCTGGCAGCCGCCGAGCATGTTGGGCGCGATCACGAACCAGCGGTCGGTGTCGATCGCCGCTCCCGGTCCGACGATCTGCTCCCACCATCCCTCGGTCGGATGCCCCGGTCCGGCGGGCCCGCGCACGTGGCTGTCGCCGGTGAGGGCGTGCAGCACCAGCACTGCGTTGTCGCGGGTGGGGGAGAGCTCGCCCCAGGTCTCATAGGCGATGCGGTAGGCCGGCAGCTCGCGCCCGCCCTCGGTGCGGAACGCCCCGAAGCCTGCGAAGTGCCGATCCCCGAGCGGATCGCCGTCGCGCCAGGCGCCGGTCGCCGGCGGGCGACCCAGCAGCAGGCGCGCGTCGGCCTCCGTGATCGGCGCGCTGGGCACCGTGTCTTCGGAGGTCTGCCAGTCCATGGGTCTCATTCTCGCGGTCGCTGCGGCCGCAGGTCGCCGTGTTACGGCTGTCCGGCCCCAGCGAGTGCGGTGCACGCATCGACCTCGGCGCAGACGGAAGACGCCCCGGCCGGGACTGCCGAAAGCAGCCGCGCCGGGGCATCCCCGATGAAGCCGATCCTCAGGCGCGCGCGGCCTCTGAGACCCGGCGAGCGGCGGCCAGCGCCTGCTCGAGGTCGGCCCTGAGGTCCTCGATGTTCTCGAGTCCGACCGAGAGGCGCACCAGGCCCGGCGTCACGCCGGTGGTGAGCTGCTGCTCGGGCGTGAGCTGCGAGTGGGTCGTCGAGGCGGGGTGGATGACCAGCGAGCGCACGTCGCCGATGTTGGCGAGGTGGCTGAACAGGGTGAGGCTGTTGACGAACTCTCGCCCGGCCTCGACTCCGCCCTTGAGCTCGAACGACAGCACCGCGCCGACGCCCTTGGGCGCGTACTCGTTCGCCTTGGCATACCAGGGCGACGAAGGCAGACCCGAGTAGTTGACCGATGCGACGTCGCTCTGCTCCTCGAGCCACTCCGCGATCTCCTGCGCGTTCTGCACGTGGCGCTCGATGCGCAGCGACAGGGTCTCGATGCCCTGGATGAGCAGCCACGCGCTCTGCGGCGAGATGGCGGCGCCCAGGTCGCGCAGCAGCTGCACGCGGGCCTTGATGATGTATGCCAGGCCGTCGCCGACCGCGGCCGTGTACGAGGCGCCGTGGTAGCTCGGGTCGGGAACGGTCAGGCCCGGGAACTTGTCGACGTTCTTGGACCACTCGAACCTGCCGCCGTCGACGATCACACCGCCGATCACGGTGCCGTGGCCGCCGAGGAACTTCGTGGCCGAGTGCACGACGATGTCGGCGCCGAACTCGAAGGGCTTGATGAGGTAGGGCGTCGCGATCGTGTTGTCGACGATGAGCGGGATGCCGTTCTCGTGCGCGATGTCGGCGACGAGGCGGATGTCGAGGATGTTGATCTTCGGGTTTCCGATCGTCTCGGCGAAGAACAGCTTCGTGTTGGGACGCACCGCTGCGGCCCACTCCTGGGCGTCGTCCTGGTTCTCGACGAACGTGACGTCGATGCCGAGCTTCTTGAGCGTGTACTTGAAGAGGTTGTACGTGCCGCCGTAGATCGAGCTCGACGAGACGATGTGATCGCCCGCTTCGGCGATGTTGAGGACCGCGAACGTCTCGGCGGCCTGGCCGCTCGCCACGAGCAGGGCGCCGGTGCCGCCCTCGAGCGCTGCGACGCGCTGCTCGACGACATCCTGGGTCGGGTTCTGGATGCGGGTGTAGATGTTGCCGAACTCCGCCAGCGCGAAAAGGTTCGCGGCGTGGGTCGTGTCGTCGAAGACGTACGAAGTCGTCTGGTAGATCGGCGTGGCGCGAGCCTTCGTGACCGGGTCCGGCTGGGCGCCGGAGTGGATCTGCTTGGTCTCGAAGCGCCAGTTCTCGGGTGCGGACATGTGCGTGCTCCATTGCTTGAGTCGATACGGGTATGTCGATCGGCGGCGGCGGACGCTGCGGCCTTCATCGAGAGTAGGGATGCCGCGTCCTGTCAACAACGGAAGGGAAATGTTACGTAACACCGATGGGTTCGCGCGCGCGCGAACCTGGGTAGCGTTGACGCATGGCAACGCGACGTGCAGTGGTGACAGGAGCGAGTTCGGGCATCGGCGAGGCCGTGGTGCGGGCGCTGCGCTCGACCGGCTGGGACGTCGTCGGGGTCGCCCGGCGCGCTGACCGCCTGCGGGCACTCGAGCGCGAGACCGGCGCGGTCGCGTTCGCCGCCGACCTGACCCGTCAGGAGGACGTCGATGCGCTCGCCGCCTGGATCGCCGAGACCGGACCCGTTCATGCGCTCGTCAACGTCGCGGGCGGGGCGCGCGGCACGGACCGCGTCGAGGACGCGAAGCCTGCGGACTGGCAGTGGATGTTCGAGGTCAACGTCTTGTCGGCGCAGCGGCTCGTCGCCGCCCTGCTCCCGCAGCTGCGCGAGGCGGCGGCATCCGCCGGCCACGCGGACACGCTCTTCGTCACCTCCACCGCCGCAGTGACCGCCTACCCCGGCGGGTCGGGTTACAACGCAGCCAAGGCGGCCGAGGCCATGATCGCCCATGTGCTCCGGCTGGAGCTGAACGGCGAGCCGATCCGGGTCACCGAGGTCGCTCCCGGAATGGTCTTCACCGAGGAGTTCACGCTCAACCGTCTCGGAGGCGATCGGGATGCCGCCAAGCGCGTCTACGAGGGCGTCGAGAAGCCGCTGAGGGCGACCGATGTCGCGGATGTCATCGCCTATGCGCTCAACGCTCCGGGCCACGTGAACCTCGACCTGATCACGATGCGCCCCGTCGCGCAGTCCGCCCAGCACCTGCTGGCCCGCGGACCGCTGCGGGTGCGCGGCGGCTCCGACTGACGCCGGCACCCACCCGCACACCGATCACGACGCAGGAGGCAGCCCGAATGACGGACAGGGAACCGTCACCCTCGACCGCTCGGCCGGCGCCGAGGGAGCCTGACCCCGTGGCCCCGACGCTGGCCGAACTCGCCGATGCGGGGCTGATGGATGCGGGCTGGGCCGCCGCGCTCGAACCGGTCGCCCCCGACATCGCCGCGCTCGGCGAACGACTGCGCGCCGAGGTCGCCGCCGGACGCCGGTACCTTCCCGCCGGGGAGCACGTGCTGCGCGCCTTCCAGCGACCGCTCGCCGACGTCAAGGTGCTCATCGTCGGGCAGGACCCCTACCCGACGCCCGGTCATCCGATCGGATTGGCCTTCGCCGCCGAGAAGCACGTGCGCCCGCTGCCGCGAAGCCTCTCGAACGTCTATCAGGAGCTGAACGCGGATCTCGGCATCCCGCGGCCATCGCATGGCGATTTGTCGGCGTGGAGCGACCAGGGCGTCATGCTGCTGAACAGAGTGCTGACCGTCGCACCCGGAGCGCCGGCATCTCACCGCGGGTGGGGGTGGGAGAAGGTCACCGAGCACGCCATCCGCGAGCTGACCGCCCGCGGTGGATCGCTCGTCGCGATCCTGTGGGGGAGGGATGCCGCGAACCTGCGACCCCTGCTCGGATCCACTCCGATAGTGGAGTCGCCGCATCCGTCGCCGCTGTCCGCCGGTCGCGGGTTCTTCGGGTCGCGACCGTTCTCGCGCGCGAACGATCTCCTCGTGAAGCAAGGCGCCGCGCCGGTCGACTGGTCCATCCCGGCCTGAGCGTATGCTGTCGGAATGCTCGAGGAGGAATACGACCGGGATCGTCGCCGGCTGCCGTGGCACCTCCGCAAACCGGCCCCACCCGAGCCGGATTTCTCATACGAGATCCGGCCGGTCGAAGATCGCGACATCCCGGACATCCGCGAGATCTACAACTACTACGTGACCAACTCGGTCGTCACCTTCGACGAGAAGAAGTGGACCCTCGCGCAGTGGCGCGGCAAGGCCGCGCACCTCGCGAAGCTCGGGCTGCCGTTCCTGGTCGCGCAGTCGCCGTCCGGCCAGATCCTCGGGTACGCCCTGGTGCAGCCGATGTCGAGCAAGTCGGCCTACCGGTTCTCGGTCGAGAACTCGATCTACCTCGGGCACGCCGCGGCCGGCAAGGGCCTGGGCCGTGCGTTGCTGGAGGCGCTGATCGAGGCGTGCGAGCAGGCCGGTATCCGCGAGATCGTCGCGGTGATCAGCGACAAGGGCGCCGAGGCATCCGTCGCTCTCCACGAGAAGCTCGGATTCGTCGAGGTCGGCCGGATGGGCCGGGTCGGCTTCAAATTCGGGCGCTGGCTGGGCACGATCCACCTGCAGAAGCACCTCAATCCGGTCAAGAGGAAGGGCCTGTTCCGACGCTGATCAGGCGGCGCCAGGGTCGATCGCCGGGATCGAGGCCAGCAGGCGCCGGGTATAGGCGACCTGAGGCTGCATCAGCACCTTCTCGGTCGGACCGTCCTCGACGATGCGGCCGTCCTTCATGACGACCACCTCGTCGCACAGGTTCTGCACCACCCCGATGTCGTGGGAGACGAGCACGAGGGTGAGACCGTCGCGCACGCGCAGCTCACTCAGCAGCTCGAGGATCTGCGCGCGGACGGTGACATCGAGCGCCGACAGCGGCTCGTCTCCGACGAGCAGACGCGGGCGGTGCACGACCGCCCGGGCGATCGCGATCCGCTGTCGCTGGCCCCCCGAGAACTCGTGCGGGAACCGGTCGGCCATCCCCGCCTCGAGTCCGACCTCTTCCAGGACCTCGCGCACGCGTGCGCGCTGGTCTCCCTCGATGCCGAGCGCCCACAGCGGCTCGCCGACGATGCGCCCGATGCTCATCCGGGGGTCGAGCGAGGCATACGGGTCCTGGAAGACGATGCCGGTGTCGCGGCGAAGCCAATGCAGGGCGCGCGCCTTGGCCGCGGCATCCACCGGTCTTCCGTCGAATTCGACGGTGCCCGACGTGGGGGTGTCCAGTCCGAGCAGCAGACGCACCAGCGTCGACTTGCCCGAGCCGGACTCGCCGATGATCCCGACCGCCGATCCGGCCCGCACGTCGAGGTCGGCGTCATCGAGAGCGGTCATATACGTCGTGCGCTCGAACAGGCCCGACTTGGGCACCGGATGCCGGCGGGTGAGCCCCCGCGCCCGGATCAATGCCTGGCTCATGCGGCGCCGCCGTTCTGCGCAGGGTCTTTCTGGGGCTCCGCCCCAGACCCCCGGCTCGCTGCCGCAGGGTCTTTCTGGGGCTCCGCCCCAGACCCCCGGCTCGCTGCCGCAGGGTCTTTCTGGGGCTCCGCCCCAGACCCCCGGCTCGCTGCCGCGCCGCCAGGCCGCCAGAGCGTCGCCGTCGCGTCGCGGAGAAGCCCCTGCGTGACGAGCGACGCGGGCGCGCTCAGGAGCGTCGAGACAGGAGCGGTCTCGACCACACGTCCGGCCTCGAGCACCACGCCGTGAGTGGCGATCTGTGAGAGCACGGCGAGGTCGTGCGTGATGAACACGAGCGACATGCCATCGTCCTCGACGAGCGAAAGGAGCAACTCGAGGATCTCGGCCTGGATCGTGACATCGAGCGCGGTCGTCGGCTCGTCCGCGATCAGCAGGCGCGGCCGGCACGCGAGCGCCATCGCGATCGCCGCGCGCTGCCGCTGGCCCCCGGAGAGCTGATGGGGGTAGCGCGCCACGATGCGCTCGGGGTCGGGCAGGGCGACGCGGGATGCCTCGGCCACTGCACGTGCGCGGGCCTGGGTGCGCGAGAGCCCCTCGTGGATGCGCACCGACTCGCCGATCTGCCGCCCGATCGTGCGGATCGGGTTGAGCGCGGTGCGCGGCTCCTGGAACACGATGCCGATCTCGGCTCCGCGAATCGTCGCCAGCTCGCGGTCGGGCATGCCGATCAGCTCACGTCCGTTCCAGCGCACGCTGCCCCCGGCGACGGCGTCGTCGGGGAGCAGCCCGAGGACAGCGAGGGCCGTCAGGGATTTTCCCGAGCCCGACTCGCCGATCAGCCCGACGCGGGCGCCGTCGGGGACGTCGAACGAGACCCCGTCCACCACGCGGCGCTCGCCGATGTCTACGGTCAGGCCGGTGACCTCGAGCGTCATGCGACCACCTCCGGGACGTGCCGGATCGCTCCGCGGGGTGGATGCAGGGGGTCACGGCCGTGCGAGAGCGTGGGGTCCGTCGCCTCGCGCAGGGCATCGCCGAGCAGGTTCAGCCCGAGCACGGTGAAGGTGATCGCCAGGCCCGGCCAGAGCACCGACAGCGGGTAGACGGTGATGTACTGCTGGAGTTCGGCCAGGAGCAGGCCCCACGAGGGCTCGGTCACGGGTGCGCCGAAGCCGAGGTATGACAGGCCGGCCTCGGCGAGCACCGCGACGGCCATGCCCCACGACAGCTGCACGATGAACACCGGTGCGACGTTCGGCATGAGGTGGCGCCAGAGATTCTGCAGCGGGGAGAGCCCGCAGGCCCGGCCGGCGAGCACGAAGTCGCTGTGCAGCACCCGGCGCAGCTCGGGTCTGGTGACGCGCGCGATGTTGACGCCGAAGCCGATGCCGACCGACCAGATCACCACGGCCAGCGAGCCGCCCCACACCGCGCTGATCATCATCGCGATGATGAGCACGGGGAAGGCGATCAGGATGTCCACGATCACAGCCACCGATTCGCGCAGCACGCGCGCGGTGAGTGCACCGAGCGCGGCCAGAGCCACCCCGATCACCGTGGCGATCGCGCCGGCACCCACCGCGACCACGACCGTGGTTCGTGAACCCGCGATCAGGAGGCTCAGGATGTCGCGCCCGGTGCCGTCCGTGCCGAGCAGGTTCGGCCACCCAGGCAGTGCCCAGCGGTTGGCGATCTCGACCTGACGCGGGTCGAACGGGGTCCACCAGCGCGCGATCAGCGCCGTGATCGCGACGACCGCGACGACGATGAGCCCGAATCGGCCCGTGGACAGGTTCCACAGCCGGCGCAGCCACGCCCAGCGCCGGCGGCGGGCCGTGCGGCGCGAGTCGATGCGAGCGGCATCCGTCCCGGGGTCGGTCACGTCGCCTCCCGCTGCCGGGGGTCGATCACGCGGTGGACGATGTCGACCACGAAGCCGATCACCAGCACGAAGCCGGTGAGCACCAGCAGCTCGCCCTGCACCTTGGGCAGATCGCGCGCGCTCACGTCGGCCACCAGCATCCGTCCGATGCCGGGGAGCGAGAACAGCTGCTCAATCACGACGGCGCCGACGATGATCCCGGCCACCTGCAGCCCCAGCACCGTGATGACCGACAGGCCGACGTTCGGCAGGCCGTGGCGGATCAGCGCCGCATTGCGGGTGAGCCCCTTGGCCGCGGCGGTGCGCACGTAGTCCTGACCGACCGCCTGCATCGTGGCGCTGCGCACGAAGCGCATGAGCATCGCGCCCTCGACGATGCCGATCGTCAGGGCGGGAAGCAGCAGCGAACGCAACGCTGCGGCCGGATCGTTCCAGCCGACCCGCGGGAACCCTTGCGCGGGCAGCCAGCCCAACCACACCGAGAAGACGACGACGAACATCATGCCCGCCCAGACCACCGGCACGGCCGCCAGTGCCTGAGCGCCCACGCTGAGTGCCGTGCCGCTGCCGCGACCGCGGCCCATGGCCGAGATCACGCCGAGCGGAAGGCTGAACAGCAGCGCGATCGTGAGCGACATGATCCCGAGCGGCACGGTGACCTGTGCCTTCTCGGCGAGTTCGGAACTCACACTCGAACCGGTCAGCAGCGAGGTGCCCAGGTCGCCCCGGAAGACGCCGCCCATCCACTCCAGATACTGGACCGGCAGCGGCTGGTTCAATCCCAGTCGCTCCCGGATCGCCTCGATCTGCTGCGGCGTGCTGTTGGTGCCGGCGATCAGCTGCGCGATATCACCGGGAAGCACTCGCAGAGTGAGGAAGATCAGCACGCTGGCGACGAGAAGCCCGAGCAGAAGAAGGGCCGTTCGTGTCAGCGTGTACCGGATCACCCGTTGCTCTTGGCGAGCTCTGCGAGGTTGAGGCGCTCGTTCACGTTGATCGAGGGCATACCCGTGATGTCCGTGCCGACCGCCACGACGGAGGCCCCGTTGAAGAGCCAGTCGCCGGCGGCGTCTTCGGACACGATGAGCGCGGCCTGCGCGAGCAGGTCTGCGGCCTCGGCCTCGTCGGTCGCGGCGAGCGACTGTGCGTACAGGTCCTGCACCTGGGCGTTGTCGTACGTGAAGTAGTAGTCCGGGTTGGCCCAGTTCTCGAAGTCGCGCGCCTCGGTGTGCAGCACGAAGCTGAGGTCATAGTCCTTGTTGATGTAGACGTCGTTCAGCCACGTCGGGAAGTCGACCGAGTTGACCTGCAGCGTGATGCCGACCTCGTTCAGATCCGACACGAGGATCTGCGGGATCGCCGTGGAGTAGAAGCTCGGGATCGTCAGCTCGAGGGTGAGGTCCTCCGCGCCGGCTTCCGCCAGCAGCGCTTTGGCCGCCTCGGGGTCGTAGGGGGCGACATCCGACAGGTCTTCATAGCCGGGGTCCAGAGACGGGATCGGACCGTACAGCGTTTCGCCCGAGGCCAGCGCCTCCACGAACGCGTCGTGGTCGATGGCCTGGCGGATCGCCTGGCGCACGCGCTCGTCGGCGAGCGGGCTGCCCGGGGCCTGGTTGAACGCGAGAGTGCCCTTGTCTGTGGACGCGCCGAGGACCAGGGCGAAGTCGCCGGTCGCCTCGATCTGCTCCTTCAGGTTCGCGTCGAACCCGGTGACCGCATCCACCTCTCCGGCAAGTGCCGCGTTGAGGGCCGCCTGGTTGTCGGGGATGTAGTCGAAGACGATCTCGGCGACCTTCGCCGGTTCACCCCAATAGTCGGCGTAGCGCTCGAACGTGATGCTGTCGCCCTGCTTCCAGCTGGTCAGCTGAAAGGGACCGGTGCCGTTCGCCGCGGTCTTGTAGTCGACCGTGTCGTCCTCCTTGAAGATCAGGCCGGCGCGGCCGGTCATGTTCCACAGCAGGCTCGAGTCAGGTTCGGTCAGGGTGAGGATGACCTCCTGCCCATTCGCGGTGATCGAGGCGACATCGGCGAGCCGAGCGGAGTCGAGCCACTCCGGGGTGTCCTTGCGGGTCTGCAGCGACCACACGACATCCTGCGGGGTGAGTTCCTGGCCGTCGTGGAAGGTGACGCCCTCACGCAGCGTGAACGTGTATGTCAGGCCGTCGTCCGAGACGGTCCAGTCCTCGGCCAGCGCCGGGACGATGTCCTGCTCGGGGGTGCGGGAGACCAGGCCCTGATAGACGTTGTCGACCAGGATCTGGTCCAATGCCGCCCCCGCCGTCTCGCGGATGTCGAGGTTGCCCGGCTCGAGCACGAGACGGATGACCGCCGACGCGTCGGGGTCGGTTTCGGCTGTGACCGTGGGGCTGGGCGTCGAACCGCCGGTGCAGGCGGTGAGCAGCAGCGCTCCGGCGGCGAGCAGGGCGGTGGCGGCAAGGGTGGTACGGCGGAGCATAGGGGTCCTTTCGGAAGATCATCCGTAGCTGTTCGGATGCATCGGGAGGGCGACTCCGATGATCTCAAGTCGCTCCGATAGTCCAGCCTAGAGAACCCGCGGACCTCGCGAGGTGCGTTCTACCCGGAATGCAACACAAGCGTTAGCCCTTCCCCGCGGCAGTCCGCAGGCGCGCACCGAGGTCGGCTGGGATCTCCTCCTGCACATTGTGGCCAGAGGGCACGACCTCGACGGATGCAGCGGGCACCAGTACCTGGAACTCGGCGGCGTTCGCGTCTGTGACGTAGCCGTGGTCTCCGCGGATGAGCAGGGTGGGCGCCGTGACGGCGGCGAGGTCGTCCCAGCCCGTCACCGAGAGCACGCCCGCCGCGGCGTCCTGCTGGGCGGCCGCCGCGGCGGCGAGTTCGGGGGAGGCCGCCATCGCGGCGGCCAGGTGCGCGAAGTGATGCTTCCATTCGAACCGGCCGTCGGGCCGCATCCGCGAGTTGAGGTAGACGCCGCGCTCGGCCGCCGTGCGCGCTCCCCCGAGACCGAAGGCAAGCGCGCGATCGACCATCTCGTCCCGGGTGGCCCAGTCGGTCGGGCCCGCGAAGAATCCGCTGATCTGGGTGGGTCCGGCGTTCGGATCGACGCCCGGGGTGATGTCGATGATGACGAGTTCACGGACCAGCTCGGGGTGGGATGCCGCGACCGCCGCCGCCGTGAGACCGCCCAGCGACTGCCCGACCAGCAGCTGCGGCCCGGCGGTCCACGTCTCGATTCCCGTGGCGACGTCCGGCGCCAGGGCCCGACCGGTGTAGGCGAGGTCGGCACGCCAGGATGAGTCGCCGTGGCCGGGCAGGTCGATCGCAAGGGCCGGCAGGCCGAGCGCGAGAATCGTCGTGTCCCAGGTGTGGGCGTTCAGTCCGGCCCCGTGCAGGAACGTCACCACGGGCGGGCCGTCGCCGTATCGCAGTGCGCTGAGGGTGCGCCCGTCGGCGAGTTTCAGCCGCACGCGTTCGCCGTGAGGAAGCGGCGCGTCGATGCCGAGGTCCGCAGCCTGCTCGGGGAGGAAGGAGAACTCGTCGATGGGTTCGATCACCGTCCCATTCTGCCTCGTCCGGCCAGTGCCGCGGCCCGCTCGGTAGGATGACGTCATGAGCGAACCGGCCCGCGTGCGCCCGCCGAGGTCCGCACAGCAGGTCTCCCCGACGATCCACATGTCCGGGGGCTTCGCCGGCCGGGACGCCGCTTCGGGCGCGGCCCGGTGAGCGCCGCCGATCCGGTCGTTCCCGGTGCCGTCAACTTCCGCGACGTCGGGGGGCTGCCCGCAGGGTCGGCGCGCACCAGATCGGGCATGCTCTTCCGTTCGGGCAATCTCGCCCAGCTCGATGGCGCGGGTGTCGCCGCGATCGGCCGTCTCGGCATCCGCCGCATCATCGACCTGCGCGCCGACGACGAGGTCGACCACGCGCCCAGCAGGGTGCAGGGTCTGCCCGTGCACACGCAGCGCGTGCCCCTGTTCCTCGGTTCGGTGGCTTCCTTCTTCGCCGATGACATTTCGCTCGAGGAGATGTACCGCCGCCTGGTCGAGGACTCCGCCGAGAACGTCGTGGCCGTCGTGCGGGGGATCGTCGCCGATCAGCCGGTGCTCGTGCACTGCACGGTGGGCAAGGACCGTACCGGGGTGACCGTGGCGCTCGCGCTCGCCGCGGCGGGGGTGGAGCGCGAGGCGGTGGTCGCCGACTACGCCCGCACCGAGGGGCTGCTGCCCCGGTGGCGCAACACCCGTGTCGTGGACAAGCTCCGATCGATGCACCCCGAAGCCGTGCACCTCGAAGACCTTGCGACGCGCTCGCCGGCGCCGGTCATGCGCGAGATGCTCGCGAACATCACCGCGCGGTACGGATCTGCCGCCGACTATCTGCGCGCGCACGGAATGGACGATGACGAAGTGGTCGAGCTGCGCCGGGTCCTGCTCGAACCCGTCTGAGGGTCACCGCGAGCCGGCACCGCCGACATCGTCGATCAGCCACGTCAGCGCGAAGAGCGTGTACGCGGCACGTAGTTGCCGTTCTCGAGCCCGGCTTCGATCTCGAACCGGTTGCGCAGCGGATCGCGCCCCGCGATCAGATAGAGCAGCGGCATCAGGAGGCCGTAGCGGCGCCATTGCTGGGCATGGACGGCTTCGTGGGCCAGCACGCGCTCGGTCACCGCGTCGTCGCCGGTGAGGTAGCAGCCTCCGACGCACACGCCCCCGCGGCGGAAGGCCCAGCGCGGCATCCCGCGGAAGACCCACAGCCCGGCGCGCCTGTGGACGCGCCCGGTGCTCCAGATCGAGCCCCAGATCCAGCCGACCGCTGTGCCGTAGACGTAGCCGGCGTGGCTCAGCGGCGAGTCCAGGAACGGCAGGAACCGGTCGATCCGGTGGCCGC
The DNA here is from genome assembly GCF_011620715.1 of Microbacterium sp. GTDB lineage: Bacteria > Actinomycetota > Actinomycetes > Actinomycetales > Microbacteriaceae > Microbacterium. The sequence goes on along the minus strand of NZ_WOYP01000086.1, from coordinate 10,258 downwards.
GCGCGACCGCACGATCGGCGGCCTCGCGCCATCCGGCGGGCGGAGCCGGGATCGGACTCATGCGAGCGCCCCGACGATCCTCAGGATCGTGCCGAGGTCGTCGACGGCGGCCTCGGGCGATGCGGGCGCGAAGCCCGTGATGCTCGATCCGACCAGTGGCGCCACCCTCCGCACTCCCGAGATCGCGGCGAGCAGATCGGGCAGAGACACGCCGAAGGGGACGGATGCCGTCACCCCGCTCATCGCGCCGGGATCCAGCACGTCGAGGTCGACGTGGATGTAGACGGCCGTCGCGCCGGTCGCCGCGACCGCGGCGGCGAGCGCGCCGGGATCGCTGAGCTCGCTCGCCTCGAGCGTGGTCAGGGCGAGTGCGATCGCCGCGTCCTCTTCGGCGGGCTCGTATTCGCGTGCACCGGCCAGCACGAGGCGGTCGGTGGTCACGCCTCCCGGTGCGAGCACCAATCCTTCTGCACCCTCCCCGAGGATCGCGCGCAGCGCCATACCGCTGAACGCGCCGGAGGTGGAGGAGTCGGGTGTGTGCAGATCGGGGTGCGCGTCCAGCCACACCACGGCGAGATCCGGATGCCGCCGCACGGCGTGCCCGACCGCTCCGACCGCGACGCCGCAGTCCCCGCCGATCAGCATGACCGGTTCGGTGATCGGCGCGAGCTCCAGGTCGACGAGCTCGCGAGTGCGGCGCAGCGTGCTGAAGCGGTGCACTCCGGTCTCGACGGCTTCGCCCGCCTCGAGCGGAATGTCGACGGTCGTGCACGACGCGCGCGGCAGGTCGCCTGCGATCGCCTGCGCCCCGTCGATGAGCTGCATCGCGCGCGACGAGGGCGACCCCTGCCACTGCGGAACGATCACGAATCGGGCCATGTCTCATCCTCTCGCACCTGTCTCCAAGAGAACGGGCGGGGACTCGAGGAGTCCCCGCCCGTTCTCGCATCCGGTTACGGCGTGTACGGCGCCGTCGGCGCGTCGATCGCCTGCTGCGCGGGTGCGCCGCCGGCCTTGAGCTCAGCGAGCCGGGCTTCGACCTCGGTCAGCTCGCCCAAATCCTCCAGGCTGTTGAACTGTGCGTCGAGGCTCGATGCGGCCAGCTCCTCCTTGCCGGCGGCCAGAGCCTCCTGCCGGCGGACCTTGTCTTCGAACCGGCCCAGCTCGCTGGTCGGGTCCATGACGTCGATCGATTTGACCGCGTCGTGCACCTTGTTCTGCGCCTCGGCGGTCTTCGCCCGCGCGAGCAGCTCGCTGCGCTTGCTCTTGAGCTGCTCCAGCTTCTGCTTCATGCCGTTGAGGCCGTCCTTGAGCTTGGCGACGACCTCGGTCTGCGACTGGATCGTGGGCTCGACGGCCTTCGCCTCGCGCTCGGAGCTGATCTGGCGCTGCAGGGCGATCTTGGCGAGATTGTCGAACTTGTCGGCATCCGCAGTGCTGCCCGCCGCGCGCAGCTGGTCGGCCTTCTTGCTGGCCGCGAGAGCCTTGTTGCCCCATTCGGTGGCTTCCTGGAGGTCTTCCTCGTGGTCACGCTCCAGCAGCCGCAGGTTGCCGATGGTCTCGGCGATCGCCGATTCGGCGTCGGCGATGCTGTTGGTGAAGTCGCGGACGAGCTGGTCGAGCATCTTCTGAGGATCCTCGGCGGAGTCGAGCATCGAGTTGATGTTCGCCTTCAAGAGGGTCGAGATGCGACCGAAGATGGACTGCTTGGCCATCCTGGTTTCCTTCCTGTCGATGTTTCGGAACGTGTGGATCGTGAGTGGCGGGATGCGGGCGGTCGGGCCGTGATCAGAATCGACCACCTCCTCGGCGACCGCGTGTGCCGCCTCCGCCGAAGCTGCCGGGGCTGATGCGGCCTCTGCCGCGTCCGCCGCCGCCGCCGAGCATGCCGCCGAGTCCTCCCGAGGAGCTGCCGCGACTTGAGCTGCCGCCTCCGCCCAGGAGCGAGTTGATCACGATGCCGCCGAGCACGGCGCCCAGCATCCCGCCACCGCCGGAGCCGCCCCCGCCCCCGCTGCCGCCGAGCATGCCGCTCGAGCCCGGACCTTGGAACGCACTGACGTCGTTCTGGGCGTAATGGATGGCCTGGCCGGCGAGCTGGTTCGCGCGCTGGGCGTATTGCAGGGCCTGCTCAGGGCTCGCCGACTGCAGCTGCCGGGCCTGCACCAGGGCGGCTCCGGCCTCGGCCAGGCGGGTGCGCGCTTCGGCGCCGATCGCCCCGCGGCGCGCGACGATGTAGTCCTCCGCCGCCGAGACCTGGGCTTGTGCCTGCAGCACCTGCTGGCCGAGTATCTGCTGCGCCCGCTGCGCCGCGGCTTCGGCGTCCCGCACGCCGGCCACGACGCCGTCGATCTGCGCGTTCGCCGCTTCGAGTTCTTGCAGCGTCTGCAGCGGGCGCCGGGCGGCACCGGCGAGGCCGGCCTTCGCGGCATCCACCTGCTGCCTCGTGGCGGCGATCGCGGCGGCCACACGGCCGTCCGCATCGGGAAGGGCGGATGCCGCGGCGATGTCGCCCTCGAGCTCGGTGATCAGGGCCGCCGCGCTGCGCTCGCCGGCGGCGAAGTCACTGCCGAGCTTGTCGATCGCCTCCTCGAGCAGCAGGGCCTGGCCGACGGCCTCTTCGGCCGCCTTGATGCTGACAGCGGCTTCGCCGCCCTTGCCGGCGCCGATCGCGGCTTCGGCTGCGGCGAGCTGCTCGTCGGCGAACTGGATGCGCTGGCGCGCCTGGTCGGGGTTGTCGGCGACGGTGGCCAGGGCCTCGGGTGCGTAACCGGCGGCGAGGGTGCGCAGGTGATCGTCGGCGGCGTCGATGGATGCCGCGGCCTTCGCCCGCTGATCCTGCACGCGCGCGAGCGACTCGGGCGCATTCTGCTCGAGCCTGCGCAGCTCGTCGAACGCGGCCGCCTTCTCGTCCAGGCCCGCATTGGCTTCGTCGCACAGCCGGATGATGTCGGCGTTCCACGCGCGCGTCTGCTCTTCAGTGTCGGCGGTCGCGTCATCCAGCTGCTGCTTGAGCGTGAAGGCCCGGTTCAGATTCTCGCGGGCCGACTGCAGGGCCTGCTCGAACTCGACGGTCGCGGCGTCGCCGAACTGGGCTTTGGCGAATCCGAGCTCCTGGTCGCTCGTCTTGAGCGCGTCATCGGTCTCGACGAGCGCGGACGACGCGCGGCGGGCGAGCTCCTCGGTGCTGATCTGCTCGACCGCCCGAGCGCTGGCGGGGGTGCCGCCGGCCGTCTTGCGGCGGCGGCGGACGATCAGCACGACGACCAGGATCGCCACGGCCGCGATCACCAGGAAGATCACGAGTCCGGTGGGAAACCCGCTTCCGGACGAGGTCGCGGCCGTGCCCGACCCGCCGTCTGCGGCATCCTGCAGGCCGTCGGCGGCGGCATCCACCGCTCCGAGCCAGTCATCGGCGGCCAGCTGCGGCTGGATCAGCTGCTGCTCGATCGTTGCGAGCTGCTCCTGGCTCACAGGCCCTGCCGAATCGCCGGAGAGGTAGAACTGGCGGGAGTCGGTGGCGACGGCCAGAAGGTACTGGGTGGGACCGAGCCCGTTGGTCTCGGCCGTCGTGTTCGCCCAGTCCTCGGAGTCGGCAGGACCGGTGAACTCATCGACGAAGACGACCCACAGGTCGAGCCCGCTGTCGGTCTTCAGCTGTTCGAGCCGGTTCTGCGCCTGCGCCTGCCGGCTCGCCGAGAGCGCACCGACATCGTCGAGCACGTAGCCGGAGCCGAGCGTCACGGGTGGCGTCGCCGACACCGCACCCGCAGGTCCGAGGACCAGGCCCGCCGCGAAGATCGCACTCAGAGCAGTGGTGAGCGCCGGTGCCCATCGCGCACGCATCGTTCCCCTCCTGCTGGTAAAAGGCACGGGGACGCGCAGTGCTGGCCCCGAAGATCGAGTCTATGCAAGCGCGGCGTGGGCGCGGTAGGTGTTTCGACCGACGGCCGTGGGCGGGTCGCGGCGTCCTCGAGGCCGCTCCCGGGTAGCGTGTCGATCTCGGAGGTTCCATGGACGACCGCTACTCGACAGACGTGCTCGCCGACGGCTGGCGCACCCACGGGCACCGCCCGGTGGCCCGCATCGAGGCATCGCCAGATCTGGTGGTGGAGGTCGCGGCCGACGGATTCTGCGGGGCGGTCCTCGGCGTCTCGTCGGGTCTCGTCGAACTCGAGGACCGCGGTGGCCGTCGCCGCCTGTTCCCGCTCGGACCCGGCTTTCTGGTGGACGGCGCCGACGTCGTGCTCGTACAGCCGGCGGCTGTGGCGTCGCGGGCGCCGCAGCGCACCGCATCCGGTTCCTTCGCCGCCCCCTCCTCCCGCGCCCGGGTCGCGCGGGCCAGCCGCATCTTCGTGGAGGGCAAGCACGACGCCGAGCTGGTGGAGAAGGTGTGGGGCGACGATCTGCGGGCGGAAGGCGTGGTCGTCGAGTATCTGCAGGGAATCGATCTGCTCGAGGCAGCGCTTGACGCGGAGCCTCCGACTGCGCAACGCCGGTACGGCGTGCTCGTCGACCATCTCGTGCAGGGCTCCAAGGAGTCGCGCATCGCCGACGCGATCGGGCGCGGGCCGCATGGGCGTCATGTCCGGATCGTCGGGCACCCGTTCGTGGACGTGTGGCAGTGTGTCACGCCGCGCGCCATGGGCATCGCGAACTGGCCCGATGTGCCGCGCGGGATCGACATCAAGGTCGGCACGTGCCGCGCGCTCGGCTGGGCGTGGGAGACCCCGGCAGATCTGGCCAGGGCCTGGCAGCGCATCCTCGGCCGCGTACGGACCTACCGCGACCTCGAGCCGGCCCTGCTCGGCCGCGTCGAGGAGCTCATCGACTTCGTCACGGACTGAGTCCGCGTGGCGGGCGGCCAGCTGCCGTCCGGAGCCGTCGTGGTTAGCCTGGAAAGGTGTCCGAGCCCGCCGCGTTCCGCGATCGTCCCGTCTCGTTCGTGCGCCGCAACGGACGGATGACCGACGGGCAGGAGCGCGCCTGGACGGACCTCGCCCCCCGCTACGTCCTCCACGCGCCGCGCGACGAGGCCGCCACGAGCGTGCGACCCGGCGCGGCGATCGACCCGCGCGAGGTGTGGGGGCGGGATGCCGCGCTCATCGTCGAGGTCGGCTCAGGGCAGGGGCACGCGATCATCCACGCGGCATCTTCGCGACCCGACGACGACTTCCTCGCAGTCGAGGTGTTCACCGCCGGCCTCGCGCGCACGATGCTCGACGCCGAGAAGGCGGCTGTCCGCAACCTCCGGCTCGTCGAGGCCAATGCGCCCGAAGTCCTCGAGCACCTGCTGCCCCCGGGGTCGGTGGACGAGCTGTGGATCTTCTTCCCCGATCCGTGGCATAAGAACAAGCACAACAAGCGGCGGCTCGTCACGCCCGAATTCGCGGCGATCGCGGCTCGGGCGGTGACCGACGGCGGAGTGCTGCGGCTCGCCACCGACTGGGAGCAGTACGCGCGCCAGATGCGCGAGGTGCTCGATGCCGCACCCGAGTTCGCCCGTGCGTTCGAGGGCGAGTGGTCCGAGCGCTTCGAGGGCCGCGTGCTCACCGCGTTCGAGCGCAAGGGGACGCGCGCGGGGCGGGAGATCCGCGATCTGGCATACATCCGCCGCGTTCGGGAATGACCGCGCCGAGGGAAGGTTGGCGAATCCGCTGACAGACTGAAGGGGTGCCCGCCCATCCCGCCGTCGTGCTCGGCATCCGTCCGACGCTCTCCGTCGGGCTGATCCCGGCCCTGTTCGTATGCCTCGCGGCGCCGGCGTTCTTCGTCGTCCGCCTGCCATGGCTCGGGTGGGCACTGCTGGCGGCCGGGATGCTGGTCGCCTGGCTCGTCCGCGCAAAGACGGATGCCGAGGCCGAAACTGCGAGAGCCAGTGTGCTCACCGCATCCGACGCGGCGCCCACCCGCACGCCGAGCCTGCCGCGCGACCTCTCCCTGATCGCCCTCGGGCTGCTGATCGTCAGCGTCATCGACCTGAAGGCCGAGCTGGACAACCTCGCGTTCCTGCGCTTCGGCCTCGCGCTCGGCGGTGCCGTTGCGGTGCCATACATCCTCTCGCGCTTCGTGTACCGCGACTATGCGATCCGCTTCCCGTGGCGCGGTGGCGGACGCTGGACGAGGTTCCAGTGGAGCTGGCTGGTCGGAGTGCTCGTGCTGGGGTGGGTGCTCCTGCCGTTCTACTTCATCACCTCGGGCGTGTACATGAACTGGCCGGTGGTGAACACCCCCGAGCTGATCGCGCGGCTGTTCGTGGGCGTCGGGGCGGTCGGAATCTGGGACGAATTGTTCTTCATCTGCACCGTCTTCACGCTTCTGCGTCGGCACTTCCCGGACTGGCAGGCGAACCTGCTGCAGGCGATCGTGTTCGTGTCGTTCCTGTGGGAACTCGGCTATCAGGCGTGGGGGCCTGTGCTGACGATCCCGTTCGCGCTCGTGCAGGCGTACATCTTCAAGCGAACGCGCTCCCTGACCTACGTGGTCACCGTGCACCTGCTCTTCGACGCGGTGGTGTTCCTGGTGCTGGTGCATGCGCACAATCCGGGGCTGCTCGACGGACTGTTCCTCGTCTGACCCGGCCGCCACTCTCATCCACGCAATTGCGCGGTTACGTTGCCCACGTACTGATAGACCGAAGCAAGCGCCCATCGACGGCAAGCCTGTCACGCGCTAGACACCGGGGTCAGGGATGCCCCCGCTGAGAGGCTGACCCAGCCTCGCCCCGTTCGCAGCTGAGCAGCCGCGACTCGCTGACTTCAGCCGCGGCCGAGCTCCCTTGCGCGTGTCTGACGTGCGACGACTGCCGCGAGTCGGTCGAGGGCCTCGGCGCCGTCTGGAACGTACGCCCATGTCGCGGGCTTCAGGCGCGCATTCCCGACCGCATTTGCAACGCGTGAGAGTTCGAGGTTGTCCATCGGGTCGCTCCGCACATCTCTTGGCAGCAGCATGCTGGCAAGGACCACGAGGTCGCCGAGGTGCCGATCACGGTTGTTGTCGAGGGTCACCGTGTGCGCCGAGGACTTGGCGATGATGGCGCCGAGTAGCGTCGGCCGCGGGATGCTGCCCACGCGATCGCCGACTTTCACCTCGACGATCTCCGTGCGGTTCAGCACCTTCTGGGCGCCTGGCGTTGCGATTGTCCTGCCGCCGCCTGCACCGGGCTTTTTCGCCGCGTACTCGCCGAGGTGGCGTGGGATAAGCAGGTCGACGACGGCCTTTGCTTTGGCCCATCGGTGCTGAACACCGTCGCTGTTCGTCTTGGGGGTGAAGCCCATCTGCTGCAGCGCCGCAGTGACCTCGAGGTGGATGTCCGGGTGCTCGCGAACATCGAGCACAGCATCCGCGTCGTCGGTGGGTCGGGCCATGGACCTGCCGCGCTCCGCGCACCACAGGTGCACAAGCTGCCCACCCACGAGCGCCCAGCCGTCGGGGATGACCTCGTACAGGTCCATCAGCGCGTGCCAGCCAGCTTCTTGCGCCTCCGTCATAACAGGCATGACGATCGGCTGATCAGGCACGCGGGCCGTTCTGAGCAAGCAGCAACGCCGCCTGCTGCTCCTCGCGAGCATCGCCGTCTGAGAGGTCGGCGGCCACGGCTAGCCACGGCAGTGGAACGGGTACCGGCCGGTGCACCTTACGTAGCACGACGTTCTCCGGCCCGCGGGCAGGCACGAGTAGGTGATCACCGACGAAGTCGTCGAAGTCGACGTCCTGGACGTAACCTTCGGCGTAGTCGCCGACGGAGATGCCCGAACGCGGATCGCTCTTTCCAGAGGGAACGAACCGGTCGTCCTCGAGCAGCCCACCAGGATCCGGCGCCGACCATCGCGAGAGCTCCGCGCGGCGGGCCAGCGCGGCGTTCAGAGCGCGTACGGAGTCCTCGGACGCCAGCAGCGCGCTCCACCGGCTCTTGAGCCTGGATCGTTCGGACTGGGAGAGCTCAATGGGGACCTTGCCCTGCACCAGATCTATGAGGCCCCATGCGACGCGTTCGCTGAATGGGCGCCCGGCGGGCTTGCCGGCGGCGTTAAGGCTTGCTGCATCGACTAGCCACCGACCGCCGATCATGTCGCCTCGCAAGATGCCGCTCTGCAGCATTGCGCGCACGCGCTGCTGCGACAACGAGAGCTGCTCGGCCGCATCACTGACACTCAATTGCACCATGACTAAATTATTGCGGTTTCGCAATAGTTCAGTCAAGTCGGTCACGCGTGTCAACCTCGGTCACAGGTTCAGCGTCGACGTCGCGCCGATAGCGAAGGTGCCTCTCCACGACCTGCACACCGTCGTCGTCGTCGACGACGTCGCGCTCATTCTCCTGGTGCTCCCGCTGATCGTCCCCGCTACGCCTGCGCTCTGCTGACGATTGCTCCGCCTCGCGGCCCGAGATTCTTTTCCGACCCCTTGGGCGTGCTGGCTGGCGCACTTACGCAGGGTTGGGGCGGGCACGATAAGTGCACACCGCGCAGGTGCCGTCGACAACGAGCTTGTGGCCGTCGATGGCGCAGTTCCACCCCAATCCCGCGATCGTGTTCTGGCGGGCTTCGTGTGCTGTTCTGGCGCGCGCACAGGCGCCGCAGGGGTCCGAGGTGCCCACAGGATGCTTCGCGCATAAGGCATAAGGGGGAGTCCGCGTGACGCGTGACGGAACGCGCGGTCGCTGAGCTTGCCGATCCGGAGGCTGCCCAGCCATTCGGCGGGCAGTCGCGCTTCGACCATGACCGTCCGTTGGTCCGGATCAGGGCTCGACGCCCACTCGCGCAGCTCGCTGTGGGAAAGGCCCGCGATCAACTGCTGTTCGGCAATGGGTCAGAACACGTCAAGCTGCCGGCGTCGCGCAACGGTTGGTTCACGGTCGCCGTCCGCGCGGCGCAGGAAGACGATCCGACATTCCCGAGGGTCACACCCCATGACCTGCGACACACGGCCGCAAGCCTCGCCGTGCAGGCCGGCGCGCATGTCAAGGCTGTGCAGCGAATGCTCGGGCACGCGTCTGCCGCGATGACTCTCGATGTGTACGCGGATCTGTTCGATGACGATCTCGACGCGGTCGCGGCAGCTCTCGATCAGGCGAAGCGCTCCGCAAATGTTGTCACGGTGTTGTCACGAGAAAGGGACCGCAAGGCCTGAATGGCCCGCGATCCCTTGTCCCGACTGGTGCCCCCGACTGGAATCGAACCAGCGACCTTTGGTACCGGAAACCAACGCTCTATCCCCTGAGCTACGGAGGCGTACCGATCGAGGTTATCACCAGGGCCGTGAGGGCGCCGTCAGGGGCCGGTCATCACCGGGTCACCAGGTGCGTCGGTGGCGCGTGGAATCCGAGTTTCGTCCGGCGTCCGGAGCAATCGATCCGGCGTGCGAGGATACTTCGGTGCAACGCGTCGTGACCGCCGGAATGGATCTTGAACTGGGGTCGTCCGTCGACCTCATCTTCCAGGTCGCGGCGGCCCAGGATGTGCCCATCGTGAGCGAGGAACTGACCTTCACGCAGGGCGAACGCGTCTACACCCCGACCGAGATCGTCGACCAGTCCGGAAGCCGTCTGCACCGCTTCACCGGCGAGGCCGGACAACTCGAGGTGCGCTACGAGGCGAAGGTCGACGGGCAGACCACGAGCGGCCGCACGAGCGACCTCGAGGCGATCACCTACCTGCGTCCGAGCCGCTATTGCCAGTCCGACGAGGTCTTCGGTCAGGCGCGGCGGCAGTTCAAGGGCCTGCAGGGCCATGACCTCATCGCGGCGGTGTCGGAGTTCGTCTTCACGAGCACGACTTATACGCCGGGCCTGAGCCAGGGCACTGACAGCGCCGTCACGACGCTGATGACCGGCCGGGGCGTCTGCCGCGACTACGCGCACGTCGTCATCTCGCTGTTGCGGGCGATGGACATCCCCGCTCGCTACGCCGCGTGCTACGCCCCCGGCCTGCAGCCGATGGATTTCCACGCGGTCGCCGAGGCGTACCACGACGGCGCGTGGTACGTCATCGACGCGACTCGCCTCGCGAACCGCCGTTCGCTCGTGCGCATCGCGACGGGCCGGGATGCCGCAGACTGCGCCTTCCTCAGCTATCACGGCGGCCACGTCGGTCTCGCGCACATGCGCGTGGACGCGTGGGTCATGCCCGATGCGGCCCCGGCGGAAAAGGTCGAGGCTGACGGCCCGTCTGATGCGACGAAGCATGTGCTCGACGACGGGGATGCGGCCTACCATCCCTCGCCCGACGACTTCACGACGCTGATCCAGCTCGCCTGA
>NZ_WOYP01000023.1 GCF_011620715.1 Microbacterium sp. | reverse complement strand
CACCCTGCTCCCTCACCGATCGTGGAATGACTCACAACCAGCCTGGCAAAGAGGGCTCGTCACAAATCTGGACTACGGCGCGTTGCTCCGCAACGGCGGGTAGGTCGAGGTTGATGTCGCGGATCATGCCCTGCGAAAGATTCGGCTGGGCGCCGCCGACGGCCTTTGACTTGAGATCCTCCTTCATCGCTAACAGGGAGCGGCGCAAGAATCCCGCATCGAGACTCTCGGCCGGAGTGATGCTGCAAACGGCTTGGTTGGTCGCTGCATCGACACCCAGGACGCCTACCTCCCCGGCAGTGGCACCGTACATCGCGATGACTACCGTTCCGGCCGGCATGACCTTCGCGCTACTTCTCTGCAGCGCGAGCTCCGTGATGGTCTCGGATGTCGACGTGACTATTCCCTGCGCGACCTCACCCGACTTCACCCAAGGAACAGCCCCGCCAAAGTTCTCGGGCTGACTCCGCGACGGAGTTCCGCCGCTCGTCGTGATTGCGACGCTTCTGAGTCGAACCCGTTGAGTCTGCAACCGCGCTACTCGGTCTCGAAAAGTTGAGACTTCCAGAGCTTGCAGAAAGTGAACGGCCCGAGATTTGCGTTCGCGGAGGGCGTCGGCCTCGTCGAGGATCGCCGCGATTCGGCGTTGCTCGGGGAGGGGTGGGAGGGGTATCTCGATCCGATCGAGGTCTCCGCCTCGCAGGTTGTTGATGTTCGCTCCAGCCGCCACCGACGAGATGTGCCGCCGGTAGTCGGACGTTCGGAAGAAGTGCGCAAAGTAGGCGGGATCGACGCCTGGTGTCGGGCGGAGGACTTTGCAGAACGCACCGAACGATCCTTGAATCGGGTCTACAACGCGCGCCGCCTTGCCGACCACGCTCAGGCTCCCGCTGGATGCCGCGATGAGGACGTCGTCGGGCTGGAGCATCTGACGGGGGCTGACCCTCGCTTTGGGGACGAAGATCAAGTCGTCCATCAACAGACCAAATTCGCCAATGTTGCCTGCGCGAAGTAGGGCAACATGCGTGTCAAGCGGCACATCAGATGCATCGCCTTTGGCGTAGGTGACGCCACGAATCTGATGAGCGATGTCGCCGACTCGCACGGTCGTCACGCGAGCATCTTCCGCAGGCGCTTCAGGCCGTCCTGGATCTCGACCTCCAGGGCGTCGAGTTCGTCGAGGATCTCCTGCGGCCAGCGGTGCTCGACCTCTTCGATCTCGAGTTCCTTGTAGCGGTTGAGCGAGAGGTCGTAGCCGTTGTCGACGATCTCCTGCTTCGGCACGAGGAACGACTGCGCGGTGCGGGGGCGGTCGTGTTCGGGGGATCTCGATACGGCTCGCTCCTCGCCTACTCGATCACCGGGGGTGGTCAGTTCCTCGCCTACTCGATCGCCGGGGGATCTCGATACGGCTCGTTCCTCGCCTACTCGATCACCGGCGAGTGACTGCCAGCGGGCGAGAACGTCGGGGAGGTCGTTCGCCTCGATCGGAGTGCGCTTGTCGTCGAGGGTCATGCCGTCGGCGCGCACGTCGTAGAACCAGACCTGATCGGTGCCGCCGGAGGACGTCTTCGTGAAGAGCAGGATCGCGGTCGAGACGCCCGTATAGGGCTTGAAGGTTCCGCTCGGCAGCTTGATGACGGCATCCAGCTTGTGATCCTCGATGAGCATCTTGCGCACCGCCTTGTGCGCGTTGCTCGAGCCGAACAGCACGCCCTCGGGCACGATGACGGCCGCGCGACCGCCGTTGCGCAGCATCCGGATCATGAGAACGAGAAAGAGAAGCTCCGTCTTGCGCGTCTTCACGACCTTCTGCAGGTCCTTCGCCACCGTCTCGTCGTCGAGCGACCCCGCGAACGGCGGATTGGCGAGCACGAGCGTGTACGTGTCATCGCCGGGATGGCCCTCGGTGAGCGAATCCGCACGCTCGATCGTGGGATTCTCGACGCCGTGCAGCAGCATGTTCATGCTCGCGATGCGGGCCATCGCGGCATCCGAGTCGTAGCCCGTGAACATCGGGCCGTTGAAGTGGGCTCGGGCCGCGGAATCCGCCCACAACTCGGGATGATGCTCGCGCAGATACTCCTCCGCCATCACCAGGAAGCCGGCCGTGCCGACCGCCGGATCGATGATGCGGTCGTCGGGCCGCGGCTGCTGCAGGTCGACCATGAGCTTGATGATGTGCCGCGCGGTGCGGAACTGCCCGTTCGTGCCGCTCGTGGCGAGCTTCGAGAGCATGTACTCGTAGATGTCGCCCTTGGTGTCGCGGTCTTCCATCGGAATGTCGGCGAGCAGATCGACGACTTTCGTCAGCAGCGCCGGCGTCGGGATCGTGAACCGCGCGTCACGCATGTTTCGGGCGTAGCTCGAGCCTTCGGCACCCATCCGGCGCAGCCACGGGAAGACGTGCTCGGAGACGACCTCGAACATCTCGGAGGGCGCGTAGTTCGTGAACACGCTCCACCGCAGGTCGCGATACGGTCGCCTGCCCGGTGTGTCGCTGTCGTAGCCCTCGGGGAACACGGCGTTCTCGATCGGGTCGCCGAAGCGGGCCGCCTTCTGCTCCTCTTTGGTGTGGAGTTCGTCCAGGCGCTTGATGAACAGCAGGTAGGTGATCTGCTCGATGACCTCGACGGGATTGGCGATGCCGCCCGACCAGAAGGCGTCCCAGACCTTGTCGACCTGACCCTTCAACGGACCCGTGACCACACCGTCTCCCCTCGCGCGTGCAACATTCCCACGCTAGTCCAGCCGCCGCGCGGCACACCGAGATGGGTGCACCTGAACCGTGGTAGTCCTCGCATATACGGGGGAGTCAAGCTAAAGTACCCATCGTGCCGAAGAGGGTGCGAAGGGAGTCTGCACAATGACGCAGACCACGGCGAACTCGGTGGGTGAACAGCACACCGAGGCGGAATCGATGCCGCCCCTGACACCCGACGAGCGGGCGGCGATCCTCGAGGCGGTGCGCGATTTCGCACAGACCGAGCTCGCACCGCATGCCCTGGAATGGGACGAGCAGAAGCACTTCCCGCGCGAGGCGCTCGGCCTGGCCGGCGAGCTCGGGCTCGGCGGCATCTACGTCCGCGCAGACGTGGGCGGCTCGGCGATGAGCCGATCGGATACCGTTGCGATCGTCGAGGAGCTCGCCAAGGCCGACCCGTCGATCGCCGCGTACATCACGATCCACAACATGGTCGCGTGGATGATCGACTCGTACGGCTCGGAACAGCAGCGCCATGCCTGGTTGCCGCAGCTGGCGGCGATGACCGGCTTCGGCAGCTACTGCCTCACCGAGCCGGGTGCGGGCTCGGATGCCGCAGCCATCACGACCAGCGCGATCCGGGTCTCTGATGAGCATGGTGGTGACCACTACCTGCTCACCGGGGTGAAGCAGTTCATCTCCGGCGGCGGCGAGGCGGCCGTATACGTCGTCATGGCCCGCACCGGAGAGGGCGGTGCGCACGGCATCACCGCGTTCCTCGTCCCCGGCGACGCTCAGGGCCTGTCGTTCGGGCAGAACGAGAAGAAGATGGGCTGGAACGCCCAGCCCACGCGCCAGGTGATCCTCGACGAAGTGCGGGTGCCGGCATCCGCGATGCTCGGCGTGCTCGGTCAGGGTTTCAAGATCGCCATGTCAGCCCTCGACGGTGGCCGCATCAACGTCGCCGCGTGCTCGCTGGGCGGAGCGCAGTGGGCGCTGGACCGCGCCGTGCAGTATGTGCACGAGCGCCACACCTTCGGCCAGGCGCTGGCCGAGAAGCAGTCCGTCGTCTTCACGCTCGCCGACATGGCGACCGAGCTCCGCGCCGCACGCGCTCTCGTGCGCGACGCCGCACGCGCGATCGACGAGAAGGCCGCCGATGTCGCGCTGCAGTGCGCGATGGCCAAGCGCTTCGCGACCGACGCCGGGTTCCGGGTGGCGAACGAGGCCCTCCAGCTGCACGGCGGCTACGGCTACCTGCACGAGTACGGCATCGAGAAGGTCGTCCGCGACCTGCGCGTGCATCAGATCCTGGAGGGGACGAACGAGATCATGCGCGTGATCATCGGCCGCGAGTTGCTGGGAGCTGCGCGATGAGTTCGCATTCGAGAGAGAGCTGCGTGCGATGAGGATCTCCTTCCTGGGCTTAGGTCACATGGGCCTGCCGATGGCGCTGAACCTGGTCAGGGCCGGTCACGACGTCGTCGGCTTCGACGTGGTCCCCGCCGCGATCGACGCGGCGCGTGCGGCCGGCATCCCCGTGGCGGACTCGGGACGGGATGCCGCGGCATCCGCCGAGGTCGTCATCACGATGTTCCCGAGCGGCCGGCACGTGATCGACGCCTATCGCGGATCGGCGGAGACTCCCGGGCTGCTCGCGGTGGCGGCATCCGGAACCCTCTTCATCGACTCTTCGACGATCGCGGTCGACGAGGCCCGCGAAGCGCATGCGCTCGCCGAGGCGGCCGGGCACCGCAGCGTCGACGCGCCGGTGTCGGGCGGCGTCGTGGGCGCCGAGAACGCGACACTCGCGTTCATGGTGGGTGGCACCGACGAGGACTTCGAGGCGGCCCGTCCTCTGCTCGAGGTGATGGGGCGCCGGGTCGTGCACTGCGGCGGCGCAGGTCTCGGCCAGGCCGCGAAGGTGTGCAACAACATGATCCTGGGCATCTCTCAGATCGCCGTCGCCGAGGCGTTCGTGCTCGGCGAACGGCTCGGGCTGAGCCATCAGGCGCTGTTCGACGTCGCCTCGAACGCCTCGGGTCAGTGCTGGGCGCTCACCACGAACTGCCCCGTTCCGGGGCCGGTGCCGACGAGTCCGGCGAACCGCGACTTTCAGCCCGGCTTCGCCGGTGCGCTGATGAACAAGGATCTCGGACTCGCCGAACAGGCGATCGAACTCACCGGGGTGGACGCCAGAATGGGGCGCCTGGCGCGCGAGATCTACGAAGAGTTCGCGAACGGCGCCGGAGCGGGGCAGGATTTCTCGGGAATCATCAACACGATCCGCGCTGAGAGCAGAGCCTGAGGAGACCCCGCATGACCGGCTACACGTACGAGACGATCCTGGTCGAGATCCGAGGGCGTGTCGGGTGGATCACCCTGAACCGGCCCGAAGCGCTCAATGCCCTCAACTCGCAGGTGATGCACGACACCGTCGCCGCGGCATCGGCCTTCGACGCCGACCCGCGCATCGGGGCGATCGTGGTGACCGGGTCGGAGCGCGCCTTTGCGGCGGGCGCCGACGTCAAGGAGATGGAGCCCAGGTCGGGCCTCGACATGGCGATGGACGACCCCTTCGGCGGCTGGGCGCAGTTCGCGGCGGTCCGCACCCCTGTCATCGCGGCGGTTTCGGGTTACGCCCTCGGCGGCGGCTGCGAACTCGCGATGATGTGCGACATCATCCTGGCCGCCGACACCGCGAAGTTCGGCCAGCCCGAGATCAATCTCGGTGTGATCCCCGGCATCGGCGGCTCGCAGCGCCTGGTGCGCGCGGTGGGGTTCTACAAGGCCGCCGACCTCCTCCTGACCGGGCGGATGATGGATGCTGCGGAGGCCGAGCGCGCCGGACTCGTCTCCCGCGTGGTTCCGGCCGCGGAACTGCTGAAGGAGGCGGGCAGAGTCGCCGACACGATCGCCTCGAAGTCGCTGCCGTCGGTGTATGCCGCGAAGGCCGCACTCGACGCCGCGCTCGAGTCGACGCTCGCGGAGGGCATCCGTTTCGAGAAGCACGCGTTCGCGGCCCTGTTCGACACTGCGGACCAGAAGGAGGGGATGGCGGCGTTCCGTGAGAAGCGGGGCCCCGACTTTCAGAACCGCTGACCCCGCGTCCCCTGCCCCGCGGGAGGACCTCTGACGGTCAGAGGGGCTCGGGCAGCGGACGCGGGTCGGCGAAGTCGCCGGCATCCTTGCGGAACCGCGCCAGGATCCGCACGAGCTCCACGGTGTCGTCGTCCGAGAGCCCCGGGTCGGCGAACACCTCGGTGTTGAGTGCGTTCGTCGCGCGCTCCACGAGCTCGCGGCCGGCCGGAGTGAGTTCGAGCATCGCCGCCCGTCCGTCGGCGGGGTGCGGCTCGCGCACGACGAGCCCATCGCGCACCAGCCGCTCCACCGTGTTGGTGACGCTCGTGGGGTGCACCTGCAGCCGCGCGGTCGCGCTGGCCATCGGCATCCGCCCCTTGCGGGTGAAGGCGAGCAGCCGGAGCATCTCGTAGCGCGCGAATGACAGGCTGAAGGGCTTCAGCGTCGCGTCGATGCGGGCGAGCATCAGCTGCTGGGCGCGGATGATCGAGGTGACGGCGGACATGCCGGCAGCGGCATCCGTCCATCCGTGCGCGATCCACTGGCGCTTCGCTTCGGCGATCGGGTCGACGGGAAGCGGTCCTGGTCTCGGCATCGTCGGCTCCCTTCCCGCGCTTTCCACGGTAGCCTCTCACTTCTGTCAGCGCGCATGAGCACGCGCGGGCGAGCCATGACTCGATGACACGAAGGAGCCGAGCATCGCCGAAGTGACCACCGGGGCTCGGGCTATTCGATGACGGGGATGGATGCCGCCCCCGCGGCGTACCCGTCGGCGTAAGCCTCTTCCGCACCGAGCCGGAACATGTCCTGATCCGGGTCGCGCACGATGGACCGGGCGCCCGGCAGTTCCAGCGACCCGACGAGGTCGGCGCGTCCGCGCACCACGGCGACCGGCCTGCGCGTCGCTTTGCCCTTGACCAGGTCGGCAGCCGAGGCGATCTCGTCGGCCACGCACGGCATGGTCACCTCGAGCGATCGCCCCTCGGCATCCTTCTGGCCGCGCAGATCCTCGAAGACGTGAACGCCACCGGCCCCGATCGCAGAGTCGGTCTGGCCTTCGCGCCACGCGCGTCCGAGGGTGTCGGAGACGATCACGCCGACCTCCACG
Source organism: Microbacterium sp. (assembly GCF_011620715.1). Classification (GTDB taxonomy): domain Bacteria; phylum Actinomycetota; class Actinomycetes; order Actinomycetales; family Microbacteriaceae; genus Microbacterium. The sequence continues at coordinate 46,272 of NZ_WOYP01000023.1, read as the reverse complement.
CCCAGCAGCAGCCGAAGCCCGGCCGCCAGCGCGCGGGCCGAGGCATCCGGGTCGATCGGGAGCAGCAGCACCGTGCCGCGCGGTGTGTTCGACGCGTCGACCCCGGCCGCGGCCGCCACGATGCCGAGCTTGTTCTCGACGATCCTGGTGGTGCGGCCGCCCGGGGAGGTGCGCGAGGCCACCACTCGGACGGTCTCTGCGGTGATGGCGTCCTCGCGGTCGTCCGCGGCGATGATCCGCCCCTCGGCTTTGGAGACGACCTTCGACGTCACGACGAGGATGTCGCCGTCGTGCAGCGTCGAGCCGGCGGCCTCAGCGATCACCCCGACGAGATCGGCGCCCGGGGTGACCTCGGGAATGCCCTCGAGGGCCCAGATCTGAAGCACCTCAGGCCGGCAGTGAGATCAGTGCGGTCGAGTCAGCGGACGAACCGCACCTCGGTGAGCGTCTCACCGAGGAAGGGCTCGGTGTGTGCGCCGCCGTCGAGCGCGAAACCGTTTCGGACGTAGAAGCGGTGGGCGCGCGGATTGTCCTCGGCGACCCACAGGTAGAGCGGCTCCTCTGCGCCGACGACGGCGTCGAACAGGCGCTGCCCGATGCCGGTGCCGTGCCAGGCATCGAGCAGGTAGATGAAGTACAGTTCGCGCAATCGCGGGGCGTCTTTGTCGCGGGCCGGCCCTGAGCCGGCGAATCCGACGATCTCGCCGTCGGCGAGCGCGGCGAAGATCTTGAACTCGGGTCCCTGGGCGGCCCAGTGCGTCCAGAGTTCGGCCAAGCGTCGCGGGGAGATCTTCTCCAGCGCCGCCTTGCTGATGAGGTGGTCGTAGGTCTCGTGCCAGCAGGTCGCGTGGACGCGGCCGAGCGCTTCGGCGTCGACGTCTCGGACCGGACGGACGACGATGTCGGTCTGCAGTTCGGCTCCCATGGGGCGACTCTACGCTCGGCCCTCCGGGGGAGGGAAATCGAGCGCGCGTAAGGCCCGGCGATCACGACGTCGATGCCGCATGCTGGATACATGCCGTCCGCACCCGTGCCCTCCACCGCGCCTGCCGACACCCTCGCCGACCAGGCGATCGAACTCGCCCGGCGCTGGGTGGCCGAAAGTGCCCAGGTCGAGGTCGATCCCGCGGCCGAGCGGCTGGCCGGAGTCCTGAAGGACCCTAACGGACTGCCCTTCACGATCGGCTTCGTAGACGGCGTGATGCGTCCCGAGAGCCTTTCGGCGGCAGCATCCAGTCTCAGCCGCATCGCCCCGCTCGTGCCGAAGTTCCTGCCCTGGTACCTGCGCGGCGCCGTGCAGCTCGGCGGCGCCGTCGCGCCCGTGCTGCCGTCGCCGGTCGTGCCGATCGCACGGCGCATGCTGCGTGAGATGGTCGGGCACCTCGTGGTCGACGCGCGCCCCGAGAAGCTCGGACCGGCGATCGCCAAGATCCGCGCGAACGGCGCGAGGCTCAATCTCAATCTGCTGGGCGAGGCCGTGCTCGGCGAGCGGGAGGCGCTGCGCCGACTGGACGGCATCCACCAGCTCATCCGCCGCCCCGACGTCGACTACGTCTCGGTGAAGGTCTCGGCGATCGCGAGCCGCATCTCGATGTGGGCGTTCGACGCGGTCGTCGACGAGGTCGTAGAGCGGCTGCTCCCGCTCTACCTCACCGCGGCATCCGAGGGCACCTTCATCAACCTCGATATGGAGGAGTATCGCGACCTCGACCTGACGATCTCCGTCTTCACGCGCATCCTCGAAGACCCCCGGCTGCAGGGGCTCGAGGCCGGCATCGTGCTGCAGGCGTACCTTCCCGACGCCCAGCCTGCGCTCACGCAGCTCACGCAGTGGGCACGCGACCGCGTGCAGACCGGCGGCGCTCGCATCAAGGTCCGTCTCGTGAAGGGCGCGAACCTCGCGATGGAGCGAGTGGATGCCGTGATGCACGACTGGTCGCTCGCCACGTACGGCAGCAAGCGCGATGCCGACGCGAACTACCTGCGCTGCCTCGAGTTCGCACTGCAGCCCGAGCACACCGCGGCGGTGCGCCTGGGTGTCGCCGGCCACAACCTGTTCGACATCGCCTATGCGTGGCTGCTCGCGGCCGAACGGGACGTGCGAGCCGACGTCGAGTTCGAGATGCTGCTGGGGATGGCCCAGGGCCAGGTCGAAGCGGTCACCCGCGAGGTCGGCCATGTGCTCCTGTATGTTCCGGTCGTGCGACCCGACGAGTTCGACGTCGCGATCAGCTACCTCGTGCGCCGCCTCGAAGAGAACGCCTCGAGCGAGAACTTCCTCTCCGCCGCGTTCGAACTCGCCGACGAGCCCGCGCTGTTCGATCGCGAGCGCGACCGGTTCCTCGCCTCGGTCGGCCGGGCGAAGGATGCTGCGCTGCTGACCGGACGCAACCGCGGCCAGGACCGCACCGCGACTCCCGCCGAGCCCGGACCGCGAGCGGCACGCCCCCCGATGAACGGCAGAGCCGGCGATGGCGATGCGGGTGAAGACGATGCGGAGCAGACCGCAGCCGCCGGACTGACGCAGGCCGTGCTCGGCATCGCCCGCACGGCGGCCGCGTCCGAGGCCGTCGGCGACACCGCACCCCTCGAGCCGGTGGGCTCCGAGATGATGTTCGGCGGCGCCGCCTTCGTCGAGACCGCAGTGTTCGCCGCGCGCGAGGCCGATCAGCGGGCGGTCGGTGCTCCCGGTTTCCGCAATGCCGCAGACACCGACCCGTCGCTGCCGGCCAACCGCGAGTGGAGCCGCAGCATCCTCGCGCGCATCGACGGGTCCACCGCCGGCGACTCCACGATCGGCGCTGCGCTGATCACCGACGCCGAGGTCCTCGAGCAGACGGTCGCGCGCGTTCGCGGGGCCGCGGAGGCGTGGGGCGCCCTGCCCGCGAACGACCGGGCCGCCGTGCTGCGCTCCGCCGCCCGGGCGCTCGAAGCACGCCGCGGCGAGCTCATCGAGGTGGCGGCATCCGAGACCGGCAAGGTGTTCGCCGAGGCGGACGTCGAGGTCAGCGAGGCGGTCGACTTCGCGAACTACTACGCCGCGACCGCCCGCGAGCTCGACCGTGTGAGCGGTGCCGTGTTCGTGCCGTCTCGGCTCACGGTGGTGACCCCGCCCTGGAACTTCCCGCTCGCGATCCCCGTCGGCGGTGTGCTCGCCGCGCTCGCCGCGGGCTCGGGCGTCATCTTCAAACCGGCCCCGCAGGCCCGCCGGTGCGCGGCGGTGCTCGCCGAGGCGCTGTGGGAGGCCGGGGTGCCGCGCGACGTGCTCGCTCTTGTCGACCTCGATGAGGGCTCGCTCGGGCAGCAGCTGGTTTCGCACCCAGACGTGGACCGCGTGATCCTCACCGGGTCGTGGGAGACCGCCGCCCTGTTCCGCTCGTGGCGTCCGGAGCTGCCGCTGCTGGCCGAGACGAGCGGCAAGAACGCGATGATCGTGATGCCCTCCGCCGACCTCGACCTGGCGGCATCCGACCTCATCAAGAGCGCGTTCGGTCACGCCGGCCAGAAGTGCTCGGCGGCCTCGCTCGCGATCCTGGTCGGGCCGGTCGGGCGGTCCGCGCGCTTCGCACGTCAATTGGCCGATGCCGCCACCTCGCTGCGCGTCGGTCCGCCGAGCGATCCGATGGCCGAGGTGGGTCCCGTCATCGAAGCGCCCCAGGGCAAACTCGCGTGGGCCCTCACCACGCTGGACGAGGGTGAGAGCTGGCTCGTCGAGCCGCAGCCGTGCGACTTCGGTCCGGAGTACGAGGGGCGGTTCTGGACCCCCGGCATCCGCACCGGCGTCCAGCCGGGCTCGCGCTTCCACCGCGAGGAGTTCTTCGGCCCCGTGCTCGGCGTGATGCACGCGCACTCGCTCGCACACGCGCTCGAGTTGCAGAACGCGGTCGCGTACGGCCTCACCGCCGGCCTTTACACGCAGAATCCCGATGATCTCGCGAGTTGGCTGGACGGGGTCGAGGCCGGAAACCTCTACGTCAACCGTGGCATCACAGGAGCGATCGTGCAGCGCCAGCCGTTCGGCGGCTGGAAGCGGTCCTCGGTCGGTGCCGGTGCGAAGGCCGGCGGGCCCAACTACCTGATCGGACTGGGCTCGTGGCGTGCGTCGGGCGGCGCAGCGAACTCGGCGTCGCTGCACCTGCGCGGCCTCGACTCTCGCATCAGCGACGTGATCGAGGCGGCACAGCCGTCGCTGCACTACGACGCCTTCGAGTGGCTGCGGCGCGGCGCCCTGTCGGATGCGCTCGCATGGGACCGCGAGTTCGGGCAGGTGCGCGATGTCTCGCACCTCGGCCTCGAGCGCAATCTGCTGCGGTACCGTCCGGTCGATGTCGCCGTGCGAGCGACGGGTGATGCGTCGTGGCAGGCGCTGCTGCGGATCGTGGTGGCCGGCATCCGCGGTGGGTCCGACTTCACCGTCAGCGCCCCCGTCGGGCTGCCGGGTGCGGTGCGGCGAGCGCTCGGCGACCAGGCGGTCGCGGTCTTCGTCGAGACCGACGAGCAGTGGCTCGAGCGAATGACGTCGGCGGATGGGGCAGCGGCTCCTCGGCCGCCTCGTGCTCGACTGGTCGGGCTGCCCGAGTCGGTCGCGGCGCTGCACCGCCGGCTGTCCGAGGCCGTGGGCGGCGACCCCGATCTCGCGATCTACGCCAACGAGGTCACCACCGCCGGGCGGATCGAGCTGCTGCCGTTCCTGCACGAGCAGTCGATCACGATCACCGCGCACCGCTTCGGCAACCCCGACGCGTGGTCGGAAGGGGTCATCTAGGAGGAAACACATGAGCGAGAACATCACGACGACCCGCACCATGACGGCATGGCGGCAGAGCCGGTACGGCGGACCCGAGATCGTCAGCGCCGAGCGCGTCGACGTGCCCGCCCCCGGCGATCACGACGTGCTGCTGCGCGTGCGGGCGACGAGCCTGAACGCCGCCGATCACCACCTGCTGCGTGGGGAGCCGCTGCTGCTTCGCCTGGGCTTGGGGCTCCGACGGCCGAGGAACGCGACGCGGGGCATCGACGTCGCAGCCACCGTGGTCGCCGTCGGCGCGCGGGTCACGCAGTTCGCCCGGGGCGACGAGGTCATGGGCGAACTGCCGGGCGGCGGCGCACTCGCCGAGTTCGCGGTCAGCCCCGCCGCCCGGCTGGTGGCACGGCCGGCGGGGCTGGATGCCGTGACGGCCGCGGCGCTGCCGCTGGCCGGCGGCACAGCCTGGCAGGCGCTGGAGGCGGGTGCGGTCGCCGACGGCCAGCGTGTGCTCGTGATCGGCGCTTCGGGCGGGGTCGGGACCTACACAGTACAGCTGGCGGTGCTGCGCGGGGCGGAGGTCTGGGCACTGACGGGGGCACGCAGCGAGCAGCTCGTCGCCGAACTCGGCGCGCGGCGCACGTTCGACTACCGCGTGACGGATGTCGACGCACTGCCTGCCGCGACGTTCGATGCGGTGCTCGACATCGCCGGCACGGCACCGCTGCGCACGCTCAAAGCCCTGTTGCGGCCGGGCGGCACGCTCGTGGTGGTCGCAGGAGACGGCGGTCGCATGCTCGGGCCGCTCGGCCGGATGCTGCGAGCAGTCTTCGTGTCGATCGGGGGCGCGGGCCGCCGCATCCGTCCCCTTGCCGCCGTCGCAAAGCCGGAGGTGACCCGCGAGCTCGCCTCGCTCGCCGCCGCCGGGCGCCTCCGGGCGGTGATCGAGCGCACCTTCACCCTGAGCGAGGCACGCGAGGCCCTGGCTCACATCGATGCGGGTCGGACGGTCGGCAAGGTCGTCGTGGACGTCGACCCCTTCGCAGACCAGGGCCGAACCGGTCGCAGGTCGACTCCTGAGTTCTGAATGCAAGCGCGGAAGGCCCTGTGCGAGAATGGAGCCGGCGTGCCCGAGTCGCACCCTTCCCCGTTGCCGTTCCTGAGCGCGCAGCGAGTCGAAGGGCCGCCGGGCCCCGAGGACAGCGTCCGCCGCCCCTCTCCACAGGAGCACACCATGACGCAGAACACTGCGCCGGCCGCTGAGGCCGCGAACGCGCCGACCCGCACAGCACACCACCGCCGCTACCTGATGTGCCGCCCCGAGCACTTCACGGTCAGCTACACGATCAACCCGTGGATGGAGCCGGCGAACCCGACCGACACCGCCGTGGCCATGCGCCAGTGGCAGGACCTCCACGACACCTATCGCTCGCTCGGACACGAGATCGAGCTCATCGACCCGATCGAGGGGCTTCCCGACATGGTCTACACCGCCAACGGCGGATTCCTGATCGACGGCATCGCCTACGGTCCCAAGTTCCGTTTCGCGGAACGCGCAGGCGAGGCTGCGCCCTTCATCGACTGGTTCCGCGCCGCCGGGTTCGACACGCGCGAGCCCGTCGAGGTGAACGAGGGCGAGGGCGACTTCCTGCTCGTGGGCGAGGTGATCCTCGCCGGCACGGGCTTCCGCTCCACCGGTGACAGCCACCGTGAGATCGGCGAGGTCTTCGGCCGCGAGGTCGTCTCGCTCACCCTGAGCGATCCGCGGTTCTACCACCTCGACACGGCGCTCGCCGTGCTCGACCCGGTTGAGGGCATCGCCAACGGGGGACCCGAGCGGGCCAACATCGCCTACCTCCCGTCGGCGTTCGACGAGCGCAGCCAGGCTGTCCTCGCTGAGCGCTACCCCGACGCGATCCACGTCTCGGACGAGGACGGCGCGGTCTTCGGGCTCAATTCCGCGAGTGACGGCCGCAACGTCATCATCTCCCCGCGGGCGAAGGGCTTCGAGAAGCAGCTGCGCGACCGGGGCTACAACCCGATCCTGGTCGACCTGTCCGAGCTCCTGCTCGGCGGCGGCGGCATCAAGTGCTGCACGCTCGAGCTGCGCGGGGCCGGTTCATGACCACCCCGCAGGTCGTGCACGACATGACGTCGGCGAGCACGTCGGCCATCGCGTCTGAAATCATCGCAGCCGAAGAAGAGCACGTCGCGCACAACTACCACCCGCTCCCTGTGGTGATCGCCAAGGGCGAGGGTGCATGGGTGACCGATGTCGAGGGCAAGCGCTACCTCGACCTGCTCGCCGCCTACTCCGCGCTCAACTTCGGCCATGGGCATCCGGCGATCCTCGCCGCCGCGCGTGAGCAGCTCGGCCGCCTGACCCTCACGAGCCGTGCATACCACAACGACCAGCTCGGCGTCTTCGCCGCTGCCCTGGCGAAGCTGTGCGGCAAAGACGTCGTGCTGCCGATGAACACCGGCGCCGAAGCCGTCGAGACCGGCATCAAGGTCGCTCGCGCGTGGGGCTACCGCGTCAAGGGCATCGCGGCCGACCGTGCGACGATCATCGTCGCGTCCGAGAACTTCCACGGCCGCACGACCACGATCGTCGGCTTCAGCGACGACCCGCAGGCGCGCGAGGATTTCGGACCCTACCCGCCCGGGTTCGTCACGGTGCCGTTCGGGGATGCCGCGGCTCTCGAGGCGGCGATCGACGAGAACACCGCCGCCGTGCTGCTCGAGCCGATCCAAGGGGAAGCCGGCGTGATCATTCCGCCTCAGGGCTACCTGCGCGCGGTCCGCGAGATCACCGAGCGCCACAACGTGCTGATGATCGCGGACGAGATCCAGTCCGGCCTCGGTCGCGTCGGCGAGACGTTCGCGTGCGATCGCGAGGGCGTGGTGCCGGACGTCTATCTGCTCGGCAAGGCGCTGGGCGGCGGCATCCTGCCTGTGTCCGCCGTGGTCGCGAACCGCGACGTGCTCGGCGTGATCCGCCCCGGCGAGCACGGCTCGACCTTCGGGGGCAGCCCGCTGGCGGCCGCCGTCGGCACCCGTGTCGTCGAGATGCTTTCCACGGGTGAGTTCCAGCGCCGCGCGGCGGCGCTCGGGGAGCACCTCGAGGCGAAGCTCGCCGAACTGGTCGGGCACGGCGTCACCGGCGTGCGCGTGGCCGGCCTGTGGGCCGGGGTCGATATCGATCCAGCACAGGGCACGGGGCGCCAGATCGCCGAGAGGCTGCTCGGTCGCGGTGTGCTCGTGAAGGACACGCACGGCCAGACGATCCGGATCGCCCCGCCGCTCGTGATCCGCGGCACCGAGCTGGACTGGGCCGTCGAGCAGCTGAGGCTCGTCCTCGCCGACTGACGGGCGCCGAGACGAGCGCTGACGGATGCCGGGCTCGGCGCTGCGCTGGAGATTGGGCTTGGGCGATGGGGCTGGGTGCTGGGGCTGGGTGCTGGGGCTAGGAGAAGACCGTGATGAAGCGCTCGTGCCAGCCTGTCGCGCCATCGGGATCCGTCCGGGAGAGCTCCTCGGTCTGAAGCTCGCCCGTGGCACTGGTCGCGCGGCACCGGATGAGATGGTCGCCCACGGTGGCCGTCCACGGCATGCTCCACTGCACCCAGGTGTCGCCGGAGATCGCGGTCGCGAGGGTGGCGGGCTGCCACGCGCCCTCGTCGATCTGCACCTCCACACCGGACACGCCGACGTGCTGCTGCCAGGCGACGCCCGCGATGACGGACTCGCCCGCCTTCACGCCCTGCTGCTTCTTGGGCACATCGATGCGCGACTGCAGCTTGATCGGCCCGCGCTCGGACCAGCCTCGGGTCGTCCAGTAGCCGGTCGCCTTGTCGAAACGGGTGACCTCGAGCTCGGTGACCCACTTCGTCGCCGAGACATAGCCGTACAGGCCGGGAACGACCATCCGCACCGGGAAACCATGCTCGGCCGGCAGCGGCTCGCCATTCATGCCGACGGCGAGGATCGCGTTGCGCGCGTCGGTCAGCGCCTCGATCGGTGAGCTCGCGGTGAAGCCGTCGATGGACTTCGACAGCACCATGTCGGCGTCGGCGGTCGGCGCCGCGCGGGCCAGAAGCTCGCGGATCGGATAGCCGAGCCAGAGGGCGTTGCCGATCAGGTCGCCGCCGACGTTGTTCGAGACGCAGGCGAGGGTGGTGAAGCTCTCTTCGAGCGGCAGCGCGAGGAGCTCGTCCCACGTGATCGTCACCTCGTTCTGGACCAGACCGTGGATGCGCAGGCTCCAGTCTGCCGGGGCGATCTGCGGCACGATGAGCGCCGTGTCGATCCGGTAGAACTGCGCGTTCGGAGTCACGACCGGCGCCAGACCGCTGATGCCCAGCTCGGCGGTCGCGGGGATCGGCGGGGCCGTCACGGCCGGCGTCGGCAGGGTGAGGGCATCGCGCACGATCGTCACCGCCCGCGATCCGGCGCGGGCGAGCGACGAGCCGACGGTGGCGACCAGGCCCACCGCGGCGGTGCCGACGGTCCACAGGATGAAGGTCCGGCGCTCGAGCGCCGGCTCGCGGGGCGGCAGCGCGACGGGTGCGCCATCCGGGCCGGACGAGGTCGCCGCCGAGAGACGCGGCCGACCCGGCACCCGCGCGATCAGCAGGCTGAGCGCGACCGCAGCCATGATGCCCGCGACCAGCGAGGGAACCCAGTCGAACGGGCCCGCGTTCGCGCGGGTCACCGCGGCGAGCACGCCGACTCCGCCGAACGCGATCATGATCGCCAGGCCGAACGGCGGCCGCTTCAGCTCGACCAGCCCGGCGGCGGCCGCAGCGGCGACGAGGACGATGCCGATGCCGATCAGCAGAGCCAGCTTGTCGTTCGTGCCGAACAGCGCGATCGCGGTCTCTTTCGCCCACGCCGGAGCCAGGTCGATCAGCGCCGATCCGATCGCCGCGAACGGACTCGCCCCGGGCGCGATGATCGCCGCGGTCAGCTCGCCCAGCCCGGCGCCGAGCACCGCTGCGGCCACTCCGGCCCCAGCCGCCGACCATCGACCCTTCGCCGTGTCTGCCACGGGACGAGCCTACGTCGGCCGCCTGTGCCGGAGGCGCGCGGGATGTGGCGAATCGAGACGTCCCGGGGCCGGTTCCTGGGCGCAGCAGAGTGCGAAACATGCGGGCAACATGCCCCGGACTAGAGTCGTCGCATGGGTGATCTCTTCGACGGCTACGGCTCCACGTTGGCGCCTCGCAAGACGGCATCCGGCATCCCTGCGTTCGACGAGATGTTCGGTGCGCCGGCCTCTCCGGGAGAGGCTGCACAGTCCCGCGACGCCTACCGCGAGCTCTATCAGGCACTGGCGCAGATGACCCAGGATGAGCTGCGCGGGCGCACCGAGTCGCTGGCGAGCTCGTACCTCGCCCAGGGTGTGACGTTCGACTTCGCCGGTGAGGAGCGGCCGTTTCCGCTGGATGCCGTGCCGCGGGTGATCGAGTTCGACGAGTGGTCGCACGTCGAGTCCGGGGTCAAGCAGCGGGTGCGCGCTCTGGAGGCCTTCCTCGATGACGCCTACGGCCGCCAGCACTGCGTGCGCGACGGTGTCCTGCCGGCGGGACTGATCGCCTCGTCGCAGTACTTCTACCGGCAGGCGGCCGGCATCCACAGCGCCAACGGCGTCCGCATCCAGGTGTCGGGCATCGACCTCATCCGCGACGAGCACGGCGAGATGCGGGTGCTCGAGGACAACGTCCGTGTGCCGAGCGGCGTCAGCTATGTCATCTCGAACCGCCGGGTGATGGCCCAGACGCTCCCCGAACTGTTCGTCTCGATGAGGGTGCGCCCGGTCGGCGACTACCCCAACAAGCTGCTCGCGGCGCTGCGGGCCTCGGCACCGGCCGGCATCGACGACCCGAACGTGGTCGTGCTGACACCCGGCGTCTACAACTCCGCGTACTTCGAGCACACGCTGCTGGCGCGCCTGATGGGCATCGAGCTCGTCGAGGGTCGCGACCTGCTCTGCGTCGGCGGCAAGGTGTTCATGCGCACGACGCGCGGCCCGCAGCGCGTCGATGTGATCTACCGTCGCGTCGACGATGAGTTCCTCGATCCGCTGCAGTTCCGCGCCGACTCGATGCTCGGTGCGCCCGGGCTCATGCTCGCCGCTCGGCTGGGCAACGTGACGATCGCGAACGCGGTCGGCAACGGGGTCGCCGACGACAAGCTGCTGTACACATACGTGCCCGACCTCATCCGCTACTACCTGGCGGAGGAGCCGATCCTCAAGAATGTCGACACGTGGCGGCTCGAAGATCCGGGCGCGCTCGAAGAGGTGCTCGACCGCCTGCCCGAGCTCGTGATCAAGCCCGTCGACGGATCGGGCGGCAAGGGCCTCGTGGTGGGCCCGGACGCCTCGCCGGCCGAGCTCGAAGCGCTGCGCCAGCGCCTGCTCGCCGACCCGCGCGGGTGGATCGCGCAGCCGGTCGTCATGCTCTCAACCATCCCGACACTCGTCGAGGACGGCATGCGGCCGCGCCACGCCGACCTGCGCCCGTTCGCCGTGAACGACGGCGAGGAGGTCTGGGTGCTGCCCGGCGGCCTCACCCGCGTCGCCCTTCCGGAGGGCCAGCTCGTGGTCAACTCCAGTCAGGGCGGCGGGTCGAAGGACACCTGGATCGTCGGCGGCTCGGCCCCCTCGCACGTCGAATACGGGCAGGGCAGCGGACTCGCGGGCCTCGTCGCCGACCAGGCGGCGACCGTCACCGCCGCGATCCCGATCATCTACGACGGCCAGCCCGCACCGGCCCACTCGCCGCAGGACCGCCCCCGCTCGCGCATCGAACAGCAGGAGCAGCAACAGCAGTCGCAGCATTCGCACCGCGTTTCGTCCGGCTCCGCTCGCTCGACCACCGAAGTGCCGACCGCCCCCGGTGCGTCGTGTTGAGTCGCATCGCCGCCCTTCGATACGCGCGCTGCGCGCGCTACTCAGGAACCGCCGCGGAGAAGGGTCTCCCGTCGTGTTGAGTCGCATCGCCGAAAGCCTGTTCTGGATCGGGCGCTACATCGAGCGTGCCGATGGAACGGCGCGCATCCTCGACGTGCACCTCCAACTGCTGCTCGAGGACCCCTGGATCGACGAGGACACCGCGTGCCGGTCGCTTCTGCTGGTCATGGGGTCCCAGCCGCCCGCGCCCGGCGAGATCGTCCGGCGTGATGACGTGCTCGCCAAGCTCGCCGTCGACCGGGGGAATCCGGCATCCATCGCCTACGCACTCACAGCGGCACGCGAGAACGCCCGTCGGGCACGCGAGATCGTCTCGACGGAACTCTGGGAAACGCTCAACACGACCAATTCCCGGATGCCGCGCCGCCTGCAGACCGACAAGGTGCACGGCTTCTTCCAGTGGGTGCGGGAGCGCTCGGCGCTCGCGGTCGGCATCGTCGATTCGTCGACCAGCCGTGACGAGGCGTGGCAGTTCTTCACCCTCGGCCGCAGCATCGAGCGCGCCGACATGACCGCGCGGCTGCTCGCGACACGTTCGCTCACCGAGGCATCCGGCCCATCGTGGACGACGATCCTGCGCTCGTGCGGCGCGTACGAGGCCTATCTGCGCACGTATCGCGGGATGCCCAGCGCCAAGAACGCCGCGGAGTTCCTGCTGCTGGACCGACTGTTCCCGCGCTCGATCATCTACTCGATCTCCCGCGCGGAGGACTGCATGAGCGCGATCGATCCGCGCGCCGACCGCGTCGGCCACTCCAACACGGTGCTGCGAGCGCTCGGGCAGATCCGCAACGATCTCGAGTACCGACCGGTCAGCGAGATCCTGGGGGAGCTGCCGGAGCACATGGAGCGCGTCCAGAAGGTGACGCGTGAGGCATCCGAGGCGATCAAGGCCCGCTTCTTCCCGACGCAGGCGGAACCCAGCTGGATCGGAGAGATCTCGTGATGGTTCGACACGCTCACCGACCGCTGAGGCGACAACCGTGAAACCGCGGGAGCAGAGATCGTGAAAAGACTCCGCATCGAGCACACCACAGGCTTCTCTTACGAGGGCGATGTCTCGGCGTCCTACAACGAGGCCAGGATGCTGCCGAACTCGACCGACAGCCAGTTCGTGCTGAGCTCGTCGCTCGAGATCGAGCCGTCGACGTCGGTCAACCAGTATGTCGACTACTTCGGCACCCGGGTGGCCGCATTCGACGTGCTGTCACCGCACGCCTCGCTGACGATCTCGGCGCGCTCGCTCGTCGAGGTGCGACCGCGCCCGATGACGCACCCCGACATCTCGTGGGACCAGCTGAACGCCGAGGCCGCCCGGTCGATCGCCACTGTCGAGCAGATGGGACAGAGCGCGCGCACCAAGCCGCATCCCGAGGTCGCCGAGATCGCCCGGTCGATCGCCGCGCAGCACGAAAGTCCCGGTGCGGCGGCGCAGGGGATCTCGATGGCGATCGGCAACGCCGTCGAGTACATGCACGGCATCACCGGCGTGCACTCCACCGCGGCCGAGGCGTGGGACGCGCGCAAGGGCGTCTGCCAGGACATCGCGCACATCACCCTCGGCGCGCTCCGCGAGGTCGGCATCCCGGCCCGCTACGTCTCGGGCTACCTGCACCCGCGACCGGATGCCGATGTCGGCGTTCCCGTCACGGGCGAGTCGCATGCCTGGGTCGAGTGGTTCGCGGGCGACTGGCAGGGTTTCGACCCGACCAACAACATCGACATCGGCGACCGTCACGTGCTCGTCGGCCGCGGCCGCGACTACAACGATGTGCCCCCGCTGCGCGGTGTGTACGCGGGCCCGTCCAAGTCCCAGCTGCACGTGAAGGTGACGATCACGCGCGAGGCGTAGCCGGTCGCGGCACCCCCGCGCCGAGTGCACGGCTTCGCGCCGCGCCCAGCCCGTGCAGTCGAAGTCAGGTCGTGCACTCGGGATGCCGTGGTCGCCGCAGGCGGAGGAAGGGCGCGCCCGGCCTGGCGGCCGGACGCGCCCAGGGCGATCAGAGCGTCACGCGGCGATGCGTGCCTTGTCGTACGTGTCGGAGCCGAATCCGAGAATCAGGTAGCCGATGAAGGAGAACAGCCACAGCAGGAAGATCGAGAAGCCGGCTCCCTTGCCGAAGCCCTTGCCGACGCGCAGCGACACGATGATGTGGAAGATGAGGTTGACGATCGGGATCAGGTACAGCAGTCCCAGCCAGGCCGAGAATCCGGCGATCTTGACGAGGATGAAGAGGTTCACGATCGGGATGATGGCAAGCCAGCCCGGGTAGCCCGCCTTGGTGAAGACCTTCCAGAGGGCGACGACGGTGATGATGTAGACGATGAGGCCGATGATGCCGTACGTGGTCTGGAGGGCGGTGACGTCAGCTTGCTGAGTGATTGATGTGAAAGGGGTCATGTCGCTTAGCATAGGGGTCTGCGAGTTCTCTGTGCGTCAGGCCCGTCATGCGCGGTGAGGGCGGCGAAGCGGATGCTGCGGCATCCGCGATCGCCTCGCACATGGCAACCGCCTCCGAGCTCATCTCGGCCGTGACCGCGCGGCAGCCTCGGTCGAAGTCATCGTGCCGCGCCCCGAAGCGCCCGCAGCGCTGCTGGTCCCTGCCGCTACGGACGCGCGACAGGGGCGCTCGCGCGCTTGGCGACCGGGGTCTGGGGCGCGGTTCTGCCGCTGGGGCGTGAAACCTGCGCCCCGAGGGAGGGATTGCGCCCCGCGCGGTCGGGAGCGTCCGGCAGGCGGATCGGGGCCGTCGAGGCGAGCTCCGCCGAGAACTCTGCGGGCGCCGGGGCGATGACCCGCAGGGGCAGTGTCTCGTCGATCGTCAGGCGGAATCTCCGCGACTCGTCGCGCTTCACGCGCCCGGAGGCGAGCAGCCAGATCGATCCGATCGCGAAGGCGACCAGCGCGGCAGCGGCGCCCACGAGGATCGCCATGCGCGGCCCGAACTCAGCGGCGACCCAGCCCACGATCGGCGCGCCGATCGGGGTGCCGCCCATCAGGATCGCCATGTACAGCGCGAGCACGCGCCCGCGCAGGGCGGGGTCGGTCGTGGTCTGCACATAGCCGTTCGCGGTCGTGAGCATGGTGACCACGGCGAAGCCGGTGAACATGAGTGTCGCGGCATATGCCCAGTAGCCGGGCATGATCGACGAGACCCCGGCCGCTACGGCGAACAGCAGCGTGCCTCCGACCACCACCCGAAGTCGCGCCCGGTCGCGCCGTGCGGCCAGCAGCGCTCCTGCCAGCGAACCGATCGCGAGGATCGAGCTCAGCAGGCCGAACCCGTCGGCATCCCGCCCGAACTCGAGGGCCATCGTCGATGCGAAGATCGGGAAGTTCATGCCGAACGCGCCGACCAGGAACACCATCGCGAAGATCACGATCAGGTCGGGGCGCCGGCCGACGTACCGGAATCCGTCGGCGAGGCGCGAGGCGCCGGCGGTGTGCACGCGCGGCACGAGCTCGTGGGGCCGGATGAGCACGAGCGCGACGATCATGCCGAGGAACGTGACCGCGTTCACCAGGAAGACCCAGCCGGTGCCGACCGCGACGATGAGCACGCCGGCGACCGCGGGACCGATCATGCGGGCTCCGTTGAAGGATGCCGCGTTCAAGGCGACGGCGTTCGAGGCGTTCTCGCGGGTGACGACGTCGGAGACGAAAGCCTGCCGCGCGGGGTTGTCGAACGCCGTGACGACCCCGAGCGCGAGCGCGAAGCCGTACATGATCGGCAGGGTCATCATGCCCGTGAGGATCATGACGCCGAGCGCGACGGCGAGCAGCAGCAGGATGCCCTGCGTCACCATCAGCAGCTTGCGGCGATCGAAGCGGTCGGCCACCCAGCCGGTCACGCCGACCAGCAGGAGCTGCGGTGCGAACTGCAGCGCCATCGTGGCGCCCATCGCGGCGGCGTCGTTGTCGGTGAGCTCGGTGAGCACCACCCAGTTCTGCGCGGTCGCCTGCATCCAGGCCCCGATGTTCGACACGAGCGCGCCGGTGAACCAGACGCGGTAGTTGAACACTGAGAACGAACGGAACATGGCCGGGGCGCCCCGACCGGAAGCTCGGCCCGACGCGCCGGCGGCGCGTGAAGGGGACGAGGGGATCATCGGGCAACCATCCGCTGCATGATCGCGGCGGCCTTCGTGAGGACCTCGCGTTCGTCGGGCTCGATCTCGGCGAGGGCCTCCTCGACCCAGGCGTCGCGGCGGCGCGCGGTCTCGTCCACGACAGCCCGACCTTCGTCGGTGAGGTCGATGACGACCTTACGGCCGTCGCGCTCGTCCGCGCTGCGCGTGATGTACCCGGCATCCTGCAGGCAGTTCACCGTGCGGTTCATCGCCGGGGCCGAGACGCGCTCGCGGTCGGCGAGAGCGGTGAGGGTGTGCGGGCCGTGGATGAACAGGCCCGCGAGGACGGCGAACTGGCCGTCACTCATCGAGTCGACGGCGCGGTGCGTGCGCATGCGACGGGCGAGCCGGAACGTGGCGATACGCAGATCGGATGCCTCGCGCGAAAGGTCGTGGGGGGATGCTGCGTTCTCGGTCATTGATACTTAGCATAGTTCATTATCCTTGCTAAGGATATTCAGGGTCTTCAGCCGGCTCTTCTCGCGAAGCATCCGTCGGGTCGAGGGAACCTATACTCGGCCCCATGCCCGAGTTCATCGATGCACACGGCATCGCGATCGTCTACGACGTCCACCCCGCCCAGGCCGCTGCGCGAGGTGTGGTGCAGCTGGCCCATGGCGTCGGGGAGCACGCCGGGCGCTATGTCGCCCTGATCGACGCCCTCACCGCCGCCGGATACTCCGTGTACGCCGACGATCATCGCGGCCACGGCCGCACCGGGCTCAAGCAGCACGGCGATGATCCGACCAAGCTCGGAAAGCTCGGACCGGGCGGACTTCCGGCGACGCTCGCGGCGGTGTGGCAGTTCACCGAGCTCATCCGCGGCGAGAACCCGGGTCTGCCCCTGATCCTGCTCGGTCACTCGTGGGGATCATTCCTCGCCCAGATGCTGGTCAACGACCACCCCGACGCCTACGACGCGGTGATCCTGAGCGGTTCGGCCCTGCGCTGGCCGGGCTCGCTCAACTCAGGAGACCTCAACGGCCCGTGGAAGCACAAGGACGCGATGGGGACCGAGTGGCTCTCGACCGACCTTTCGGTCGGCCAGGCATTCCTCGACGATCCGCTCACGACGTCGACGCCGCTGCTCACGCTCTTCGGGCCGGTCGATGCCGCCCGGCTGATGGGCAAGCCGAAGAAGAACCTCGGCCGCGACATCCCGACCCTGCTCATGGTGGGTCGTGAAGACACGGTGGGCGGCCCGATCAGCGTGCACAAGCTTGCCGATGCCTACCGCACCCGCTCCGGCTTCACTGACGTGACGACATTCGTGTATCCCGGCATGCGCCACGAGATCTTCCACGAGATCGGGCAGGACAAGGTGCGCGCCGATCTCCTCGCCTGGCTCGACGCGCGCTTTCCCGCTCGCGACTGAGGGCGGGCCGGCGCGCATAGGCTGAGTCCCATGCACGGTGAATACAAGGTGCCCGGAGGAAAGCTGGTCGTCGTCGACCTCGAGGAGCGCGACGGCAGGATCGCCGAGTTCCGCCTCGCCGGAGACTTCTTCCTCGAGCCCGACAGCGCTCTCGAGGACATCGATGCCGCCGTCAACGGCCTGCCGATCGAATCGGATGCCGTTGCCATCGCGACGGCCGTGCGAGCGGCCCTGCCCGAGGGCGCGCAGCTGCTCGGCTTCACGCCCGAGGCGGTCGGCACGGCCGTGCGGCGCGCGCTGGTCACCGCCCCCGGCTGGCGCGATTTCGACTGGGAGATCGTGCACGAGAGGCCCGTCTCGCCGAGGATGAACCTGGCGCTCGATGAAGTGCTCACCACCCGGGTCGGGGATGGGCTGCGCCGCCCGACGCTGCGGCTGTGGGAGTGGAACGAATCGGCGGTCGTGATCGGCTCGTTCCAGTCGTATCGCAACGAGGTCGATCCCGAGGGAGCGGCCCGGCACGGTTACGACGTCGTCCGCCGTATCTCGGGTGGTGGCGCCATGATGATGGGCGCGAACTCGATCGTCACGTATTCGCTGTATGTGCCGGCATCCCTCGTCGCCGGAATGACCTTCGCCGACTCGTACGCCTTCCTCGATGAATGGGTGCTGCAGGCGCTGCGCTCGCTCGGCATCGAGGCGACCTACCAGCCCCTCAACGACATCGCCTCGCCGCAGGGCAAGATCGGCGGTGCCGCCCAGAAGCGGCTGGCGAACGGGGGAGTGCTGCACCATGCGACCCTCAGCTACGACATGGACGGTCAGGTGATGACCGAGGTGCTGCGCATCGGGCGCGAGAAGCTCAGCGACAAGGGCACCGTCTCGGCAGCCAAACGCGTGGATCCGCTGCGGCGTCAGACCGGGCTGCCGCGCGAGGCCATCATCGAGCGCTTCATCGACACGTTCGCGAGGCTCTACGGCGCCGTGCCGGGCACCATCAGCGACGACGAGTACGCCGACGCCGAGGCTCTGGTCGAGTCCAAGTTCGCGACGCAGCCGTGGCTGCACCGGGTTCCGTGAGCGATCCGGGGCCTGGGGAACGAGGCTCGGTCACGATCTACCACGGCGACAACCTCGCGGTGGCCGCCGGGTTCGCCGACGGGTCGTTCACCCTGATCTACCTGGACCCGCCGTTCAACACGGGCCGCGTGCAGGGCAGAGCGCTCGAGACCGCCCAGTACCGCCCCGCCGCGGACGCAACGCAGGAAGAATCGGCTGCCGCGGGGCTGCTGCCGTCTCAGAAAGCAGAATCCGCACCAGAGGTCCTGCGTTCCGCACCCGAAGAGACCGGCGCGGTGGTCCGACGCGGCTTCCACGGCCGCGAGTATGAGCGGCTGCGAGGCGACCTGCGCACGTACGACGACCGGTTCGACGACTACTGGGGCTTCCTCGAGCCCCGGCTCATCCAGGCGTGGCGGCTGCTCGCCGACGACGGCACGCTGTACCTGCACCTCGACTACCGCGAGGCGCACTACGCGAAGGTGCTCATGGATGCGCTCTTCGGCCGCCAATGCTTCCTCAACGAGCTCATCTGGGCCTACGACTACGGCGCGAAGACGCGCAAGCGCTGGCCGACCAAGCACGACACGATCCTCGTGTACGTCAAGAACCCCGCTGCGTACTGGTTCGATTCCGAGACGGTCGACCGCGAGCCCTACATGGCGCCGGGCTTGGTCACCGCCGAGAAGGCTGCGCGCGGCAAGCTTCCCACCGACGTGTGGTGGCACACGATCGTGCCCACAACCGGACGCGAGAAGACGGGCTATCCGACGCAGAAGCCCGAGGGGGTGCTGCGGCGCATCGTCGCGGCATCCAGCCGCCCGGGTGACCGGGTGCTCGACCTGTTCGCAGGCAGCGGCACAACCGGAGCGGTCGCCTCGGCGCTCGGGCGCGACGCCGTTCTGGTCGACACCAACCCCGAGGCGATCGCCGTGATGCAGGAACGGATGCCTTACGCCCGCGTGGTCGTCTGAAGGCCGGCGGCCTCGCCGTCAGGCCGCGAGTGCGCTCCACCTCGTGAGGTCCTGCGCCGCGATGCCTGACGCGACGCTGATGACTCCGCTGACCCGACCCGGGGCGATGGTCACGAACGAGTCGGGATGCTGCGTCACGGGGTGCTGCCGTTGTTCGCGGGCGCGGTGGTCAGGGCCTCGAACAGTGCCTCGACCGTGGCCGCCATATCGACGCTCGGATCGAGCATCCACTGGATCTGCAGTCCATCGGCGACGGCCTGGAACACGCGTGCCAGCGTGGCCGCATCGACGCGGTCGGTGAGCTCACCCGCTGCCTGTTGCTGGGCCAGCGCGGTCTGGAAGACCCGCCGGATATTGTCGTTGCGCTCGATGAAGTACTTGTGGGCGGGGTGCTCGGGATCGGCGGCATCGACCGAGAGCCGTGAGAACAGCTGCACCAATCCGGGCACATCGCTGTTGTGGCGGATGATTCCCACGTAGGCGGAACGAAGGTCGACGGCATCGGTGCCGGCGGGCGGCACCGGGCCGTAGTGGACCACATCGATCTCGTCACGCTTGCGGAGGATCTCGGTGAAGAGCTCTTCCTTGCTGTCGAAGTAGTGCAGCAGTCCCGCCTGGCTGAGCCCGACAGCCTCGGCGAGTTCCTTTATCGAGGCGCCGCGGTAGCCCTCGCGGGCGATCACCTCGAGGGCGCGCTCGAGGATCTCTTCGCGCTTGGCCACGCCCTTGGCGTAGGAACCTCGCTGTGCCATGCCTCCAGACTAAACCGAACGGCACTTGATTTTGAAAACCTAGTGTCGTAAGGTTTCTATGGGCTCGATGCAGAGCCGTCCCGAAGATCGAGGATCGCCATGACACTGCCGTCTGATTCGTACATCCCGTCGTCCGCACCCGAGACCGACCTCTCCTCGCCCCTGACGGAGAACAGTTTCGTCGCCACCGCCGCCGGAAACGACGACCCGCCTCCCCCCATCAAGGGCGTGCGCCGGCTTCTGGGCTGGATCGTCCCCGCCAACCTCGGCATCTTCCTGGTCTGGGGAGCAGTTCCGGCCATCCTGCTCCCGCAGCAGATCACCGTGCAGTTCGGAGAAGCCGACAAGGTCGCCAACCTCGCGATCGTCGCCACGATCGGCGCGTTCTTGGCGATGGTCGCCCAGCCGGTCGCCGGTCAGATCTCCGACCGCACGCGCACCCGATTCGGCCGCCGCGCGCCCTGGATCGTCATCGGCTCTCTCGCCGGTGCGCTGTCGCTGGTAGGTCTCGCGTTCGCGAACACCCTCGTCGGCGTGGCGATCGCCTGGTCGCTCGTGCAGATCTCCTACAACTTCGCGCAGGGTCCGCTGAGCGCGGTCATGCCCGACCGAGTTCCCGTCTCCCGCCGTGGCACCTTCGCGGCACTGTCGGGTATCGGCCTCATGGTGGGGGCGATCGGCGGCCAGGTGATCGGGTCGCTGTTCTTCAACAGCATCGCAGCGGGCTATGTGACCTTCGCGGTGATCTCGGTCGTCGTGCTGGCTCTGTTCGTGATCTTCAACCCCGACTACCCGAGCACGGAGCTGCCCCGCGAGCCCTTCAGCTTCCCCGACTTCCTTCGTACCTTCTGGGTCAATCCGATCAAGTACCCCGACTTCTTCTGGGCCTTCACCGGTCGCCTGCTGCTCTACACGGGCTACTTCGCGATCACCGGGTACCAGCTGTTCATCCTCACCGACTACCTGAAGGTCGAGTCCCCGCAGGCTGTCATCCCGGTCGTCGGATTGATCACCCTCGCCGGCATCCTCATCGCGACGGTCGTCTCGGGGCCGCTGTCCGACAAGATCGGCCGTCGCAAGCCCTTCGTCTTCGGCTCCTCCGTCGCCATGGGCCTTGCGATGCTGCTGCCGTGGATCTCACCGACCTTGGAGGCGTGGATGATCATGAGCTTCATCGCCGGACTCGGCTTCGGCATGTTCCAAGCCGTGGACACCGCGCTGATGAGTGAAGTGCTGCCCTCTGCCAAGTCGTTCGCGAAGGACCTCGGCGTCGTGAACATCGCCGCGACGCTGCCGCAGACGCTTGCTCCCGCCGTGGCGGGTGCGATCGTGCTCGCGTTCGGCTTCGCCGGTCTGTTCCCGGTCGGCATCGTGCTGAGCATTCTCGGTGCGTTCGCGGTCTGGCCGATCAAGGCAACCCGCTGATGGTGTGGCAGCGCACGCTCATCAACGCGCACCGGTGGTTCCTCCACCGCCGAGAGCGCGCTGGCGCGGGCTCCTGAACCCACCGACCCCGACTTCTCCTCCCGAACACACGCACGAAACTGGAGCGCACATGACCGACACCACGCAGACCCTGCCCCCGAGCACCGCCGAAAACATCGCCGAACTGACCCTCGAAGAAAAGGCATCGCTCACCAGCGGCGGCAGCTTCTGGACGACCAAGGCGGTCGAACGCGTGGGCATTCCGGCGATCATGCTCACCGACGGCCCGCACGGTCTGCGCAAGCAGGCGGGCTCGGCCGACCACCTGGGTCTCGCCGAGAGCGTCCCCGCGACGTGCTTCCCGCCGGCGGTCGGTCTGGGTGCGTCGTGGGATGCCGAGCTCGCCGAGCGCGTCGGTGAGGCGCTCGGAGTCGAGTCGGCGATCGAGAACGTCGCTGTGCTGCTCGGCCCCGGCATCAACATCAAGCGCTCGCCGCTGTGCGGGCGCAACTTCGAGTATCTCTCCGAAGACCCGATCGTCTCGGGCGTGCTCGGCGCCGGCCTGGTGCGCGGCATCCAGTCGAAGGGTGTGGGTGCCTCGCTCAAGCACTTCGCGGCGAACAATCAGGAGAACGACCGCATGCGCGCGTCGAGCGACGTCGACGAGCGGCCGCTGCGCGAGATCTACCTGCGCGGATTCCAGCGGGCCGTGCAGGACGCGCAGCCGTGGACGGTCATGTGCTCGTACAACCGCATCAACGGCGTCTACGCATCGGAGGACCCGTGGCTGCTGACGCGTGTGCTGCGCGACGAATGGGGCTTCGAGGGACTCGTCGTCTCGGACTGGGGCGCCGTCAACGAACGTGTGCCCTCGCTCGCCGCCGGCATGGACCTGGAGATGCCGACCTCGAACGGCCACACCGACGCGCAGCTCGTCGCCGCCGTCCGGGACGGTTCGCTCGATGAGAGCGTGCTCGACGTCGCCGCCGGGCGTGTGCTCGACCTCGTGCGCAAGTCGCAGGCGGGTGCCGGGTCGATCACGGGCCCGCTCGACGCGGATGCACACCACGCACTGGCGCGCGAGGCGGCGGGGCGCGGCATCGTGCTGCTGAAGAACGACGGCGACCTGCTGCCGCTGAGCCCGGCCGCCTCGGTTGCGGTGATCGGCGCGTTCGCCGAGAAGCCGCGATACCAGGGCGCCGGGTCGTCGAAGATCAACCCGACCCGGCTCGACAACGCGCTCGATGAGATCAGCGGCTACGCGGGCCACGACAACACGTTCTTCGCCCAGGGGTACACCGTGAGCCCGCGCGACACCGCCGACGCGAACGAGCTGCGCGCCGCCGCCGTCGAGCTCGCCGGGTCCAAGGACGTCGCGGTGCTGTTCCTGGGACTGCCCGAGGCGGCCGAGTCCGAAGGTTACGACCGCGAGCACATCGACCTGCCCGCCGACCAGCTCGCGCTGCTCGACGCTGTGCTCGCGGCGAACCCGAACACGGTCGTCGTGCTCTCGAACGGCGGCGTCGTCGCGCTGCCGTTCGCGGACCGCGTGCCCGCGATCCTCGAGGCGTGGCTGCTCGGCCAGGCCGGGGGCGGCGCGACTGCTGACGTGCTCTACGGCGCGGTCAACCCTTCCGCGAAGCTCACCGAGACGATCCCGCTGCGGCTTCAGGACACCCCGTCCTTCCTCGACTTCGGGGGGATGGACGGCCACGTGCGCTATGGCGAGGGCCTTTTCGTCGGCTACCGCTGGTATGACGCGCGCGACATCGAGGTCGCATACCCCTTCGGGCATGGACTCTCGTACACGACGTTCGCGTACGGGGATGCCGCGGCATCCGTTGACGCGAACGGCGACATCGACGTGTGCCTGACGGTGACCAACACCGGCACCCGCGATGGCCGCGAGGTCGTGCAGGTGTACACCTCGCTGGCCGATTCGACCGTGCGGCGGCCGGTGCGCGAGCTCAAGGCGTTCGCTTCAGTCGCCCTCGCCGCGGGCCAGAGCCGCGAGATCGTGCTCACCGTCCGTCGCGAAGACCTCGCGTACTGGCATGTCGCCGCGCAGCGGTGGGTCGTCGAGGGTGGCTCGTATCTGGTCGAAGTCGCGGCCTCGAGCCGTGACCTCCGCTCGTCGGCTTCGGTCACGGTCGAGGGCGACGCGGTATCGCTGCCGCTCACGCGGGAGTCCTCGCTCGGCGAGGTGTTCGCCCACCCGGTCGCCGGCCCGATCGTGCAGGCTGCCCTGACGCAGATGATGAGCACGATGGACGGCGCGGCCTCGATCATGCCCGAGGGTGTGGACATGATGAGGATGATGAACTCGTTCCCGATCGGCCGCATCGGCATGATGGCGGGCGAGGACTTCTCACCGGAGATGATCGACCAGCTGCTGGCGATGGCGAACGCGCCGCAGTCGTAGCGCCCGCGGCTCAGGAGGTCGCGCGTGCGATGCGGGTCAGCTGACGCTTGGGGTCAGGACTCCAGGAATCCGAGCAGCGCCTCGTTGACCTCGTCGGCGTGGGTCCACAGCATCCCGTGCGGCGCCCCATCGATCTCGACGTAGGTCGCATCGGGCAACAGGTCCTTGAACCGGCGCGCGGTCGCCTCGATGGGCAGGATGTGATCCGCCGTGCCGTGCACGATGAGAGCAGGGACGTCGATCTTCTCGATATCTGCGCGGAAGTCGGTCGGCCAGGTCAGCGGTGCGGCGGCGATCGCGTCGTTGCCGGCGCTGTTCGCCGTCTGCACGCTGGCGTCGAGCGCCTCCTGCGAGATGCGCGAGCCGAGGTTGTCGTCGAGGTTGTAGAAGTCCCTGAAGAAGCCGGTGAGGAACGCGTAGCGGTCCGCGCGCACCGATGCCGCGACGCCGTCGAAGAACTTCTGCGGGCTGGCTCCGTCGGGGTTGTCATCGGTCTTGAGCACGTATGGCTCGAGGGAGCCGAGGAAGACCGCCTTGGCCACTCGCTCGCTGCCGTAGCGCGTGAAGTACCGCGCGACCTCGCCCGTGCCCATCGAGAACCCCACGAGCACCACCTTCTCGAGATCGAGGGTGTGCATCAGGGCGCCGAGATCGTCGGTGAAGGTGTCGTAGTCCGACCCGCTGCGGGTCTTGCTCGACTGCCCGAACCCGCGACGGTCGTATGCGATCACCCGATAACCCGCGTCGAGCAGCACG
This sequence comes from Microbacterium sp., assembly GCF_011620715.1. Taxonomy (GTDB): domain Bacteria; phylum Actinomycetota; class Actinomycetes; order Actinomycetales; family Microbacteriaceae; genus Microbacterium. Next base: position 21,658 of record NZ_WOYP01000023.1, on the reverse strand, counting down.
GACTGCTGCTTACCCCAGGACTCCCCGTTGAGCGGGAAGCCGTGGATCAGCACGACCGCCTGACCCTTGCCCTGATCGGTGTAGAAGAGTCGGATGTCCGTCGAGTTCTCGGTGCCGACGGTGATGTAGGCCACCTTCGCTCCCTCCGTCCGAGGCTCGGATGCCCCGCACCTTACGAAGCTACGCGCGGTCGAATGCTACCCGCCAGGGGGTTGCGGCCCGCGCGTCGGGAGGTTATGGGTCCCGGCGGAGGCCGGCTCTGCGCCGTTCAGGGGGTGCGCCGTTCAGGGGGTGAGACGTGTGGTGTCGGCCCGGTGGATGTCCACAGAGGCCGAGATCTCATGATCCTGCTTCGCCTTCGATCGGGGCGTCGCGGATCTGATCGTCCCGCCATTCGTGGGCGGACTCTTCGCCGCGGTGGATGCGCTCCTCGCGCTGGCGGAGCTCGACACGGCGGATCTTGCCGGAGATGGTCTTGGGCAGGTCGAAGAACTCGATTCGCCGAATGCGCTGGTACGCCGAGAGATGGGTGCGGGCGTACAGCAGGATGTCGTGCGCGGTCTCGATCGTCGGCTCGACGCCCGCGGCCAGGACGACGTAGGCCTTGGGCACCGCGAGCCGCAGCTCGTCAGGGGCCGGGACGATGGCCGCCTCGACGACCGCGGGGTGCTCGACGAGGACGCTCTCGAGCTCGAAAGGGCTGATCTTGTAGTCGGAGGCCTTGAAGATGTCGTCGGTGCGACCGATGTAAGTGAGATAGCCGTCCTCGTCGCGCGCGGCGATGTCACCCGTGTGGAAGTAGCCGCCCGCGGATGCCTCGGCGTTGCGCTCCGGATCGGCGAGGTATCCGGTCATCAGGTTCGTCGGGTGCTGTGCCAGATCCACGCAGATCTCGCCCTCGTCGGACTGCTCTCCGGTGACCGGGTCGATGAGCACGATCGGGCAGCCGGGAAGCGGCCGGCCCATCGCGCCGTCTTTGATCGGCTGACCGGGGGAGTTCGCGATCACTGCGGTCATCTCGGTTTGACCGTACCCGTCGCGGATGGTGAGCCCCCAGTGGGTGCGCACTTGGGCGATGACCTCGGGGTTGAGCGGTTCGCCCGCCGAGACGGCCTCGCGCAGCCCACCGGGACCGGCGGAGAGGTCGGACTGGATCAGCATCCGCCAGACAGTGGGAGGTGCGCAGAACGAGGTGACCCCCTCGGCGCGGATGGTCTCCAGCATCCGATCGGCGTTGAACCGCGCGTAGTTGTACACGAAGATCGTCGCCTCTGCGATCCAGGGCGCGAAGAAGCAGCTCCACGCGTGCTTGGCCCACCCGGGCGAGCTGATCGCCAGATGAACATCGCCCGGACGCAGACCCAGCCAGTACATCGTCGTGAGGTGACCGACCGGGTAGGAGACGTGTGTGTGCTCCACGAGCTTCGGGCGACTGGTCGTGCCGGAGGTGAAATAGTGCAGCAGCGGGTCGGTCGCGAGCGTGCCGGGGTGCGGCATCCGATCGGCAGGAGTGCGGAACGCCTCGTCGTAATCGGCCCATCCCTGTGGGCCGTCCCCGACGCGGACGCCGGACACCTGCTGCGGCAGGAGGGTGAACTTGTCGACATGATCCCCGGCTGCGATCACGTGCGCGACCGAGCCGCGCTCGAGGCGGTCCTGCAGGTCGTCGCTGCCGATCGCCAGCGTCGTGGGCAGGATGATCGCACCGATCTTGGTGAGCGCGAGCATCGACTCCCAGAGCTCGACCTGATTGCCGAGCATCAGCAGGACTGCGTCCCCCTTTTGGACTCCTCGCGCCCGCAGCCAGTGCCCGAGCTGGTCAGAGCGCGTCGCCATCTCGTCGAACGTCCGCGTCACGCGCTGACCGCCTTCCTCGACGATCACCAGGGCGGGCGCGTGATTTCCGCGCGCGATGTCGTCGAACCAGTCGATCGCCCAGTTGAACGCGCCGTCGATCTGCGGCCACGCGAACTCCGAGAGCGCTCGCGGGTAGTCCTCGCGAAGCTCGTCAAGCTGATCGCGCGCGGCGCGGAAACGTTCGGCAGCAGGGCTGATCGACATGGTCATTCCTCATCGTTGAAGAGTAGGCGGATGGTGTTTCGGAGCTCGCCGCTCCCGTGGCCGGGATAGCGCCTTCGGCTGATCTTCCACGGTGCTGTGATGCTACGCCCAATCTCATCGCGCAGACGTCATGACAACCTGGCCGTGACCAACCTGCACCAGCCCGGAGAACCACCCGCTGCCGGCGATCTCGCCGCTGGTTTCCGCGCCCGTAGACTCTGCCCCGTGAGTGGTGCCGTGACGAGGGTCGTCCTCGCGCCCGACGGCTTCAAGGGGTCGATCGCCGCGGCCGACGTGGCCGCGGCACTCGCCGACGGGTGGCGCACGGTCGATCCCTCGGTCGAGATCCTCGCCCGAGGGATGGCCGACGGCGGAGAGGGCACGCTCGAAGCGTTCGCCGCGGCGATCCCGGACAGCACTCGCATGCCGGTGACCGTGACGGGTCCGCACGGACGCCCGGTCGCGGCATCCTGGCTGCTCCTCCCCGCCACCGCGGAAGCCCCGGACGGCACGGCGGTCGTCGAACTCGCGTCCACGTCGGGCATCGAACTGCTCGGGTCAGGAGTGCTCCCGCTCGACGCGCACACGGTCGGGTTCGGCGAGGCGATCGCGGCCGCCCTCGATCACGGGGTTCTTGAGAAGCCTGTCTCGCGACTCGTGCTCGGCATCGGCAGCAGCTCTTCGACCGATGGCGGCACGGGCATGCTGACCGCGCTCGGCGCCAGATTCACGGATGCCGCCGGCACCACGATCCCGCTCGGCGCCCGCGGCCTCGACACCGTGGCGGCGGCAGACCTGTCGGCGCTTCGCCCCCTGCCCGCGAAAGGCGTGCTCGTGCTCAGCGACGTGACGAACCCCTTGCTCGGCACCTTCGGCTCGGCGGCTGTCTTCGGACCGCAGAAGGGCCTGGGCGAGGCCGCAGTCCTCCGCGCGGATGCCGGCCTGGCCCGGCTCGCGCGGCTGCTGCCCGCCGATCCTCGGACTCCTGGAGCCGGGGCTGCCGGAGGAGTGGGCTTCGGGCTGCTCTCCTGGGGGGCGCGGATCGTCCCGGGGGCTGCCGAGGTCGCGGAGCTCGTCGACCTTCGCGGAGCGTTGGCGGCGGCATCCGTCGTGGTGACGGGTGAGGGCTCGTTCGACGGGCAGTCCGCCGCGGGCAAAGCCCCCACCCACGTCGCCGCGCTCGCCGCCGAGGCGGCGGTGCCGGTCGCGCTGGTCGCGGGGCGAATTGCCCCGGATGCCGACACCTCGGCGTTCGCGGCATCCGTCTCGCTCACCGAACTGGCCGGCAGCGGTGAGGCCGCGATCGCCGACCCGGCGCGGTGGCTGCGCGAGGCAGGCGCCGCGCTCGCCCGCACCCTCGCTTGACGGACTCCGTCGCTTATGCCTCGAGGGCCGCGTCCACGACCGCGCGGGCTTCCTCCTGCACTTCGCGCAGGTGCTCCTCGCCGCGCAGCGACTCGGCGTACAGCTTGTACACGTCCTCGGTGCCGGACGGGCGCGCGGCGAACCACGCGTGCTCGGTCACGACCTTCACGCCGCCGATCGCGGCCCCGTTGCCGGGTGCGTGCGACAGCTTCGCGATGATCGGCTCGCCGGCCAGTTCGGTCGCGGTGACGGCTTCGGGCGCGAGCTTGGCCAGCTGCGCCTTCTGCGCCGGCGTCGCGGGCGCGTCGACGCGCCGGTAGGCCGACGAGCCGAAGGTCTCCTCGAGCTCGGCGTAACGCTGCGAGGGTGTCTTGCCGGTCACCGCGAGGATCTCGGCGGCGAGCAGGCACAGCAGGATGCCGTCCTTGTCGGTCGTCCACACGGTGCCGTCGAACCGCAGGAACGAGGCTCCGGCCGACTCCTCGCCGCCGAACGCGACCGAGCCGTCCAGCAGTCCGGGAACGAACCACTTGAATCCGACCGGCACCTCGAGCAGCGTCCGGCCGAGCGATTCCGCGACCCGGTCGATGATCATCGACGACACCAGGGTCTTGCCGACCGCCGAGTCCGCCGGCCATCCCGGACGGTGCGCGTACAGGTAGTCGATCGCCACCGCGAGGTAGTGGTTGGGGTTCATCAGCCCGGCGTCGGGGGTGACGATGCCGTGGCGGTCGGCATCCGCGTCGTTTCCGGTGAGGATGTCGTAGTCGTGCCGCTTCGCGACCAGCGACGCCATGGCGTTCGGGGACGACGGATCCATGCGGATCTTCTCGTCCCAGTCCAGCGTCATGAAGCGCCAGGTCGGGTCGACGTCGGGGTTGACGACCGTGAGGTCGAGCCCGTAGTGCTCGCCGATCAGGTCCCAGTACTCGACCGAGGCGCCGCCGAGCGGATCGGCTCCGATGCGCACACCCGCTTTCTTGATCGCAGCGATGTCGATGATGTTCTCGAGGTCGCGCACGTACGCCTCTCGGAAGTCGTACTCGCCGAGCCCGTCGCCGTCGAGGTCTTTGAACGGAGTGCGACGCACTCCCTCCAGACCGCCGGCGATCAGCTCGTTCGCGCGGTCCGCTATCCAGCCGGTCGCGTCGGTGTCAGCGGGCCCCCCGTTCGGCGGGTTGTACTTGAAGCCGCCGTCGCGCGGGGGATTGTGCGACGGGGTCACGACGATGCCGTCGGAGCGGCCCGGGTCATCCAGCGTCCGGCCGCGATTGTAGGCGAGGATCGCGTGGCTGAGCGCCGGTGTCGGCACCCACGCGTCGCGGGCGTCGACGCGCACGTCGATGCCGTTCGCCACGAGCACCTCGATCGCGCTGCGCTCGGCCGGCAGCGACAGACCGTGTGTGTCGCGCCCCAGGAACAGCGGACCGGCGATGCCCTGGGCGTTGCGATAGTCCACGATCGCCTGGGTGGTGGCGAGGATGTGGTCCTCGTTGAAGCTCGTGCTCAGCGACGACCCGCGATGCCCGCTCGTGCCGAAGGCGACCCGCTGCTCGGGGACCCCGGCATCCGGCTTGCGGTCGTAATAGGCGTTGATCAGCTCGTCGATGTCGATCAGATCGGATGCTTCAGCTGGCTGTCCCGCGCGGCTCATGGTCCCAGTCTGCCCCTTGCTGGGCTTCGTCGGCATCTGCACTGCACACGTTCGACTCGATGCCCGCGCCGCCCCGGCGCACAACTCCTGCACTTTTTCCCGCCCGGGGGTCCTCTCGCCTCGGATCCGGCGCATGCGCGCACAGATTGCAGGAGTTGTGCGCCGGACCGCGTTGCCACAACGGTGATCGGCGCCACGGATGCGAGGCGGAGCACCGAACGTGGCGGTGGCTAGGCTATCCGGGTGACCACAGCTGACGCCCCTCGCCGCACCTACAGCTACCTGGGCCCGGCCGGCACATTCACGGAGGCGGCGCTCGCGCAGGTTCCTGAGGCGCGCAACCAGGCCTGGCAGTCGGTGCGCAACGTCGGCGAGGCCCTCGCAGACGTGGTCGAAGGCCGGTCGGATGCCGCGATGATCGCGATCGAGAACTCGATCGACGGTGGGGTCTCGACCGCGCAGGACGCCCTGGCCACGATGCCGGGCCTGCGCATCGTGGGCGAATACCTCGTCCCGGTCGACTTCGTGCTCGTCGCCCGTCCCGGCACGAAACTCGAAGCTGTCTCGCTCATCGCCGCCCACCCGGTCGCCTATGCGCAATGCCTGCAGTGGCTCACCACGACTCTGCCTGCCCACGCGCACATCCCCGCATCGAGCAATGTCGCCAGCGCCGTGGGACTGCTCGACGGCACGAGCGATGCGGATGCCGCGATCGCCCCGCCGGGCATCCTCGAGCATCACGACCTCGACCTGCTCGCCGAGAAGATCGGCGACAACCCCAACGCGGTCACCCGGTTCGTGCTCGTCGCCCGCACGACCGCGCCGCCCGCGCCGACCGGCGCCGACAAGACCTCGCTCATCGCCGAGCTGCCCGATGACCACCCTGGCGCACTGCTCGAGATGCTGGAGCAGTTCGCCACGCGCGGCATCAACCTCTCACTGCTCGCTTCCCGGCCGATCGGCGATTCGCTCGGCCGGTACCGGTTCGTCATCGACGCCGACGGGCACATCGAGGACGAGCGCATGGCCGATGCCCTGCTGGGCCTGCGCCGGTTCAGCCCGAAGGTGATCTTCCTCGGCTCCTATCCGCGCGCCGACCGGGCGATCGTGCATTACCCCGACCGGTACTCCGACGACGTGTTCGTCGAGGCGCGCGACTGGCTGCGCGGGCTCGTCAGCGGCGAGCCGGAGGTCTGAGCGGCATGCCGATCGGAAGCTCCCCATTCGTGTTCGAGCCGTCGAACGACGTGCACGTTCGCGCGATCGCGCGGCTCGAGTCCGAGCAGATCGCGTGGATCGGCACCACTGGCCGCGACGGATACCCTCACGTCGTGCCTGTCTGGTTCTTGTGGCACGATGGCCGCGCGCTCGTCCTCAGCGAGCCGAACACCGTCAAGGTGCGCAACCTGCGCGCTGACCCCCGCGTCGCCCTGCACCTCGAGGCGGGCGCCGACCACGAGCAGCTGACCGTGCTGCGCGGTACGGCGCAGCTGTCACCGCGGCCGACGGCCGACTGGCTCGACGACATCGGCGCAGAGTACGCGCGCAAGTACCGCGGCGGTCTCGCGGGCCTCAAGCTCACCCTTCCCGAGATGGCCGCGCGCTATAGCGTGTTCATCGAGATCACGCCGCTGCAGCTGATCGCCTGGTAGGTCCGCCGAGCATGGCTCAGGGCCTGGAACGGGCTCAGGCCGCGAGCAGCTCGAGCGTCTGCACGCGCGCGAGCGCAGCATCCATCGGCTCGCCGTCGAATGCCCCCGCGACCGGCGAGATCATGACCTCGTCGACTGCGTATCGCGACGCGAACTCGGTCAGCTGTGCACGCACCTCGTTGCCGGTGCCGACCAGCCAGCGGCTGCGCGCCGCAGCCATGACCGACTCGGTCTGCACGTCGGCCTCGACGGCGAGCGCCGCCCGTGCCTGCTCGACGGTCTCGAGCGCGACGAGCGCCTTGCCGGTGCGCAGCCGCGCCATCATGCGCAGCTGCGGCAGCGCGCGGGCCTCTGCTTCTTCGGCGGTGGGCGCGGCAACGGCGTTGATCGTCAGGAACGTCTGCGGCTCAGGGTGAGCCTCCGAGGCGCGGTAGCCGCCGCGGTACAGCTCGAGCGCGCGATCGAGTCCCTCGCCCGAGAAGTGATTGGCGAACACGTAGGGAAGACCGAGGGATGCCGCGAGCCGCGCTGAATAGTCGCTCGAGCCGAGCAGCCACACTTCGGGAGCGCCTTCGGCGGCCGGTGTCGCGTGCACGTCGTACGTTCCGCCGCTCGTGTACCGCACGGTCGCCCCTTCGGGCGAGACGAGCGAGAGGATGTCGCGGACGTGCTCGGGGAACCGCTCCACGTCGGAGGTGGTGCCCGACATCCGCAGCAGCTGCGTGATCACCGGGTCGCTGCCCGGAGCACGTCCGATGCCCAGGTCGATGCGCCCGGGCGCGAGCGCCTCGAGGGCGGCGAACTGCTCGGCGACGACGAGCGGCGAGTGGTTCGGCAGCATCACGCCACCCGATCCCACGCGGATCCGCTCGCTGCGCGCGGCGGCCGCGGCGACCAGCACCGGCGGGGTCGTCGATGCGACCGAGGGCATGTTGTGATGCTCGGCGAACCAATAGCGGCGGTAGCCCAGCTCGTCGGCGCGCGCCACGAGCGCGAGCGACGAAGCAACCGCCTGGGCGCTGGTCTGCCCGGTGCGCACCGGCACGAGGTCGAGGACGGACAGGGCGGGCGCAGAAGTTGACATCCACAGAGCCAACCGCGCTGGCCGTCGGGTCTATTCCCCACCGCTGCTGTCAACAGACCGGGACGGATCCGCTCGGGCCGACGTGCTCCGCATCTGCGCGTACGCGGCCAGCGCGCGTTTGCGGGTCTCGCCCAGGTCGACGATCGCATCGGTCGCCTCGCCGCCGGAGTGCTCCGGCACCCAGTCGCGGATGTACTCCGAGCGGGGGTCGAACTTCGCGGCCTGCAGCTCGGGGTTGAACACCCGGAAGTAGGGCGCGGCATCGGCCCCAGACCCGGCGATCCACTGCCAGTTGAACGGATTCGAGGCGCCGTCGGCGTCGACCAGGGTGTCCCAGAACCACTGCTCACCGTGCCGCCAGTCGATCAGCAGATTCTTGACGAGAAAGGATGCCGCAACCATGCGCACCCGGTTGTGCATGATCCCCGTGTGCCAGAGCTCGCGCATTCCGGCATCCACGAGCGGCACCCCGGTGCGGCCGTGCTGCCACGCTTCGAGCTGGGTGGGCTGGAGCGGCGGCCATGGGAACGCATCGAACTCGGGCCGCAGATTCTGCGTCGCGAGGTCGGGGAAGTGGAACAGCGTGTGCGTCGCGAACTCGCGCCACCCGATCTCGGAGAGGAACCTCCCGGCCGAGGCGGCATGGGCGCCCGCGCCGCGGGCATCGGCGGTCTCGTTCCACACCGTGTACGGGCTGATCTCTCCCCAGCGCAGATGCGGCGACAGCCGCGAGGTCGACCCGGTCGCCGGCTCGTCGCGCGAGCGGTCGTACGAGCCGAGGTCCTCGGCCAGGAAGTCCCGCAGCCGGGCGCGGGCGGCCGGCTCGCCGGGCTCCCACGTCTCGCGCAGACCTCCCGCCCAATCCGGAGCGGTGGGCAGCAGCATCCACTCGTCGAGCGCGTCGCTCGCCGGCGACCGGTCCGGCGCCGGAACCGTGCGCGGCTCCGGCATCGGCGCCCGCGGCGCGGGCATGGACTGACATGCGCGCCAGAAGGGCGTGAACACCGAATACGGTGTGCCGCCGACCGTGCGCACGGTCCACGGCTCGAACAGGACGGATGCCGCGAACGACTCGACGGTCCGGCCGTCGCCGCGCAGCCCGTCCTTGAGGTCGGCATCCACCGCCCGCTCGGCTCCGCCGTAACGCCGGTTCCAGAAGACCGCTCCGGCGCCGGTCTCCGTCACGACCTCTCGCACGACCCGGCCGGCGGGGCCGCGACGCAGCACGAGGCGGCCGCCACGCTCAGCCAATCGCTCGCCGAGGGAGGTCAGCGAGCCGTGCAGCCACCACTTCGCCGCGCGGCCGAGCGGACGGATGCCGACCGAATCCTCGTCGAGCACGTACAGCGCGATGATCGGCTCGCCCCGGTCGATCGCGACTCTCAGGGCGGGGTTGTCCGCGAGCCGGAGGTCGTCGCGGAACCATACGACCGAGGGCTGGCTCACCCTCGGATCGTAACCGCGCCGACGCGGTTACGATCCCGTCGGGGTCGACATGCGTCGGGCCGACCCCGCGCACGAGTGCCTCGCGACGGTAGTGTGGGCGCGTTCATGCGATCGGCAGCGGGGCAGGGAGGTGTTCGTGGGCGATTCGCGACGGATTCGGGCGATGGCGATCGGCGGCGTGGCCATGATGGCGGTTGCGCTGCTGCTTGCCGGCTGCACCGCGCCCGCACCCGATGCGACCCCGACCACGACGGCGAGCCCGGATGCCGGGGGCTCGACGGCCGACCCGGCCGAGGTCGCCGCGATCCAGGCCGCCGTCGAGAGCACCATGGAGCAGAATCACGTGCGCGCGGCGATCGTACGGGTCCTGCGCGGCGACGAGGTCGTGCTGATGCAGGCATGGGGTGAGTCGATGGCCGAGGTCCCGGCCACGACGGACATGCACTTCCGCAGCGGGGCGGTCTCGATCCCCATGGTCTCGACGGTGCTCCTGCAGCTCGTCGACGAGGGAACCGTCACGATGGACGACCCGCTCGCGACCTGGATGCCCGATGTTCCGAACGCCGACAAGGTCACGCTCGGACAGCTGTCGCAGATGACCTCGGGCTATGCCGACTACGTCCAGGACCCGACGTTCCTCGACGACTTCAACCGGAACCCGTTCCGGCAGTGGACCCCGGAGGAGCTCTACACCTTCGGCACCAGCCAGCCGCTCCTGTTCGAGCCCGGAACCAACTGGGGTTACGCGCACACGAACTACGTGCTGCTCGCCCTCGCGCTCGAGAAGATCACCGGGCAGTCGATGATCGACCTGATCCAGGAGCGCATCTTCGATCCCCTGGGCATGGAGCAGACCGCCGACCCGGGCACGCCCGAGATCCTGCAGCCGGTGCTGCACGCTTTCGACAGCGAGCGTCGCGAGTACCTGCAGGTCGCCGAGGGTCTGCCGTACATCGAGGACTCGACGTACTGGAACCCGTCGTGGTCGCTCGGGCCGGGCTCGATCCAGAACACCGACATCACCGACATGGCGACGGTCATCCAGGCGATCGGACGTGGCGATATGGTCAGCGCCGAGTCGTTCGAGAAGATGATCGCGCCGACACTGCGCGGCAAGACGACCAAACTCGATGCCTGCCCGAACACGTGCTTCGTGCAGAACGAGTTCTACACATATGGCCTGGGCATCGTCCTGTCCGGAGACTGGCTGCTGCAGAATCCGCAGTTCCACGGCTTCGCGGGGGTCACTGCGTACCTGCCCTCGGAGGACATCACCGTCGCGATCGCCGCCACCTACGCCGACGAGGCATTCGACCCCTCGACCGGGGCCCCGAATTCCGCGAACATCGCGAATCCGCTCTTCACCGCTGTTGCGACCGCCGTCGCGCCGGACGCGTCGACGCCCGGCACCTGAGCCGAGCTCAGATCTTCGAGGTGTCGTGACCCTTGGGCACCATCGCGATCATGCCGCCTTCGACGACGCGGCAGCGCAGGCGGACCGCCTCGCCGAACTCATCGCCGTCGAGCTGCACCGGCTGCGGGGCCTCGCTCGCGACATCGAGACCCCTGCCGCGGGCGTACAGCACCGCGTTGTCCTCGGTGCGCAGCGCGAGCACCTGGCGCCCGGCACGGAAGCGGCGCAGGATGCTGTTGTCCCACGCGAGCCGGCGCCATACCAGGATCCACCCGAAGGTGTTCTTGGGCTGGAAGATCACGATGTCGAGCTCACCGTCGGTCACCGACGCCTGCGGGATGAGCTCCAGCCCCGCCGGCAGCGACCCGCAGTTGGCGACCAGGATGCTCTGCACCTTCGCGGAGTGCAGGCGTCGCCCGGCCACCTGGTAGGCGATGCGGAACGGCTTGGCGTTCGCGAGGGAGCGCGCGGCTCCATCGACGTAGGCGATCCAGCCCACGCGCTTCTTGAGGTCGCCGCTGGTGTTCGCGATCATCGCGGCGTCCAGGCCCATGCCGCCCATGACGACGAACGCGCGCTCTTCGCTCGACCCGTCGGCACGCCGGATCGCCGCGAAGCCCACATCCACCGGTTGCCGGTCGCCGTCGAAGGTCGCCTGCACCATCGCCGTCGGGTCGGTCAGCGGCAGCAGCAGGTTGCGCGCGAGCAGGTTGCCCGTGCCGCTCGGGATGATCGTGACCGGCACGCCGGTGCCGCTCATCGCTTCCGAGACGGCGCGCACGGTGCCGTCGCCCCCGGCGACGAGCAGCGCATCAACCCTCGCCTCGAGAGCCTGACGGGCAACGCCCGAGCCGAGATCTTCGATCGTGGTCTCGAAGAACAGCGGCTTCGCCCAGCCTGCTGCGGCGGAGAGCCGTTCGACTGTGGCACGCAGGATCGCGGCATTCACCTTGATGGGGTTGTAGACGAGCGCGGCCCGGCGGGAGGCGACGGCAGGCTCGGTCATGGTGACACGATAGCCGTGGATGCCGGGCGGGATGAGCGCGGAATGCGGGGTACCCGAGGTCACGGATCGGGGCGGATGCCGCTGACTAGACTTGCGGGGTGATCGATCTGACTTTCCTGCGCGAGAATCCCGAGCTTGTCAAGCGCTCGCAGGAGGCGCGCGGAGAGTCGGCGAGCACGGTCGACGATGCGCTCGCGGCCGACCGCGAGCGCCGTGCCGCGATCACCGCGTTCGAAGAGCTGCGGGCCGCGCAGAACGTGCACGGCAAGCGCGTCGCGCAGGCGCCGAAAGCAGAGAAGGCGGCTCTCGTGGCCGAGGCGAAAGCGCTGAGCGAGCAGGTCAAGTCCGCACAGCACAGCGTGACCGCCGCCGAAGAGGCTGCGGACGCCGCGCTCGCGAAGATCGAGAACATCGTGATCGAGGGTGTGCCCGCCGGCGGCGAGGACAACTTCATCACCCTGCGCACGCACGGCAAGATCCCGACGTTCGACTTCGAGCCGCGCGATCACGTCGAGCTGGGTGAACTGCTCGATGCGATCGACATGGAGCGCGGCACGAAGGTGTCGGGCAGCCGGTTCTACTTCCTCAAGGGAATCGGCGCACGGCTGGAGTTCGCGCTGATGATGCTGGCCCTCGACCGTGCGCTGCAGGCCGGGTTCATTCCCCTCATCCCGCCGACCCTGGTGCGGCCCGAGGTCATGCGCGGCACCGGGTTCCTCGGACAGCACTCCGACGAGGTGTACCACCTCGAAGAGGACGACCTCTATCTGGTCGGCACGAGTGAGGTGCCCCTCGCCGGCTACCACATGGACGAGATCCTCGACCTGTCGCAGGGCGCCAAGCGATACGCCGGCTGGTCCACGTGCTACCGGCGCGAAGCGGGCTCCTACGGAAAGGACACGCGCGGCATCATCCGCGTGCACCAGTTCAACAAGCTCGAGATGTTCGTCTACACCACGCCGGAGGATGCCGAGGCCGAGCACCTGCGCCTCGTCGCGATGCAGGAGGGGATGCTGCAGAGCCTCGGGCTGAGCTACCGCGTGATCGACGTCGCCGCCGGCGACCTCGGGTCCAGCGCCGCCCGCAAGTACGACGTCGAGGCCTGGGTCCCCACGCAGGGCGCGTACCGCGAACTCACGTCGACGTCGAACTGCACGACCTACCAGGCTCGCCGGCTCGACATCCGCCACCGCCCGCCGGTCGAAGTCGGCGGCGGCGCGCGCGGCCAAGGGGGAGGCGGCGCCCGCGGCCAAGGGGGAGGCGGCACGAAGACCCAGCACGTCGCGACGCTCAACGGCACGCTCGCCACGACCCGCTGGATCGTCGCGATGCTCGAGACGCACCAGCGCGCTGACGGCTCGGTCGTCGTTCCCGAGGTGCTGCGGCCCTACCTCGGCGGCCTCGAGATCATGGAGCCTGTCGCGTGACGGAGGCCCACCTGCCGCCGACGGGCAGCGTCAAGGTCGTGAAGCAGATGAATGCGGCCAAGCTCGTCGAACAGGTCGCGCGCGACGTCGATGACCCGGGCGTGTCCACCGGGCGGCTGCTCATCGCGCTCGATATCGACGGCACCATCATCCTCGAAGACGAGACGCTGAGCCCCGGCGTCGTCGACGCCGTCGAGCACGTGCACCGCGCCGGCCACGAGGTGATGCTGGCGACCGGCCGCAGCTGGGAGGGGACCCAGGCCATCCTCGAGGCGCTCGGGCTCGCTCCCGAGTTCGTCGTATGCTCGAACGGCGCCGTGATCCTGCACAGGCGTGCGGGCCACGAAGACGGCTACGAGCGCTTCCACGTCGAGACCTTCGACCCCAGCGAGGTGCTCACGCTTCTGCGCGAGCACCTGCCCGATGCGAAATACATGGTCGAGCTGCCCGACGGCCGCCGGCTCTTCACCGAGCACCTCGGCGACTGGAACCTCGCGAATGCCGCGCGGGTGCCGTTCGATGACCTCAGCTCGGTGCCGGTCTGCCGCATCGTGGTGGTCTCGCCCGGCGACACCGAGCAGGACTTCGTCGAACTCGTCGAGCGGATCGGCCTCAACGAAGTCTCCTACGCGGTCGGCTGGACGGCCTGGCTCGACATCGCGCCGCAGGGCGTGGACAAGGGCACCGCACTAGATCGCGTACGCGAGTGGCTCGGCATCCATCCCGCGCACGTGCTCGTCATGGGTGACGGACGCAACGATCTCGGCATGTTCCGGTGGGCGCTGGAGAACGGCGGCCGCGCGGTCGCGATGGAGCAGGGTCCGCAGGAAGTGCGGGATGCGGCCGGCGAGGTCACCACCTCCGTTCAGGCGGGCGGGGTCGCGGCCGTCCTGCGCGAGCTGTAGCTCCGGCCGGCGCGCCCCGCGGTTCTCGCGTCGCCGACCAAGGAACCGGGTCGAGACACAGGACCTGCCCAGGCGTCCCTGGAAGAATGGGTCAGCAGTGCTGTCGGCTAGACTCGACGCCTGTTCGAGGGACGTCCGCCACAAGCGGTCGTCCGTCGGGAGGGTTGTCCGAGCGGCCGATGGACCTGGTCTTGAAAACCAGTGGGCAGCAATGTCCCGTGGGTTCGAATCCCACACCCTCCGCTTCGTCGTGGGTGTGCTCTCGAGGCCTGCACCCCGAAGCATCCGGAGAGGACCCGAGTGAGTCAGTCGACCAAGCCCGCGAAGCGTGGCCGCCGCACCATTGCGCGTCACGGTGAGCTGAAGTCGCCGCATCCGCTCGCGCTGCTCCTCAAGGTGCTCGGCATCGTCGTCGCGGTCGGGCTCGTCTCCAGCGCCGGCGTCGCGGCATATGCCGCCTACGACATCACGGCGACCTTCACCGAGGATGCCGTCGACCTCGAGGGTCAGGAAGCCGTGCCGCCCGACATCGGGGCGATTGAGGGTGGCGTCAACCTGCTCGTCGCCGGCACCGACGAATGCCTGCCCGAATTCGCCGCGTATTTCGGCGATCGCTGCACCGGCGCAGACTCGGAGGGCGAGCTCAACGACGTCAACCTGCTCGTGCACATCTCCGATGCGCCGCGGCGCGTGACGGTGATCTCCTTCCCGCGCGACCTGATGGCACCGGTGCCATCGTGCACGCGGGAGGACGGCTCCGAGACAGGGGGCGCGAGCAAGCAGCAGATCAACTCAGTGTTCATGGACGGCGGTCTCAACTGCGTCGTCAAGACCGTCTCGCAGTTGAGCGGCATGAACATTCCGTTCGCGGCGAAGGTCAACTTCGGCGGGGTGATCAACATCACCGATGCGATCGGCGGTGTCGAAGTGTGCATCGGCAACGGCGGCATCCGCGACTTCTACACGGGCATCGACTGGCCCGCGGGCAACCGCACCGTCCAGGGCATCGAGGCGCTGCAGTTCCTGCGCACCCGCCACGGTCTCGAGAACGGCAGCGATCTGGCCCGCATCAGCAACCAGCAGCAGTACATGTCGCGACTGGCGCGCAAGCTCGTGAGCGATGAGGTGCTGACCAACCCCACGACACTGCTCAAGCTGGCCACCACCGCGGTCGAGAACACCACCCCGAGCAAGAGCCTGACGAATCCGCTGACGCTCGTGCAGATCGCGCTCGCCGTGAAGAGCGTGCCGTTCGATCAGATCGTGTTCGTGCAGTACCCGGTCGTCGATGACCCGGCCGACTCGAACCGTGTCGCGCCGAACTACGACGCCGCCGACCAGCTCTGGGCGGCGCTCGCCGCGAACCAGCCGATCGTGCTGACCAGCGACCCGAACGCCGGTGGTGGCGTCATCACCCAGGATCCCGCCCCGACCGACCCCGCCACTGCCGATCCGGCCGCAACCCCCGGCGCGACCGACGCTCCGACCGAGACCGCGATCGAACTGCCTGACTCGATCCCGGGTACGGATGCGTCGCAGAACACCTGCTCGGCCGGAAACCTGCGCGGTTGACGGTTCGTGAGTGCTGAGAAGGCTCCCTCTGAGGGAGGGAAGGCGCCGCTGGCGCGCCATGCGGTGCAGCGGGAGCGGCATCCGCTCCTGCGTGTTCTCTCGATCCTCGGCGTCGTCGTGGCCGTCCTGGCCGTCAGTGCGGCGGGGGTGGCGGCATATGCGGTGTGGGACACAGTGTCGGCACTCGGTGAGAACTCGGTCGAGATCGCCGGTGACCAGGCGCTGCCCCCGTCGATCGGAGAGATCGAGGGCGGGGTCAACCTGCTGTTGGTCGGTTCGGACTCGTGCGAGGGACAGGACGTCGCCCTCTTCCCGCGGTGCGCCGACCCGGACGACGCGCCCGGTGAGCGCAATGACGTCACCATGCTGATGCACATCAGCGACCAGCCGCGCCGTATCACCGTCGTCTCATTCCCGCGCGACATGATGGTGCCGATCCCGGCGTGCCCCGACGGCAGTGGGGGCTCGTACTCGGCCATGAGCTCGCAGCCGCTCAACGCGTCATACGGCTACGGCGGCCTGGCCTGCACGGTGGCGACGATCGAGCAGCTCACCGGCGAGGAGATCCAGTTCGCCGGCGCCATCCGCTGGACCGGCGTGATCGACATGTCCGACGCAATCGGCGGCGTCGACGTGTGCGTCGACGGCGACATCAGCGATCCGAACACCGGCCTCAGTCTCACCGCCGGCACGCACACGCTGCAGGGGGTCGAGGCGCTGCAGTTCCTGCGCATCCGCCACGGCATCGGCGACGGGTCCGACCTCGGTCGCATCTCGAACCAGCAGCAGTTCATGTCCTCCCTGGTGCGCAAGCTCAAATCCGACGCAGTGCTGTCCAACGCCCCGGTGCTGTTCAATCTCGCGTCCACCGCGGTCGGCCTGACTCGCAGCGACCCGCCGCAGCTCGTGCTGAGCTCGGAGCTGGCCAACCCGACGCGCATGGTGCAGATCGCGATGGCGGCGAAGGACGTGCCGTACCAGGACATCGTCTTCGTGCAGTACCCCACCGAATACACGTCCGACTTCATCAGCGTGCTGCCTCTGACCGACGTCGCCGACCAGCTGTTCGCGGCGCTGCGGGCTAACCAGCCGATCACGCTGACCGGGGAGGCCAGCCAGGGGTCGGGCGTCGACGTCACGGGCGAGGCGGCCGAACCGACGCCTGCGGCGACTCCGGATGCCGATGGCACAACTCCCGCACCGTCCGACTCGGTGGCCGCAGAGACGCGCGTCGACCTGCCGCCGGAGATCACCGGGACCACCGCCGCGCAGGTGACCTGCACCCGTGCGGAGCAATAGCCGGTTCGTTGCGCTCCAGCACGAGCGGTTATGATTGCTGGGCACATCCCGTCGGCCTCGGTCGCTGGGTGCCTGGAGACGTCGCATAGTTCGGCCTAGTGCACCACCCTGCTAAGGTGGA
The DNA here is from genome assembly GCF_011620715.1 of Microbacterium sp. GTDB lineage: Bacteria > Actinomycetota > Actinomycetes > Actinomycetales > Microbacteriaceae > Microbacterium. The sequence continues at coordinate 4,652 of NZ_WOYP01000023.1, read as the reverse complement.
GACCCCTCACGGGGTCCGAGGGTTCAAATCCCTCCGTCTCCGCCATGAAAAGCCCTGATCAGGGGCATGTTGTTCCTTACGATGGACCGATTTGCGAACACGCTGCGAACAACTTTCTGTTCGCAATTGGAGGGCGCATATCTGTCTCCTGCCCTCCGTGATCATGTGAAAGCCCAGTTCAGGTGATGATTCTGGCGGATAGCGCTTGTTCGGAGGGGGAGGGGCTCCATCCCTCGCCCCTTCGTGCAATGCGCAGGCTACTCAGCCCGTGGCTGGGGACGGGTGTCGGCGGCGTCGCCTAGCGTCCAGTTCATGGGGGAGGCGCTTCGAGCACGAGTGTTGCGCGGTTCAACCGAGGTTGGCGGGAGTTGCGTGGAGCTCTCCTACGGCGCGGCGACGATCCTGATCGACGCCGGCGCTCCGCTGGTGGGGGGAAGAGCCGGTTCTGCCGCAGGCTGTCGGGATCGGGGAGTCGGGCCCCTTGCCGCTGGCGGTGTTGGTGAGTCATGGGCATCAGGGTCATTGGGGGTTGGTCCCGACGTTGCCGTCGACGATACCGGTGTGGATCGGGCGCGGTGCCGCAGACATTTTGCGTGCCGCTGACTTCTGGGGGTCGGGCATCGATCTCCGTGAGGCAGGGCACTACCGCGATCGCGAGCCCTTCCGGGTCGGTCCGTTCACCGTCACTCCCTACCTCACGGACCACTCTGGATTCGCCGCGTATTCGCTGCATATCGAGGCGGGCGGACGCTCGCTGTTCTACACGGGGGACTTTCGTGGTCATGGTCGCAAGCACTCCCTGCAACATCTCCTGGCCCATCCGCCGCGAGACGTTCACGCGCTGGTGATCGAAGGCACCTCCCTGCGGCTTGCCGTCATCGATGGGGACGATGCTCAGACTGCAGTGGATTCCGAGACCGCGGTCGAACATGCACTTACGGAGACGTTGCGCGAGACGGACGGGATGGTGGTCGTACTGAGCTCGCCGCAGAACATCGACCGGGCCGTTACCGCGTACCGGGCGGCGCTGCGCGCTGGCCGAGATGTGGCGGTGGACCTGTACTCCGCGGATGTGCTCGAAGCGACCGGCCGTCCGACGATCCCCTCACGTGCATGCCGACTGGCCGCGGATGCGGGCATTCGTCCCCCTCCACCAACGCGTGAAGGTGAAGGACGCAGAACAGTTCGACCGAGTCGTGGTAGTCAAGGAACGGCGTGTATTCGGCGACGACCTCGCGGCAGGGAGGGGCCGATGGATGCTGCTCGGGTCATATCAGCGAGAGATCCCACACCTGATCCGCAGCGGAGCACACCGCGGAGGAGCGGTTGTGTGGTCGATGTGGGACGGGTACCTCGACAAGCCGAGTGGTGTACGGCTGCGGCGCCTCCTCGGCGGAGCAGGTATTCCGCTGATCCATCACCGTACCTCCGGGCACGCGAGAATCGCTGATCTGAAGCTTCTGGTCGACGCGATCGCCCCGAGCCGACTGGTGCCGATCCATACGGAGGCTCCTACGATGTACGAATCGACGTTCGGCGTGCGGACGGTATTGGAAGGCGACGGTGCCTGGTGGACGGTGTGACCACACTGGATGTCATCGGTGACCTTTGCGTCCCGCTCGCCGAACGGCTGTGGCTCGCCTACAGCGATGAACCGACGGCACCGAAGTTGATCTTCGCGGACACTCGGGCTGGGATCCGCCGCGTGAGCGAGCAGGAAGCGCGTGTGCTCATGTGCGTGCTGCTCGAGCAGGCGGGCTCGTATTACTCGGTAGAGACACCGACGGCGGAAACGTACCAGCAGAGTGGCACGTACGCGTTGAGCGCGCGCGCCGACCTCACGGTGCACGGCAGCCGGCGCAACGGGGACCGCATTCTCAATGTGGAGTTCAAGGCGGGGACCCCGCCCGTGGAGGTGTTCCGCAAGGACCTTGAGAAGTTGACCCGCGAAGGCGTCGCTGGGCTTTGGTTCCACACCCTCGAGAAGGCCACACCACGGACACTGGCAACCCTCGCCCTGCATATCCGCGACGCGTGGTCGCTCTTACTCGAGCATGGCGGCATCGCGACCCACGACATTGATTTCGCCATCTGCGTCCTCAACCCCGCGCTCCTCTTCACCACCAGGCTGACGCTCGGCGACGACCTCGACGCACGCCTCCACGCGACATTCGCGGAAGGGCTGACCGGATGGGACCTGCACGGTCCCGACGCGCCAGTGTGGCCGCCCGCGACGAAGACCACAATCAGGACGCGCTCAAATCGCCGCGATCGGCATGGCTTTGAAACGTGGCTCATCTCCTGCCCGCAGATCGCTCCCGACACGCTGCTGCACTTCAACCGGCAAGGGGACAGCTACCGGCTGCGCGAGTTCTCCCTTGCCGACGATGGCACGAGCACCTGCCGCGCATTCCTCGCGCACCACCCGAGCACGGGCGTCATCCTCGATAACGCGGACGAATTCCTCCGACTCTTCGCGCCTGAGCTCGTGACCGATGTCCACGACGACAAGACGCCCGTCGCCAACACCGGGTACTGGGCTCGTATGATCGCAGAGCAGAGCGCGGAGCGCGCCTCGGCGAGATCCGACAACGAGAAGGGAATCTGCAATGAGCGATGACATGGACTCGCGCGGACAGTCGGCTGCTGCGCTTTGGTCATTGGATTGGTGTCTTTGGATTCGATCAGGAGTCATTCGTAATACTCCCAAATAATATGGGATAGTTTGGTTGTGAATCCAAACGAGGTCCTTGCTATCGCTGCCACCGGCGAGTCGCTGACTGTTGAGTTCAAGTCCGACCGCCGAGAACAATTCAGCGATGACAAGCTCGCAGAGGCCGTCGCGTGCCTGGCGAATGGCGACGGCGGGACATTACTGCTCGGGATCGAGGACGACGGCGCAATCACCGGCGCGCGCCCCCGACACGGTGATTCCACTGACCCGTTCCGCCTCCAAGCTGTGATCTCGAACAAGACTGTTCCTCCAGTAGTGACCGCCGTGGATCTGGTCGAGGTCGGCGGTGTCTCGGTCATCGCCATCTCTGTTCCGCATGCTGCCACCGTCACGGGAACGTCGAGAGGGCTTTACGTCCGGCGAGGCCTGCGCGCGGATGGGAGGCCCGAATGCATGCCATTTCTCTCGCACGAGATGCTCGCCGACCGCATCGAGCGCGGGGAGATCGACTACGCAGCAATCGCGGAGCCCCGGGCCACGCTTAGCGATCTCGATCCCCTTGAGTTCGACCGCCTGCGTCGAATGGTGGGAGTGAGTTCAGGAGACGCCAGTGTGCTCACGACGCTCAGTGATTTCGAGATTGGTCGTGCACTAGGTGTGCTGGACGGCCGCGAGGACTCGCCGGTGGTACGCCGGGGGGCGCTCTTGCTCTTCGGCCGCCCGGAAGCGATCCGTCAATACATCCCGACGCACGAGACCGCGTTCCAGGTCATCGAGGGCACGTCGATCAGGCAGAACGTCTTTGCGCACGACCCCCTGCTAAAGGCGGCAGAGGACCTGTTCGCGCAGCTCCAGCGGTACAACGACGAGGAAGAGATCGATATCGGTCTGACGCGAGTCGCAGTTCCGCGGATTCCGCCGGTCGCTGCCCGTGAGTTGATCGCAAACGCTCTCGTGCATCGGGACTACACAATGCTCGGTCCGATTGCGGTGAGGCTGAGCGATGGTGAACTCACGATCTCGAACCCTGGTGGCTTCCCCCGCGGCGTCACCCTCGACAACTTCCTCACGACGTCACGTCCGCGCAGTCGGATCCTTTCGGAGGCGTTCTTCCGGGCTGGCCTAGTGGAACGAACGGGGCGCGGCATCAATCGTGTCTTTGAGTGGACATTGCGAAGCGGCCGTACGACACCGGACTTCTCGCGGACTGATGCAACTCAGGTGGTCGTGTCGTTGCCGACGGGGGAAGCCGACCTCGCTGTCGTGAAGTTCGTGGTTGAGCACGACGAACGTGGCGGGCGACCATTCTCGCTGGACGAGCTGCAGATCGTGCATGCGCTACTGGATGACCCGCGACTCACCGTCGGCGAGCTGTCCCGCATCACTCAGGCAAGCGAGATCTCCACGCGGAACACGCTCACTCGTCTCGTCGAGGGCGGTGTTGTTGAAATGCGTGGCAACGGTCGCGGGCGCCGGTACACGCTGACCGCCGCCTCATACCGTGCTCTGTCAACACCCTCGGGGTACGTGCGCGTGCGCTCATTCGATGAGGTGCAGCAGGAGCAGATGGTGCTCACATACGTGAATTCGCATGGTGCGATCACACGTCGCGACGCCGCGGAACTATGTGCGATCTCATCGGACGCGGCAAAGGTGCTGCTGCGTAGAATGCGCGATCGAGGCCTCCTTGAGATGCTTGGGGACCGCCGCGGTGCCCGATACGTATTGCCGGACGCCCGCGGGTGAACTCCGATGCATGGTGCGAGCGAAGGCCCGTCCCCGCTTCGGCGAGAAGCGACGTGCGAAAGATTTGCGAACAACTCAACAGCTTCGAGCATCTCTGAACGCCATCGAAAATGACCGCGAACCACGTCAGAGCAACGCGAACGTGCCCGAGCGTACCTGGACACAACCCCAGAGTCGGGGTTCAAATCCCTCCGTCTCCGCTTGAAGAAGCCCAGGTCAAGAGGTATTTGTC
>NZ_WOYP01000036.1 GCF_011620715.1 Microbacterium sp. | reverse complement strand
GAGGGCCTCACGAGCGCCGAGGTGCTGCGCAACCGCGCCGAGTACGGCGACAACGTCAGCGTGCAGGTGCACCGCGAGTGGCTGGTGCGACGGTTCCTCCGCCAGTTCAAGGACTGGATCGTCGTGCTGCTGCTCATCTGCGCCGCGATCACGGCGTATCTCGGCGATGTGCTCACCTCCCTCGTGCTTCTGCTGCTGGTCCTGATCAACACCTCGATCGGGTTCTTCCAGGAGTACCGCTCCGGCAAGACGATGGACGCGCTGCAGCATCTGTCGCTCTCGCTGAGCCAGGTCACCCGCGACGGCCGGCTCACCGAGCTTCCCTCGACAGAGCTCGTCGTGGGTGACGTGGTGCGCTTGACCGAGGGCGCGTCGGTGCCTGCCGACATCAGGCTCATCGAGGCGAGCGCCTTCTCCACGAACGAGTTCGCCCTCACCGGCGAGAGCGACCCGACGCGCAAGTACACGCACGCGATCCTGACCGAGGTGATGGTCGCGGAGCGCCACAACACCGCCCACGCCGGTACGACAGTGGCCACGGGTGAGGCGGTCGGAGTGGTCGTTGCCACCGGCATCCATTCCGAACTCGGCCGTATCGCCCAGCTGGCCCAATCGGCGCCGCAGAGCCCGAGCCCTCTGCAGCGCGAAACACAGCGTCTCGGCAAGGTCGTCACCTATGCCGCGGTCGGCCTGGCGCTGGTGCTGCTCGTCGTCGCGGTGTGGGCGAAGCTGCCGTTCCGCGAGGCGGTGCTGTTCGCGGTGGGCTTCGCCAGCGCCGTCATCCCCCAGGGGCTGCCCGCCGAGGTGAACACCGCCCTGGCCGATGCCGCGGCCGCACTCGCGAAGCGCAAGGCGCTCGTCAAACGCCTGAGCGCGGTGGAGACGCTCGGGTCGACGCGGGTGATCTGCACCGACAAGACCGGCACGCTGACCAAGAACGAGATGACGGTGACCGAACTCGTGGTCGCCGGCACCGAGTATGTCGTGCACGGCATCGGCTACGAACCGGTCGGCGCCATTGAGGCGCTGACGCCGTCCGCGGGCACCGGCCCGGTCGAGCACGACCGGCTGGTGCAGTTCCTGCGTGCGGGAACCTTGGTGAGCAATGCGCGACTGCTCGCTCCGGACGACGGACACGCCGGGTGGCACGTCCTGGGAGATCCCACGGAGGGGGCGCTGCTGGTTGCGGCCGCGAAAGCAGGAGTCGATCTCGTGACGTCACGGGCGGCCGAAAGCAAAGTGCGTGAGTTCCCGTTCGACTCGGCGCGCAAGCTGATGACCACCATCCGCGAGCGACCGGACGGCGCGCTGACCGCATATGTGAAAGGTGCGCCCGAGTCCGTCGTCGCGGCGGCGAGCCGGATTGCCGACGGCGGCACCGTGCGGCCGATCACGGATGCCGATCGCGAGGCGTTCCTCGTCGCCCACATCGCGAAGTCCGACCGCGGACTTCGCAATCTCGCCTACGCCGTGCGGTCGGCGACGGCCGAGGATGCCGACACGATCGACCCGGCATCCGTCGAGAAGGACCTCACTCTGCTCGGACTGGTCTCGATGGTCGACCCGATCCGCGAGGACGTGCCCGAGGCGATGCGCCGGGCACTGGATGCCCGCATCAAGGTGAACATCGTCACGGGGGACTTCTCGCGTACGGCTGAGGCGATCGCCCATCAGGCGGGACTCGATCGCAACGGCGAGATGACCATCGTCACCGGCGACGAACTGCCAGGGATGAGCGACCAGGCGGTGCTCGAGCGGGCGATCGCAGGGGGCACGATCTTCAGCCGCGTCGATCCCGAGGATAAGACGCGCATCGTCGACCTCGTGAAGCGGTCGGGCAACGTCGTCGCGGTCACCGGCGACGGCATCAACGACGCCCCGGCTCTTCGGCACGCGAACATCGGCGTCGCAATGGGGGTTTCGGGCACGGATGTCGCGAAAGAGGCGTCCGAGATCGTCCTGCTCGACGACAGCTTCTCCACTCTTGTGCGGGCGGTCGAGCAGGGCCGGGTGATCTACGCCAACATCGCGAAAGGCGTGCTCGGCTGCCTGACATCCAATGCCGCCGAACTGGTCGTCAATATCGTGAGTCTCATCCTCGCAACGGTCGCCGGCCTGCCGCTGGCGATCAACGTCCTGCAGATCCTGGCGATCGACCTTCTCGGCGAGCTGCTGCCGATCGCCGCGCTCGGCCGCGATCCCGAGGAGGGCCGGGTGATGAAGCAGGCCCCACGCGATCCGAAGGTGCACATCGTCAACCCGCGCAGCATCGGCGACGTGATGTACGCCGGGTCGATCATGGGTGTGCTGGCGATCGCCAACTTCCTTCTCTTCTTCGGCCGATCTGGATCGAATCCGTTCGACGGGCCGGTGGATGCCGCGATCATCGCTCAGGCGACGACGATGACGTACGTTACGGTGCTGGTCTGTCAGCTGTTGAACATCACGCAGCGCCGCAGCGCGGGCGGGCTGTTCAGCCGCTACACACTCTCGAACCCGACCTACTGG
>NZ_WOYP01000108.1:2194-11779 GCF_011620715.1 Microbacterium sp. | reverse complement strand
CGGGTCCGGGAGGGACGGGCTGTAGGACGGCGGGGTCGCGCGCGGCACGTATTCGCGGAGCTCATCGGGGTCGGCGGCAGCGGTGCGGCGCGGCCCGGCGCCCTGGGTGCCGCGGGCTCCGAGCTCGGTCCCGAGCCAGCGCGCGGGGCCGAAGCCGAGGATCGACGCCCAGACGGGCAACGCGAGGGCGGCCAGCACCGTCATGCCCACGCCGTGCCCGAAGGCGACGTTGATGCGGTAGCACGCGGCGACCAGCAGCGCCCAGACGATCACCGGGCCGACGAACGGCACGAGGACGAGCAGGAACAGCCAGCCCGAGAATCGGCCGCGCTGCAGCAGCACCACCTGGTTGAGGATCGGCACCCACGCCTTCCACGGCTGCTCCCCCGACTTGCGGAACACCGCCGAGAGCGCGAGCGCGGTCCAGACGTAGAGCACGACGATCAGCAGGAAGGTCAGCATCCCCAGCCCGACGGCGGTGGAGTCATCGATGGTGGTCATGGCGTTACGCGCACGGGCTGCGTCACCCGGCGCTTCCCCCTCTCGGCGACGCGCGACCGGGCGCCTGCGGGCGCCAGGTGGCGGACGAATGATCTCAACGATACGGTCGCGACGACGCGACGCCAGAAGCCGCGCTCGCGAACGAGGGCGTGCCGCTCCTGGTCGACGATGCGCCAGAATGCCGCCGCCTCGGCCGCCGACACTGCAGAGCCCGAGAAGACTGCGCGGTCGGCATCCACCGCGAGGGAGCCTCCGGCGGGCGTCGCGAACAGGTCGGCGAGCTCGCTGCGGGTCAGGACCGGCGACGCGACACGGCCGGAGTCGACCGCAGCGTCCACGTACTCGTCCCAGCCGCCGGTGATCTGCGCGACCGGCTCGCCCCGGCTTCGGCGCGCGCGGCGCCGGGACGCCTTGGCCGCGGTGATCAGTGCGAACGGGCCGAAGAGCAGCAGCAGCACCAGCAGCGCGATGCCGCCGACGCGCACGATCGGCCACAGCCACGCCAGATCGAGTGCCGCGGCGTCCTCGGCGCCGTCGTCTGCGCCGCTGTCCTCCTGCACGGGGTCGGGCGGGACGACGTCCTGCACCGGGTCGGGCCGCACCTCGGTGACGTTCTCGGGGTTGCGCAGCTCGGTGACTTCGAGGCCCGGCGACTGGGCGTGCTGCGGCGTGACCTCGACCGGGATCCACTCGCCGGCCGCGGACCTGACCTCGGTCCACGCCACGAGATCCTGGGCACGGCACACACCCGACTCGCAGGTGCGCAGCCCGGCATCAGCGGAGCTGAGGCGGGCGCCCACCACCACCCGCGCCGGAAAGCCGAGCTCCTGCGCGATCAGCGCGACCGCGGTTGCGAACTGCTCTTCGTCGCCGACCGCGGCGACGTAGTTCTCGGTGGTCGCCGCCCGCGGATCGGTCTCGCGCTCCAGCAGTCGGCTGAACATCGCGTCGATCCGGGCGAGGGAGTGACCGGACGCGCTGGGCTGGAACGTGTAGCCGGTCAGCGACTGCATCCACCGCGGGGCGGACTCCCCCACCTCGAGGGCGTGGCTGAGGTAGCCCCGCTCGCGCAGGAGCGCCACCAGCCCGGCCAGCGCGGCGCCGCCCGAGCCCGATGCGTGCTGGTCGACCCAGGTGCGCAGGCTGTCCGGAACGGCCACCCCCTCGCCGCGGCCGCCCGGCGCTTCGATCGACGCGAGGTCGGGTGTCGCCGGCTCCACAGCCGTGAGCCGGTACGCGTCGCCCGCGCTGAGGCCTCCGCCGGCGGTCTGCACACCGGCGCCGGCCCCGGCGCGGTAGTAGAAGCGATCGGCGAGCGACGCCGCGCGCTGTCCCGCGAACTCGACCGATTCGAGCCGCCCGATGGTCGGCATCCAGATGCCGTCGAGCTGCTGGATCGTGACCTGAGCGTCGACGGGGCGACCGCTGCCGGCATCCAGGGTGGAGGGGACGCGCACGAAGCGCGCCGGGTCGAGCGCGCCCGTGCCGCCGCTGCGGTAGATCTCGCCGTCGTAGCTGTCGAGGGTCGCCAGACGCACGCGCTCGGGGAGGGCTCCGCGGGTGGAGACGGTGAACAGGACGTCGTCTGCCCGGGCGTCGGCGAACAGCGACCGGTACTCGGCGAGCGGGCTGACCGCCGATGAGACGGCGAGTTCGGGTCCGGCGCTCGAGCGCAGCACCTCGCGCTCGGCGCCGCGGGCGGCGAACGGCACGACGATCGCGGACGCGACCACGGCGATCGCGAGCATTCCGGCTCCGAGCACCGTGCGGCGCTGATCGGCGCGGGAAGGCCGGCGCGAGACGCGGACGCCGCTGGATGCCGCGGCCCGGTGCAGCGACCGGATCCGCTGGTCGCGACTGCGCCACGCGAGCCACAGCAGGCACGTGAGCAGCGCCGCGATGCCGAGCGCGGTCTCGACGGGAGCCGAGATCGTCAGCGGGCCGAGGGTGAGCGGGGCGCTGACGGTGGTGCGGCCGAAGAACAGGCCGAACGAGATCATCGCGAGTGCGACCGGAACGGCGCCGTACGCCGCGCGATCTTCCCGCCACGACAGCAGCAGTGCCGCGCACGTGCCGGCGAGGAACACGATCAGCGCCGGGACGAGCAGGTTGCGGTACGTGCCGACCGGCAGATCGACGGTGATGAGGTCCTTCCAGGCGAACAGCGCGCCCCCTGCGACTTCGGCGAGGCCGCGCACGAGCTCTGTGGCGCCGCCCAGCCGCGAGGGAACGGCGAGCGGGATGCCGAGCACGAAGAACGCGACCGCCACGAGCCCCGCCACCGGCCATCCGCCCCAGCTGCGGCTCCATGCCAGTGCCGCGATCGCCGCCGCGACGAGCGCGGACAGCCCGACCAGCAGCAGGAACGCCCCGTCCCGGTAGATGGGCCATGCGGCGACCCCGGCGATCAGCACGACGACCCCGATGAAGAGCGACCCCGCGACGATGCGGGGGATCACGAGGTCGCTCCGCGCACGAGCAGTCCGGAGAGGTCATCGAGCGTGCCGACGGTGAGCACGGTCAGTCCCGGCAGCGCACGCATGCGGGGATGGGCGCTTTCGTCGCAGATCACTGCGACGACCGCCGTGTCGGCCGGAAAGCCGAGTGCGGCCTGGCGCAAGCGGGTCAGCGGCACGCGGGAACCGACCACGATGAACGCGATCGACAGCCGCTCGTTCGCCTCCGCGGCGAGCCGGCACACGTCCGCGACCGCCATCGTGTTCTCGAGCAGGTCGACCGCGCTGAAGCCGTCGAGCATCGTGCGACGCGAACCCGCCGGGATGTGCGCAATCGCACGCAAGCGCCCGCGCACCACGCGCGGGATCTCCGATCCGGTCACGATATCGACGTCGCGTGCGTCCGCCACCGCGCGCAGTCCGAGTGAGGCCGCACAGCTGACGGCGAGTTCGAACTCGTCGGAGTCGGCGAACTCGCGCTCGGCGACCGAGAGCACGACCGCCATGCGGGAGCGACGCGACTCCTCGTACTGGCGCACCATCAGCTGCCCGGTCTTGGCCGTGGACTTCCAGTGGATCTGGCGGCGGGCATCCCCCGGCGCGTACTCGCGGATGGCGTGGAACGACATGTCGGCATCCACCAGCCGGCGCGTCGGGTTGCCTTCGAGGTCGCGGATCAGGCCCGCACTTGTCGAGGGGATCGCCGTCGTCCGCGGGTGCACGTACAGCTGGTGCACATCGTCGAAGGCGTGCTCACGGCGCAGGAGCCCGATCGGGTCGCTGCGCACCGTCGTGGCCGGGCCGATCGTGACGATCCCACGTCGCAGCGCCGGGATCTCGAGGGGCTGTGCGATCGTGTGGGCCGGCCGCAGCAGCGGCACCCCGAACTCGACCAGACCGGCGCCGACCGGGATGTCGAGCCGCCCGGGCAGAGCCACCCGCCGCCCGTCGTTGCGCACGACGATCTCGCCGGTGACACCCTCGCCTGCCACGACGCGCTCGTGCCCGAGGACGAGGTCGACCTCGTACGAGCGCGCGCCGAACAGGAAGGGCACGCACATCGCGAGCAGAACGAGCGCGATCGCGCCGGCGACCATCCATTCCACCCATCCGAACGCGATCCCGATGCCGAGCCCCACTGTCGCCGCGGCGACGACGAGCACGCCGGCCGGGCGCACCGTGCGGGCGGCCCACCCGACCGCCGCCGCGAGCCTCGCCCAGAGGATGCGCCACACCCGCGCCCACCACACGAGGGCACCCACGATCCTGCGCGAGCCGCGCGCGCTCGTCATCCGCGTCGTCGACGAAGGCGCGCCGGATGACACCTCCGCGCCGGTCGGCGCGGAGGTGCGGGTGAGACGAGGCTCGGTCAGGCTCATGCGGTCTCGCGGCGGCTCGGGGGCGCGACATCGAGCAGGACCTGGCCGATCACGGCCTCCTGCGTGACACCGTCGAACTCGGCTTCGGGGTGGAGGATGAGCCGGTGCGAGAGCACCGAGACGGCGAGCGCCTTGACATCGTCGGGGGTGACGTAGGTGCGACCCTGCGAGGCGGCGCGCGTGCGCGAGGCCTTCGTGAGCGCGAGGGCGCCTCGGATGCTGACGCCCAACCGCACTTCGTCGGCCGAGCGCGTCGCGTCCACGAGCCGGGCGATGTAGTCCAGCACGAGCGCATCGACGTAGACGTCGGCCGCGAGGTCGGCCATGCCGACCATGGCCTGCGGGGTGATCACCGGCGCGAGTCCGGCCGTGGCCACGGCGGCTCCGTCGAGGATCCGCACGGTTGCCGCATGGTCGGGGTAGCCGAGCGAGGCGCGCATCATGAAGCGGTCGAGCTGCGCTTCGGGAAGCCGGTACGTGCCGGCCTGCTCGATCGGATTCTGCGTGGCCAGCACCAGGAACGGCACGCCGACCTGACGCGAGACGCCGTCGATCGTGACCTTGCCCTCCTCCATCACCTCGAGCAGCGCCGACTGCGTCTTCGGGCTCGCGCGGTTGATCTCGTCGGCCAGGACGATGTTGGCGAAGACGGGGCCGGCGTGGAAATCGAACGTTCCGGTCTTCTGGTCGTACACCGTGATGCCGGTGATGTCACCGGGCAGCAGGTCCGGCGTGAACTGGATGCGGGTGTTCGTGCCCTGCACGGACTGCCCGACCGCGCGAGCCAGCGAGGTCTTGCCGGTGCCGGGCACGTCCTCCAGCAGCACGTGCCCGCCGCTGAGCATCGCGGTGAGCACGAGTTCGACGACGTGGCGCTTGCCCAGAACGGCCCGCTCGACGTTGTCGGCGATCTGCCCGAAGGTCTGCGCGAACCAGGTCGCCTGCTCCTGCGTGATGGTCATGGGGGGAATCGTCCTCTGTCGTGGGATGTCGCCGGTCAGGGGGTGGGGGTGTTCGGATCGCAGGATGCCGAGAACGTCGCGTCCGCGGGCGAGAGGCCCCAGCCCTGCGCGCTCCAGTTCACCGAGACCGTGATGCCCTCGACGCGGACCGCCCCGACCGGCACCGCCCAGGTGTCGGCGGTGTGCGCCAGCATCGCGCCGGCGCTGTCGTAGTAGCGCAGGCCGGCGTTGCCGAAGATGATCGCGGCCTTGCCGCCCGAGGGGTCGGTCGACGAGTCGCCGGCCGCCACGAGGTTCGAGCCGCCGACGCACGCCTGCACGCTCCAGCTCGCCTGTACCTGATAAGGTGCGCTGCCCGGGCGCGGGGTCACTGTGGCCCATGACGTGGCGGTGCCCCAGATCTCGTGGACGTAGCGCACCTGGATCGCAGGCGTGCGGCCGAAGATCGAGCTCGGCATCCCGGCGAACTCGACGCGGTTGCGGTGGGGAACCCGCTCCGTCGCGGTCGGACTCTCGCGCACGATCCACTCCGCGCGGCCGTCGCCGACGTCGGGCGCGGCATCCACGAGGAAGGTGTACCCCTGCGGAGCCTTGCCGGTCTGCTGGGCCCGCACGCTCTGCGTGACCGTCGCCGACCCGTATTCCCGGCCGTCGAACCACGACTCCACGCACAGCGTGAACGAGTACTCGTCGCCATCGGCCAGGCCGGGGAACACCGCGGTGTCGCCGCCGTCCGTGGCCGTGCAGCGCTGACCGTCCCGCACGATGCCGTACCGCAGCTGCGACCCGTCGCCACCCAGCCCGGCCGCACCGCGCGCCGTCACGGTCGAGGTGCCGTCGCCGTCGGACGCCGAGCTCAGCGACAGCGAGGCACCGGTGGGCGCACCGATGCCGTTGCCCCAGACGGTCGCTGCGGCGCCGGAAGGACTGCCGCCGAGGCCCGGGGGCAGGTCGAACCGCGAGTAGGGCGTGACGCTGATCGGACTGGAGGTGTTGGACCCCACCCGGTACTGGGCCACATCGATGCGGGTGTCGTTGCGGCGGATCGGAATCTGCACGGTCTCGCCGGCGGGACTGGAGACGACGATCGTGCCGGTCGCGTCGGGGTCTATCCCCTCGATGTGCAGCGACACCACGCCGCCCGCGCCGGAGGTGACGACGGGCTGAACCTGCACAGCGGCCGGCGTGCCGGGGGCATCGTACGCCCAGGCCACCGTCCGTGCGCTCGAGCGCGACATTCCGACGCCGTTGACCGCGAACGCGTCGTAGGTGCGCTGCTCGCCGTTGGGCGCCGCGATCGGCGGGCAGGTGCCGCCCGCGGAGCACTGGGCGACATCCTGGCCGTTCGAGCGGATCACGAAGCCGACGAGCGAAGGATAGGCGAGGCGCGCCTCGCCCGGATCGACCCGCAGCGTGAGCTGCCCGCTCGCGTAGCCGATCTGCGACACGCTGGCCGGCGACTTGGGGTAGCCCTGCAGATCCAGCAGCAGCCGGCCGTCGCGCTCGGCGTTCGTGCGGCGGCCCTGCGCGTCCTGCACCGAGAAGGATGCCGAGCACGTCGCCCCGGGGGCGTCCTGAGACCAGGACGCGAGGACCGTCGTGGGCGAGGCGACCTGGAAGCTCACTCCGACGCACGCGCCGGTCGGGCGCGCATCGATCACGGTGAGGGGGGTGCGCGGCAGCGGGTTCACCTCGCCGCTCGCGCCGATCACCGAGATCGTGCACGACGAACCGGCCGCCTGCGAACACTGCCGGGTTGCCGACCCGCCCTGCGGCAGGGTCGAGGGTGCAGCCCCGACGCGCAGGATCAGCCGCACCGGCGCGACGGAGGTATGGCTGGTCACCGAGACGACGGCTGCCTCCTCCGCGCCCGGCACCGCGCGATCGGCGCCCACGACGGTGACGATCGAGCCGTTCAGCGACACCGCGAACGCGGAGCCGGAGTACTCCAGCGCGTAGCGGATGCCGCTCCAGTCCTCCCGCAGCTGCCAGGTCGTCATGTTGCGCAGGTCGAACGTCGCGGTCTCGCCCGGTCCCACGGTCATCGACCCCGCCCGCAGCATCGGCTGAGGATCGAGGGCTTTCACCACGATCGGGACCGACAGGTAGGTCCAGTCCGGCTGGCCCACGATCCGCGCCGGCACCTGGCACGCATCGACCCACGGCGCACCCGCGCCCGAGTCGTAGCGCACGGTGGTGCCCGATTCGACCGTGCACGCCGCCCCGCTGCGAGCACCCGACGCGCGCACGTCGGTGCCGAGTTCGAGGGTGCTCCCGCGGGGCCCCGCGACGAGGGCGGTCATATCGAACGACACCGACTGCAGCTCGGTCACCTCCGGAGTCGCTGCGCCGGCGCGCAGCGCCAGCGACAGGTCGTCGTCACCGGGCACGCGCAGGAACGCGTAGGTCGTCACGGACCCGCCGGCACCCTCGCCGGTGACCGCGAAGGGGATCACACGTGTCGTCTCGGGCAGCGGTCCGCGCAGCTTCCGGCCGTCCACGGCGACTCCGGACGGCTCGCCCCACAGACTCACCTCGAGCTCGCCGATGTCGCCGCCCGACCACGACGCCCGGCCGGCGAGCACGTCCACGCCCGACGAGAAGTCCTCGCGCGTCTCGGCGGTCAGCACCGTGTCTTCCACGACCGGGTAGTTCGGCACGCTCTCGCGCACGACCTTGACGACGATCAGACCACGACCGGTGTTGCCCGAACTCGACTCGACGTCGTAGAGGAACGACATCGTGCCCGGTTCGGTGCCGGCCTCGATCACGACGGTGGACTCGCCCACCGACGAGAGCCGGCCGTCCAGCCGCGCGTACTCGGGGTTCACGCTGCCGTCGGTCAGGCTCGAGGGCACGTCGGGGCGCACATCGGTGACTGCGAGCGTGCCCATCGTCGGGTCGACGTCGTTGGCGAGCGGGCTGACCCGGATCTCGCCGGCCGCGCCGGCCTGCACCTGCACGTAGTCGGTGAAGGTGATCGGGCTGGGGTTGGACCGGCTGTCGAGCACGCCGATGCGCACGACGCCCTCGCCGGTCTGACCGAAGGCATCGACCACGCGATAACGGAACGTCGCCTGTCCGCGGTGGCCGGGAACGCTCGAGTAGAGGATCGACTCCCCATCGGCGGCGATCGTCGCCGAGCCGCTCTGAGGCTGGCTGATGATGCGGTCCAGGCTCACGACGTCTCCGTCGGGGTCCATGCCGAACCCGTCGAAGTCGATCACGGTCGACTGACCGCTCAGCACGCGACCTTCCAGGGTCTCCGGCAGCGGGGCGCGGTTCGCGTCGTCGGCGAGCACGTGCACGCGCACGGTCGCCGAGTCGGCCAGCGCGGGCGCCCCGATCGTGTACACCGCGTAGTCGATCGTGTACTGCCCCGGCTCGGCCGGGGCCAGGTAGCGCAGCACGTCGCCGCCGGCGAAAGCGAGCGCGTCGGGGGTCGAGGACACCACCGATGCGGGGTTGAGCGTCGGGCGACCCCCGGCCGGGGCGATGTCGTTCTCGAGCACCGGGATGTCGATCTGGGATCCGGCGCGCACGACGATCGTGTCGTCCACGGCGATCGGGGCGAGCTCGGGCGCCGGCGGGAGCAGGAAGACGGTCGCCTCGCCCTGCACCCGGGCGCCCGCGTCCTCGGTGCCGTCGCTGATCGTGTAGGTCACGGTGCCCAGGCGGCCGGCAGCGCCGGTGGCCGTGGAGCCCGACACCCGCAGGTAGTTCTGACCTACGCCGTCGACCGAGAGGGTGGCACCGGCATCAGCGTGCCCGACCACGTCGCTGAGCAGCAGCACGCGCCTGGTCGGGTTCGAGACGGCCGAGAAGACATCCAGCGTCGCGTCCTCCTGCGGATGCACGAAGGCGACGACCGGCGAGGTCGCCAGCTGCGGCGGGGCGTCGGAGGGCAGGATCGTGATGCGCGCGGTTCCTGTCGCGGGTGTCGTGCCATCAGTAACGGTGAAGCCGACGCGGAACGTGCCCGGGGCGCGGGCGGAGAAGTCGAAGGATGCCGAGCCTCCGACGATGGTCGCGCTCGCCGCCGCGTCGTCGAGCACCCGCACCGATTCGAGCGAGATCTCGCCGGCCGTGCCGGTGACGTGCGGGGTGACATCGACCGTCAGGCCGGCATCGATCGTGTCCACGACGGCGAAGGACTGCACGGTCAGCGCCGGCTGCGGCGACACCCGCACCAGGAGCGGCTTGGCGGAGACCTGGCCCGCGGTGTCGGACACGGTGACGTTCAGTTCGATGAGCTCTTCGCCGGCGGCGGAGCCGCTGTCGCTGTGC
>NZ_WOYP01000108.1:0-2094 GCF_011620715.1 Microbacterium sp. | reverse complement strand
GCGGCGACGATGCCCACGCCCGAGGGGTTCTGCACCGACAGCAGCAGAAGCGGATCGCCGTCCGGGTCGACCCAGCCGGGCAGCACCGGGACGGTGATCGTTCCGCCGCGCGCCACCTCGGGCGCCGGCCAGGGGACGAGGCATGCCTCCACGCCGCACCACTGCGGCGCGGCATCCCCGGTCGAGACGGTGAGGGTGACCGAGGCCGGAGCGGACCGCAGCCCGCTCTCGGCGGTGCCGTCGGTCACGGCATACGAGAAGGTCGCCGAGCCGGACGCGCCGGGAGCGACGGCCACGGTGAGGCGCTGCGAGTCGTCGGTGATCGAGACCGTGCCGAAGCGCGGATCCAGGCCCGTCACCGATGCCGGGTCGATGCTCAGCACGTCCTCGTTCGGGTCGTGGTCGTTCATGAGCACGGGCAGGGTCGCCAGGCTCGCCGCGCGCACGCCGAACGCATCGGGGACGGCGACCGGGGGCTCGGGGTCAAGGACGACGCTCAGCTGCTCCTCGCTCTGCGCGGCATCGGGGTTCGTGCGGTCATCGAGCGACCAGTTCTGGCTGGAGGGGACCAGGGCGCCGTCCGGCACCGTCCACACCCAGCCCGTCCGGGTCTCGTTCAGGATGACCGCGTCGTCGCTCGCGACGAATGTGGGCCGTCGCTGGTCGGGCAGCGTTCCCCCGCCGTAGTCGAGCATGGACTGGCCGGTGCGGGAGCTCCAGAGCACCCCGTCCTGCGTCCCTCGAGGCAGCCAGGCGGCGAACACCTCGCCGTCGTGCACGGTCGGGCGAGCCGGGGTGCCGAGCACGCTCGCCCCGGTGCCGACCTCGGTCGTGATTGCGGACCCGTCCACCGGAACGGTCACGAGCGCCGTCTCGTCGGCCAGATAGACCGCGGTGCCCGTCGGATCAGGCTGGCCGACGATGACCGAGCCCGTCGTCGGCGTCGAGACGGCGGCATCCGCTCCCCTGATCCACACGTCGCCGTCGGACCCGTCGACCACCGCCCACGCATCGCCCGCCGCCGAGACCGACGGAGCCGCGATCCCCTCCACGGCGAGCGGGTCGCGGGAGCGCACCTCCCGGGCGCGGAGGTCGTAGCGGAGCACCGAGCCGTCGGCGCTGGAGTAGCTGAACAGCATTCCGCGCGTGTCGAGCGCGATCGCATCGGAGGTGTACTGCGGGGCGTCCTCGTCGTCCGAGGGGAACGGATCGAGCTGGGTCGCCTCCCCCGACGACAGCCGGCCGAAGAAGACCGCGCCCGAGTCGGTGAGATAGGCGACGTGGTCCTCGGCCGTGACGACGTCGGTGGTGCCGGCCGGAGTGGAGGGCGAGGAGCGCAGCGTCTCCTCGTCGAGGTCGGACGGCAGCGCCGCATCGATGCGGCTGAGCTTGCTGTAGCTGTCCGAGAACAGGTACGCGCCGTCGGCGCTCTGCGCGACCTCACTCGGATTGCTGACATCGCGCACCGTGTCCAGCTCGCCGATCGTCGTGTTGACGCGGGCGTAGCGCCGCCCGTCCGCGGTCTGCAGCGCCCACACCGACGTGTCGGTCTTGTCGGTCTTCTGCGCGTCCAGCCCGGGCCAGACCACGCTCACCCCGGCGACCAGAGCCACCGCGGCGACCGCCGCGATCAGCCCCGCGAGGGTGCGTCGGCGCATCAGAGCACTCCCGTCGCCAGCAGCGCCGTCAGAAGGGCGGCGACCGCGATGACGGCGGCGATCGCCGCGCCGATCACCCAGGGCAGCACTGTGCGCGGCTGCTCCGGCCCGGTGAATTCGGTGTCCTCATCTCGGACGAGCCCGGCCATGCCCGTGCGGGGGCGGGGCTTGCGGCGCTCGGGGCGTTCGACCCTGCTGCGCGTCGGGCCGCGCAGCTCGGTGTCGGAGAAGTCGACCGGCGCGGAGGCGGCCGACCAGCCGTCAGCGGCGATCTCGAGCGGGGTCGGCGAGATGCCGAGCTCGGCCTGCACGCCCCGCAGAGCCTCGGCGAACTCGCGCGCCGACGCGTATCGCCGGCGCGGGTCGCGGCTCATCGAGCGGGCCAGGACCGCCTGGAGGGATGCCGGGACGTCGGTGCGCGCGATGTCGGTGTAGG
>NZ_WOYP01000056.1 GCF_011620715.1 Microbacterium sp. | reverse complement strand
CCGCTGGAGCCGGGCTGGGAAATCAGCGACCGGTGCCGGCGTGGACGACGGCTTCGGCATCCCCGTCGAGACCGTAGGCCGTGTGCACCACCCGCGCGGCTTCCGCCAGGTCATCCCCACGGACCACGACGGAGATGCGGATCTCGCTCGTGGAGATCATCTCGATGTTGATGCCCGAGACGCTCAGGGCCTCGAACAGCGTCGCCGATACTCCCGAGTGCGTGCGCATGCCGGCGCCGACCACCGAGAGCTTGCCGATCTGGTCATCGTGCACGAGGCTTTCGAATCCGACGTCGCTCTGCTCAGCCGCGAGTGCGCGCAGAGCGGTCGCGGCATCCTCCTTGGGGAGGGTGAACGAGATGTCGGTGCGGCCGGTCGAGGCGGCCGACACGTTCTGCACGATCATGTCGACGTTCGCTCCGGACTTGGCGACGATCTTGAAGATCTCGGCGGCCTTGCCCGGCACATCAGGCACGCCGATCACCGTGATCTTGGCCTGGCTGAGGTCGGTCGCGACCCCGGCGACGATCGGCTCTTCCATCTCTGCTCCTTCGCCCCCGATGGGCAGGTTGACGCCCTTCGGAACTGTCATGCCCTGACCGAGCACCCAAGTGCCCTCGCCTGAACTGAACGTGGATCGCGCGTGGATCGGCACGCCGTGACGGCGTGCGTACTCGACCGCGCGGATGTACAGGACGTTCGCGCCGTTCGCGGCGAGCTCGAGCATCTCCTCGCTCGACACGTGCGTCAGCTTCTGCGCGCGCGGCACGACGCGGGGGTCTGCTGTGAAGATTCCGTCGACGTCGCTGTAGATCTCGCAGACGTCGGCTTGGAGCGCGGCCGCGAGCGCCACCGCGGTCGTGTCGGATCCGCCGCGTCCGAGCGTGGTGATGTCGCGGGTGTCGCGATTGAAGCCCTGGAACCCCGCGACGATCACGATCGCACCCTCGTCGAGCGCTTCGCGAAGCCGCACCGGCGTCACATCGACGATCCGCGCGTCGCCGTGCGTGGAATCCGTGATCATGCCCGCCTGCGAGCCGGTGAACGAACGTGCCTCGAAGCCCATCGAGTGGATCGCCATGGCCAGCAGCGCCATCGAGATGCGCTCGCCGCTGGAGAGGAGCATGTCGAGCTCTCGAGGTGCGGGGATCGGTGCCACCTGCGAGGCCAGATCGAGCAGCTCATCGGTCGTGTCGCCCATCGCGCTGACCGCGACGACCACATCGTGGCCGGCCCGCCGCGTGTCGACCACGCGCTTGGCGACGCGCTTGATGCTCTCCGCATCGGCGACCGACGACCCGCCGTACTTCTGCACGAACAACGCCACGATGAAACTCCCGGGAGCGTCACTCGGGTGACGCGGGTGTGATGACGGACGGGCGAACGGATGCCGCGCCCCAACGCACCATCTTACGGGTGCGCGTCAGCAAATCAGGGGTGTGGGGCGGAGCCCCACAGAGCGACGCGGTATGCCGCCCCCGCCATGCGTCAGGCAGGCGGGACGGCGGCAACCTGTGCGCGCCGAGGTCTGAGTGCGCCGCCCGGCCGGCGTACTCGCGATAGCATCCCGACCATGATCGAAGGTCTCGAGCTGTGGTCGGAGTTCAACGTCGCGATGGTCGGGGCGACGGCAGCCCTGGCGGGTCTGGTGATCGTCGCCTCGAGCGTGAACATCGCCGAGATCGTCAAGACCCGATCGCTGACGGCCCGCCTCGCGGCCGGAATCGCCGCACTCGTGCTCGCGATCGTCGGGTCGGGGATCGGCCTGGTCCCGAACATGTCGCCCGCATGGTTCGGCATCCTCCTCGGGTTCGCGGCTGTCGGGGCGGGCTTCTTCCAGGTGCAGGCGACACGGGCGATCTTCGCCGACCATGACCCGGCGGCTCAGGCGAAGCTCGCCAAGTCGATCTTCGGGTTCCTGCCGATAGCCGCTTACGTCGCCGGTGCCGTCGTCACAACCGTGGGACACCCGGCCGGGCTCTTCCTCGTCGCGGCGGGCTGCATCCTCGCGATCGTCACCGGAATCGTCGTGTCATGGGTGGCGCTCGTCGAAGTGCTGCGCTGAGACCGGAGCAGAATCAGCCGGCCGTGACCGGAGGGATCGCCTGGACGTCGAACCGTTGCGGCGAGACCGGGCATCAGACCGCGCGACGCCCTTCGAACGCGCGACCGAGCGTGACCTCGTCGGCGTACTCGAGGTCGCCGCCGACGGGCAGGCCGGACGCCAGGCGCGTCACGGCGATCTCCAGCGTGTGCAGCAGCCGGCTCAGGTACGTTGCGGTGGCCTCGCCCTCGAGGTTCGGGTTGGTGGCGAGGATCACCTCCTGCACCGTGCCGTTTGCCAGGCGCTGCATGAGCTGGGCGATCCGCAGGTCTTCCGGTCCGATGCCGGCGATCGGACTGATCACGCCGCCCAGCACGTGGTAGAGACCGCGGAACTCGCGCGTTCTCTCGATCGCCGCGACGTCCTTGGCGTCTTCGACGACGCAGATCACTGCGGGGTTGCGCCGCGGATCGCGGCAGATTCCGCAGCGATCCTGCTCCGACACGTTGCCGCAGATCTCGCAGAAGCGCACCTTGTCACGCACTTCGGCCAGCAGTGCCGCCAGCCGGGACACGTCGAAGGACGGGGTCTGCAGGATGTGGAACGTGATGCGCTGCGCCGACTTCGGGCCGATGCCGGGAAGGCGTCCGAACTCGTCGATCAGGTCTTGGACGATGCCGTCATACATGGTCTAGCTGAACCTCGTGGGCGGCTCGTACGGCTCTTCCCGCACGAAGCGCGCGCCGAGCACCTGGCGGACGACGGCTTCGCCATATCGCTGGGTCCCGGCCGACGCCGCGCGGGTCGCCGCGCCGCCAAGGAGCGGCGGCGCGACCACCGGCGGCACGGGCACGTCGGCAGCGGCATCCACGTCGTCAGTGTCGTCATCGTCGTCGAAGTCGACGGACGGCTCGACCTCGCGCACAGGCAGAACGTCGCCCTCGCGCGGCGGAGCGATCGTGGCGATGTGGGCGCGAGCCTGGTCGGCCGCGTCTTCGGGCTCGTCGTCGACCGCGAACTGCGCCACCGCGGTCGGCGGCTCGGGCGCGTCGAGGGGCGGCGCATCAGCATCGGCGGGGATCGCGGCGACCGCCCATTCGGTGACCGGTGCGGCAGCAACGCGCGCGGTGGCGGCCCGCTGCGAACCGACCGGGGTGGGGTGGGGCGGGGTGGCATCGGGGGCGGATGCCGCCGCGGGCGCGGCCTGCGCCGGTCCGGGATCGCCGTCGTGCTTGGCGAGGTATTTCACCCGAATGCCGAGAACGGCCAGGATCGCCTGGCGAAGGTCTTCGCTGGGTCCTGTTCCTGCCGCGAGCTTCTTGAACTTCGCGACATCGGACTGGCTCTGAAACGCGAGCGTGAGCACATCGCCATCGAGTCCGAGGACGCGCGCACCTGAGGCGAGAAGCCACGACGAGCGGCTCATCGCCTCAAGTCGACCGAGCACCTCGGGCCAGGCGTCGCGCATGTGCTGCAAGGTGACCGGACCGCTCGGAGCGGATGCCGGACTCACCGGCTCGGCCGCCGGCAGCGGCGTGCGGACGACGGGGGGCACGTCGGCGGGCGGCGCCTCGGCGGGCGCGACGACCTGCGGTGTGTGCCCGGCCGGGGGGGCACTGCTCGCCGGTGCGGACTGAACCGCAGCCGGCGCCGCGGACGCGCTGGTCGTCTTCGAGGTCGCCGCGGCAGACGATCCGGATGCCGCCGCTCCGGTGTGCGCGAGCACGCGGGCGACCATGAGCTCGAGCTGCAGCCGCGGGGAGGTTGCCCCGGTCATCTCGTCGAGCGTCGCGATCACGAGGTCGGCGGTGCGCGATAGTCGGAGCGACCCGTAGACGTCGGCCTGGCGCATCATGCGCGCGAGCTCCTCGGCGGGCACTCCGCGCAGCACCGCCGCTGCGCCCTGCCCGGTGGCCGCGATCACGATCAGGTCGCGCAGCCGCTCGAGCAGGTCGTCGACGAAACGGCGCGGGTCCTGACCGGTCTGCACGACGCGGTCGACCGCGGCGAAGGCCGCCGCGGCATCCCCTGCGCCGAGGGCGTCGACGACCTCGTCGAGCAGCTCTGCGTGCGTGTACCCGAGCAGCGCGACGGCCCGCGCGTAGGTCACCAGGGTGCCTTCGGACCCGGCGATCAGCTGATCGAGCAGAGACAGCGTGTCGCGCGGCGACCCGCCGCCCGCTCGCACGACCAGGGACAGCACGCCCGGTTCGGCCGTGACACCCTCGGTCTCGCACAGCGTCTGGACATATTCGAGCATCGGCGCGGGGGGCACCAGCCGGAACGGATAGTGATGCGTGCGCGAGCGGATCGTGCCGATGACCTTCTCAGGCTCGGTCGTGGCGAAGATGAACTTCACGTGGTCGGGCGGCTCCTCGACCAGTTTGAGCAGAGCGTTGAAGCCCTGCGGCGTCACCATGTGCGCCTCGTCGAGGATGAAGATCTTGAACCGATCGCGCGCCGGCGCGAAAACTGCGCGCTCGCGCAGGTCGCGGGCATCGTCGACGCCGTTGTGGCTCGCGGCGTCGATCTCGACCACGTCGAGCGACCCGCCGCCGTCGCGGCCGAGCTCGACGCAGCTGTCGCACACCCCGCAGGGCACGTCGGTCGGCCCCTCGGCACAGTTGAGGCAGCGCGCCAGGACGCGCGCCGAGGTCGTCTTTCCGCACCCGCGCGGCCCCGAGAACAGGTACGCGTGACCGACGCGGTCGCCGCGCAGCGCGGTCATGATCGGCTCGGTCACCTGGGACTGGCCGATCATCTCGCCGAACGTCTCAGGACGGTATCGGCGGTACAGAGCGGTCGTCACGCACCCAGCCTACGGCGTGGCTGGGACATGCCGTCGAGGCGCGGAACGCAGGCGTGGACGCGAACCCCGGTCAGGCGTCCGCGCCATGCTCCACATCTGCGGTCGCACCGATGATCGGGATGGCCGTGGTGACAGCGGGAACGGATGCCGACAGCAGTGTGCCGTCCTCGCGTCGCACGTCCGCGAACTGGTTGAGCGACGGCCGGCCCGCGATCACCGGGCCTTGACCGGCGAGCGGCACCACGACCTCGTCGCCGGGCTCGAGCGCGTAGCCGGCACCGCGGACGCTGAACACAAGCGGTTCGCCTTCGCCCGCCGACACCTTCAGCGCGTCGCGGGTCAGCGTCACGCGCAGGGGCATGCCATGCCAGTGCAGCGTGTACGCCAGCTCCGGCCAGTCCGCCGGCAGTCTGGGGTCGAACGAGAGCTCGCCGAAGTGGTCGCGCATGCCTCCGAAACCCGCCACCAGCGCGGTCCACACCCCGCCGGCTGACGCCACGTGCACGCCGTCGGAAGCATTGTGATGCAGATCGCCCAGGTCCACGAAGATCGATTGGCGGAAGTACTCGAGTGCCAGATCCTGATAGCCGACCTCGGCCGCCAGAATCGACTGCACCACGGCCGAGAGTGTGGAATCGCCCGTGGTCAGCGGGTCATAATACTCGAAGTCGGCGAGCTTGTCCTCGGCCGAGAAGTGGTTTCCCTGAAGGTACAGGGCGAGCACCACATCGGCCTGCTTGAGCACCTGGTACCGGTAGATCACGAGCGGGTGGAAGTGCAGCAGCAGCGGCAGCTGGTCGGCGGGCGTGTGCTCGAGATCCCACACCTCGCGCTCCAGGAACACCGAATCCTGCGGATGGATGCCGAGGGCGGAGCTGAATGGGATGTGCATCGCCTCGGCGGCGCGTTCCCAGGCCTCGGCCTCAGCCGGATCGAGTCGGAGCCGGTCGGCCATGACGCGGTACGCCTCGGGGTCGTCCTCGGCCATCTCGCGCACGGTCCGCGCGGCGAAGCGCAGGTTGAACCGGGCCATGACGTTCGTGAAGAGATTGTCGTTGACCACCGTCGTGTACTCGTCCGGTCCGGTCACCCCGTGGATGTGGAAGGACTCCTCACCGTCGCTGTCGTTCGAGCGCCAGAAGCCGAGGGTCGCCCACAGGCGCGCCGTCTCGACCGCGATGTCCACGCCCTCGCGGTGGAGGAACTCGACGTCACCGGTGGCGCGCACGTACTTGGCGAGCGCGAAGCTGATGTCGGCGTTGATGTGGTACTGCGCGGTGCCGGCAGCGTAGTACGCCGAGGCCTCTTCTCCGCTGATCGTGCGCCACGGGAAGAGCACGCCATGCTCGTTGAGCTGATGCGCGCGCCGACGGGCGGCCGGAAGCATGAGGTACCGCATCCGGATCGCATTGCGCGCCCACAGCGGCGTGGTATAGGCGAGGAACGGCAGAACGTAGATCTCGGTGTCCCAGAAGTAGTGACCGCTGTACCCCGACCCGGTCACGCCCTTGGCGGGCACGCCCTGTCCGTCAGCACGCGCGGCGGCCTGCGCGAGCTGGAACAGGCACCAGCGGGTGGCCTGCTGCAGGTCGTCGTGGCCGCTGATGCAGACGTCGGAGCGGTCCCAGAATCCGTCCAGCCAGACGCGCTGGCGCTCGTGCTGGCGCTCCACGCCCTCGATCTTGACGCGGTCGAGCGTCCGCCGGCAGCGGTCGACGAGCTCACGCGTGGGCACGCCGCGGGAGGTGTGGTAGCTCACGAGCTTGGTCACCCGGATCGGCACCCCGGCCCTGGCCTGCACGCGGAACACGTTCTTCGCGATGTCAGGCTCGACGAGGGTGCGAACGTTGTGCTCGTTCTCGGTCTCGATCACGTGGTCGGCGACGACCGCGAGCGTCATGCCCGAATCGGTCACCCGGTACGACAGCGCGCAGCGGCCGCCGTCCTGCCAGTACTCCTCCGGCTGCAGCACGCGCTCCTGGATGCGTTCGGCCTTGCGCGGGTCGAACCCGCCCTTCTTGGTCGCGCTGAGCATGCCGCCGTAGACGTTCTCGCCGTCCTGGCGGTTGACCACCTGGCAGTTGACGGTCACCGGCGCATCCGCGTTGAGCACCGTGATCTCGAGGCGGAGGATCGCGAGATGCTTCTCCTCGAAGGAGACGAGTCGGTCGTCCTCGATCAGCACGTCCTTGCCCGAGGGCGTGGTCCATCGCACCCGTCGGCGCAAGACACCGGCGCGCATGTCGAGCACGCGCTCGTACTCGCGCACGTCCGCAACATCCAGCGACAGCGGCTCGTCGTCGACATAGACCCGCATGATCTTCGCGTCGGGCGCGTTGATGATCGTCTGCCCGACCTCGGCGAAGCCGTACGCCTGCTCGGCGTGACGGATCGGGAATGTCTCGTGGAAGCCGTTGATGAAGGTCCCGTGCTCCTGCGCGAAGCGTCCTTCGATGAGGTTGCCACGCAGGCCCAGGTAGCCGTTGCCGACCGAGAACAGGGTCTCGGTCACGCCCACGTCCTCGATCGAGAAGGAGTTCTCGACGAGACACCACGGGTGGACGGGGAACCGGTCGCGGTCGATCATGCGGACTTCTCCTGGATGTCTGAGCGGTCGGCGTCGGGGAGTGGTGAGGGACCGGTGACCAGTTCGGCGAGGTCGTTCACGACCAGGTGCGCGCCGGCCTTGCGCAGCTCGTCCTGGCCGGTGCCGCGGTCGACACCGATCACGAGCGCGAAGCCTCCCGCGGCGGCGGACTGGACTCCGCTGATGGCGTCTTCGACCGCGACGCTGCGCGCCGGGTCGACGCCCAGCATCCGCGCTCCCTCGACGAACACGTCGGGTGCGGGTTTGGAGGCGAGGTGGTCGCGCTCTGCGATCACGCCGTCCATGACGACTGTGAAACGCTCGCGCAGGCCGGCCGAACGGAGCACCTCTTCGGCGTTCTTCGAACTCGACACGACGGCGGTGGGGATGCCGGCCGCCTCGAGCTCGTCCAGCAGGGCGACCGAACCCGGGTAGGCCACGATACCCTCGGCGCGCAGCACCCGTGAGAAGACCTCGTTCTTGCGGTTGCCGATGCCGCACACCGTATCGGCGGACGGATCATCCGACGGGTCGCCCCATGGCACCTCGACGTCGCGGCTGCGCAGCAGACTCGCGACGCCGTCGTAGCGCTTCTTGCCATCGAGGTGATCGAAGTAGTCGCGCTCGGTATACGGCGGCTCGATGTCCCACGCCGCGAAGAGATCCTCGAACATCGTCTGCCACGCGTGCATGTGCACCTGCGCGGTGGGCGTGAGCACGCCGTCCAGGTCGAACAGGACCGCGTCGTACGCGCTCAGGTCGGGCAGGGAGTCATCGGCCACGCAGAAACCTCCGGGCGAGGGTGAATGTGAGGGCTCGGCGCCTCTTCGTGCCGCCCTGCCAGCGTAGTGGGACACGCTCGGATGCGGTAACGCGGTGGGCGCGCCGATCGGGTTCAGACTCCGGCCGCCTGGAGGGTCTGTCGCGCGATCTCGAGCTCTTCGTTCGTCGGCACGACAAGCACGCTCACACGGGACGCATCGGTGGAGATGACACGGATGCCGCGGCCCCGCGCTTCGTTGCGCTCGGGGTCGACCTCGACGCCTGCGAAGCGCAGCGTCGTGAGGGCAGCGGCCCGCACAGCGGGGGTGTTCTCGCCGACCCCGGCGGTGAAGGAGATGACGTCCACGCCGCCGAGCTGGGCGAGGTAGGCCCCCGCGTACGCGCGGAGACGGTGCACGTAGACCTCGAACGCGAGCAGCGCACGGTCATCGCCGCGCAGGATGGCCTCGTCGATGTCGCGGTAGTCGGACGACCCCGACAGGCCCAGCAGACCGCTTCGCTTGTTGAGCAAGTCGTCGAGGTCGTCGATCGACATGCTCGCGCGACGGGCGAGATGCAGCAGCACGGCCGGGTCGATGTCTCCGGAACGGGTGCCCATGACCAGCCCCTCCAGCGGCGTGAGCCCCATCGAGGTCTCGACCGAGCGTCCGCCGTCGATGGCGGTGACCGACGCACCATTGCCGAGGTGGAACACGATCTGGCGGAGTTCGGCGAGCGGCCTGCCGAGATAGGCCGCGGCAGTCTCGCTCACGAACTTGTGGGACGTGCCGTGGAAGCCGTATCGGCGGATGCGGTGCTGCGCCGCCAGCTGCGAATCGATCGCGTACGTGTATGCCGCCCGCGGAAGGGTCTGGTGGAACGCCGTGTCGAACACCGCGACGTGCGCGCGGTCGGGGAACGCCTTCTTCGCGGCGATGATCCCTTCGAGGTTCGCCGGATTGTGCAGCGGCGCGAGCACCGAGAGCTCGCCGATGTCGATCTCCACGAGCGGGGTGATGATCGTCGGCTCGAAGAACCGTGCGCCGCCGTGGACGACCCGGTGCCCCACCGCGGCCGGCGGATTCTCCTCGAGCGAGGGGCCGTTCTCAGCGAAGGCGTCGAGCATGACGGCGAACCCCGCGGTGTGGTCGGGGATCGGCAGTTCGCGTTCGTACGTCGCGCTGAGCATCGTCGCCGCCGGCCCGTCGGTCGGGGGCGCGAAGACCGTGTGGGTGGAGCGACCGGCCGGCTCACCGATGCGCTCGACGAGCCCCGATGCCAGCACGCTCTCGGCATCCATGTCGATGAGCTGATACTTGAACGACGAGGATCCGCTGTTTACGACCAGTACGACACTCATGCGACGCCCTCGCCGGGCGTCGGGGAGGCTTCGTCCTGGGCCTGGATCGCCGTGATCGCGATCGTGTTCACGATGTCATCGATCAGCGCGCCGCGCGACAGATCGTTGATCGGCTTGTTCAGACCCTGCAGCACCGGTCCGATCGCGACAGCGCCCGCGGAGCGCTGGACCGCCTTGTACGTGTTGTTGCCGGTGTTGAGGTCGGGGAAGATGAACACCGTCGCGCGGCCGGCGACCTCGGAGCCGGGCATCTTGGCCGCGGCCACGGCGACGTCGGCGGCGGCGTCATACTGGATCGGTCCCTCGACGAGCAGCTCGGGAGCACGCTCGCGCACGAGGGCGGTCGCGGCGCGGACCTTCTCGACTTCGACACCCGAGCCCGACTTCCCCGTCGAGTACGACAGCATCGCGATGCGAGGCTCGATGCCGAATTGCGCGGCCGTGGCGGCGGACGAGATCGCGATGTCGGCGAGCTGCTCCGATGTCGGGTCCGGGATGATGGCGCAGTCGCCGTACACGAGCACGCGGTCGGCGAGCGCCATCAGGAAGACCGATGAGACGACCGAGACGCCGGGCTTGGTCTTGATGATCTCGAATGCCGGGCGGATGGTGTGCGCCGTCGTGTGCACCGCGCCCGAGACCATGCCGTCGGCGAGGCCGAGGTGCACCATGAGCGTTCCGAAGTACGAGACGTCGGTCACAGTGTCGGCTGCCTGCGCGTACGTGACGCTCTTGTGCGCGCGCAGGCGCTCATACTCCTGGGCGAAGCGCGCGACGTGAACGGGCTCGAACGGCGAGAGCACTTCGGCGCGCTGGATGTCGATGCCCAGCTCGATCGCGCGCGCGCGCACCTCGAGCGGCTCGCCGAGGATCACCAGGTCGGCGATACCCCGCTTGAGCACGGTCGCAGCCGCGCGCAGGACCCGGTCGTCGTCGCCCTCGGGGAGCACGATGCGCTTGCGCTGGGCGCGGGCGCGCTCGATGAGCTGGAACTCGAACATGAGAGGTGTCACGACTCTCGCCCGGGCGACGCCGAACGCGCGCAACAGCTCATCGGTGTCGACGTTGGTCTCGAACAGCGTCAGAGCGGTGTGGTAGCGGCGCTGCGAGTCGGCGGCGAGCCGTCCACGCGTGGTCATGATGCGCGCCGCGGTCTCGTACGTGCCGAGGTCGGTCGTGATGATCGGCACTTTCGAGCCGAGTCCGTCCAGCAGCCGGGTGACCGGCTCGGGAAGCTCGAAGCCCCCGTTCAGGACCACGCCGGAGATCGACGGGAAGGTGCCGGACGCGTTCGCCAGGAGCGTGGCCAGGAGCACTTCGGTGCGGTCGGATGCGATGACCACGACCGCGCCTTCGAGCAGGCGCGGCAGCACGTTGACCATCGACATCCCGGCGATCACCACGCCGAGCGCCTCACGGGTCAGCCGGTCGGGGTCTCCGGAGAGCAGCTCTCCGCCGACCGAGCGCATGATGCCGCGCATCGACGGTGCCACCAGGTAGCGGTCCTCCGGGATCGCCCACACCGGCACCTTCTCGTGGGCGGGTCCCAGCCACGCCGCGAGCGACCGCTCGATCGCCGCGATCGCGTCGGGTGCGCAGTCGGGGTCGGCGCGGTTCGCGACGACGGCGAACAGCTCGGCACGCCCATGTGCGAGCTCGGCGAGCGCGAGGTCGGCGATCTTCCCCATCTCGACCGCAGTGCGCGGCAGCGACGAGCCCAGCAGCTCGGGCTGCGTCTCGTCCCGCGCCGATCGGCCGCCCAGCACGAGAAGCACCGGTGCGCCGAGGTTCGCGGCGATGCGCGCGTTGTAGGCGAGTTCTGCGGGACTGCCGACGTCCGTGTAGTCGCTTCCGACCACGACGACGGCGTCGCACTGGGCCTCGACGGCCTTATACCGCTCGACGATCGCCGCGAGCGCGGCCTCCGGATCGGTGCGCACGTCGTCGTAAGTCACGCCGATGCACTCGTCGTAGTCGAGATCGACGCCGTCGTGCGCGAGCAGCATCTCCAGCACGTAGTCGCGCTCCACGGTCGAGCGGGCGATCGCGCGGAAGACGCCGACCCGGGAAGTGGCGTGGCTGAGTGCGTCGAGCACTCCGAGTGCGACGGTCGACTTGCCCGAGTTGCCCTCTGCCGAAGTGATGAAGATGCTCGCCACGGGCTCAGCCTACGGGCGCGATGACGGTCGGCGTCAGGCTCGGGGTCAATGAGCGTCGAGGATGAATCTCCCGTTCGCACGGTGACGGCCTCGGCGCCGCGCCCCGGAAGAAGAAGACTCTCCGCGAACCCGGCAGAGCCTGGTTACCCTTGCTACGTTTCCGTCCTGGGGGAGTTGGCCTGGATGCCGCC
>NZ_WOYP01000091.1 GCF_011620715.1 Microbacterium sp. | reverse complement strand
TGGAGTTCGCGAAGCTCGGCTTCTCGGTCAAGGAGATGATCGGCGGCTATGAGTACTGGGTGCGCGAAGGACAGCCCACCGAGAACGATGCGGGCACGCTGCCCCGCACGTTCGACGCACAGGTGATGGTGGTGGGCGCGCCCATCAGCAGCTGAAGCCTGCAGACGCACATAGGCAGTCGGCGCTCGCGCGCCGACTGCCTATGTGCGTTCTGAGTGATCTCAGCGCGCGAAGTATCCGCGGTAGTACTCGTAGACCCAGCCGACAATCGCGACAACGAATACGGCCAGGCCGATCGGAAACAGCCAGGCACCGACCGCGAGACCCAGCAGGGCGACCGCGGCTGAAAAGGCCAGCACGATCGGCCACCACGACCACGGGCTGAATTCTCCGAGCTCGGGGTCGCCGTCGTCGATATCCGAGGTCAGCACGTCCTCGGGCAGCTCACCGCCCTGCGCGTGGTGCACGCGTCCGACATAGAACGCGATCAGCGCAGACATGAGGCACGTGAACAGCAACGCGACCGAACCAACCCACTCGATCGCGTTCACGATTGGCAGCTGCGGGTAGGCGAGGATGTTCCACGTGGTGTACACCACCGCCATCAGCAGAAAGAACCCGGACAGCAGCCACCACAAGCCCGTGTTGGTACGCACCTACTTCACCTCTCCCGTCTCAGCGTCGACGACCGGAGCGGCTGGCGCATCCTTCACGGGACCCACTCCGACCGGCACACCGGCTTCCGGGTGATTCAGATCGAACGCCGGGCGCTCACTGCGGATCCGCGGGATCGAGGTGAAGTTGTGGCGAGGCGGCGGGCAGGAGGTCGCCCACTCGAGCGACCCGCCGTAACCCCATGGGTCGTTGACCGTGACCTTGGGCGCCTTGCGCGCGGTTATCCACACGTTGAACAGGAACGGAATCATCGAGGCGCCGAGGATCATGGCACCGATTGTCGAGACCTGATTCTCCCAGGTCCAGCCATCAGCGGTCGAGTAGTCCGCGTAGCGACGAGCCATGCCGTCCACACCCAGCCAGTGCTGGACGAGGAACGTCATGTGGAAGCCGATGAACAGCATCCAGAAGTGGATCATGCCGAGGCGCTCGTTCAGCATCCGTCCGGTGAACTTCGGCCACCAGAAGTAGAAGCCCGCGAACATCGCGAACACCACCGTGCCGAACACCACGTAGTGGAAGTGCGCGACCACGAAGTACGAGTCCGACAGCTGGAAGTCCAACGGGGGCGATGCGAGGATCACGCCGGTCAGCCCGCCGAAAACGAATGACACCAGGAAGCCGAGTGCGAACATCATCGGCGTCTCGAAAGTGATCGACCCCCGCCACATCGTGCCGATCCAGTTGAAGATCTTCACCCCGGTCGGCACTGCGATCAGCATCGTCATCAGCGCGAAGAAGGGCAGCAGCACGGCTCCGGTGACGTACATGTGGTGCGCCCAGACGGCAACCGAGAGTGCGGCGATCGCGATCGTCGCGTAGATGAGGGTCTTATAGCCGAAGATCGGCTTGCGGCTGAAGACCGGGAAGATCTCAGAGACGATGCCGAAGAACGGCAGCGCGATGATGTACACCTCCGGGTGCCCGAAGAACCAGAACAGGTGCTGCCAGAGCAGAACTCCGCCATTGGCCGGGTCGTAGATGTGCGCGCCGAGGATGCGGTCGGCGGCAGCGGCGAAGATCGCGGCGGCCAGCACCGGGAACGCCATCAGGATCAGGATGCCGGTGACCAGGGTGTTCCAGGAGAAGATCGGCATGCGCCACATCGTCATTCCGGGGGCGCGCATCGTGATGATCGTGGTGATGAAGTTCACGGCGCCGAGGATCGTGCCGAAACCGCTCATGCCGAGGCCGAGCATCCAGAGGTTGCCTCCGACGCCGGGCGAGAAGCTCGCGTTGGCCAGCGGCTGATAGGCGAACCATCCGAACGCGGCCGCACCCTGCGGGGTGAGGAAACCGGCGACGGCGATCGTCGAGCCGAACAGGAACAGCCAGAACGCGAAGGCGTTCAGACGCGGGAACGCGACGTCGGGGGCGCCGATCTGCAGCGGCATGATCACGTTGGCGAAGCCGGCGAACAGCGGCGTCGCGAACATCAGCAGCATGATCGTGCCGTGCATCGTGAACAGCTGGTTGTACTGCTCCTTTGTCGGGATGATCTGCATGCCCGGCTCGAAGAGCTCGGCACGCATGATCAGAGCCATGACTCCGCCGAGCATGAAGAACAGCACAGACGAGATCAGGTAGAGGTAGCCGATCGTCTTGTGGTCAGTGGAGGTGATCCACTTGACGACGATGTTGCCCTTCTGCTCGACCCGCGAAGAGCTGAGCAGCGCCGCCTGGCGCGGAGGAAGAGTCGTCGGGCGACCCGGAGTCTCCTCCTGCAGTGGAATCGTGGTCGCCATGATCACTCGTCTCCTTCGGGGCTCGCGCCCGTGCCGGGCTCGTTCTGCAGCCTGTCGTATGCGTCGTTGATATCGCCCGTCTGGCCGGCATCCTTCAGCGTGGCGAGGTAGTCCTCGTACTCCGCTTCACTGACGACCTTGACGTTGAAGAGCATCGCGGAGTGGTACTCGCCGCAGAGTTCGGCGCACTTGCCTGCGTAGGTGCCCTCGCGGGTCGGAGTGAACGACCAGTAGTTGTCGCGCCCGATGTACATGTCCTTCTTGTACAGGAAGTCGATGACCCAGAACGAGTGGATGACATCGCGCGACTGCAGCAGGATCTTCACCGACTTGTCGACGGGAAGGTACAGCGTCGGCAGCTTCTCCTGATCGATGTCGCCGTTCGGGGCGGGCTGCGCCTGCACGCCCATCGACCAGACGGCGTCCGCGCCGTCTTCGTCTTCTCCGTTGTACTGGAAGTCCCACGCCCACTGCTTGCCGATCGCGGTGATCGACACGTCGGGGTCTTCCGTCTGAGTCTCGAGGATCGTCTGATCACGCGCGGTGAAGGCGAAGAAGCCGATGACGAGGATGAGCGGCACGATCGTGTAGAAGATCTCGATCGGCATGTTGTAGCGCAACTGCACCGGCAAACCGACCTGGCCCTTGCGGCGGCGGTAGGCGATCGCCGCCCAGCCCATGAGGCCCCAGGTGATCACGCCGACGGCGAGCAGGACGATCCACGAGTTGACCCAGAGCCCGGCGACCATATCGGTGCGGTTCGTGGCAGGCGTGCCATCCTCGACGAAGCCGGGAAGGTATCCGTGCAACTCCGTTGGGGTGCATCCGGCGAGAATGACAGCCGTGGCGATCCCGACAGGGAGAACAGCCCAGCGGAGGCGGCTTTTCGGGGGCACGGTGCACCTTTCCGGGTCGCGAATGTGACATCGCCAGTCTAGGGCAACCTCCCAACGGATTCAGGCCATCCGCTCAGGTTGCGCGTGGTTTCAGGGATGTGAGATCGGGCCCGGACACTCTGATGAGAGGCCGGGCCCGATGCCGAAAATGCGGTCCGATCAGTGGAAGCTGTCGCCGCAGGCACAGCTGCCGGCGGCGTTCGGGTTGTCGATCGTGAAGCCCTGCTCCGAAATCGTGTCCTTGAAGTCGATCTTCGCGCCGTCGAGGTAGGGGACGCTCATGTCGTCGACGATGACCTCCACACCACCGAAGTCGACGGTCTTGTCTCCGTCGAGGTAGCGCTCGTCGAAGTACAGCTGGTAGATCAGTCCGCTGCACCCACCGGGCTGGACGGCCACGCGCAGTCGCAGGTCGTCACGACCCTCCTGCTCGAGCAGGCTCTTGATCTTCAGAGCGGCGGCATCGGTCAGGCCGACGCCGTGTTCACGAGTCGGCTCGTCAACAAGCGTCGCCGCGAGAACGGACTGGTCGGTCGACAGCGCAACGTCGGTCATGGCACTCCTCCTGGTGAGCCGCCTGCGCGGCGGATGGCTTCGATTCTACGCCCGACCATCCCGGCGTGGCTCCTGTTTCGGCGTGTCCGTCAGTCGCCCGCTCGCGCGTCGAGCTTCTCGAGCAGCAGCGCCTCGGCGAGGACGGCGTTGCGGAAGGTCTCCACGTGCAGTGACTCGTTCGGGCTGTGCGCCCTCGAGTGCGGATCTTCGACGCCCGTCACCAGGATCTGCGCCCCCGGGAACTCGCGGACGAGGTCGGCGATGAACGGGATCGAGCCTCCGACGCCGATCTCCACGGGCTCGACGCCGTACGCCTCGTGCATCGCCTCCAAGGCGGCGCCGACCGCCCAGCCGCTGTTGTCCACCAGGAAGGCGTCTCCGTGGTCCTGCTCGCTGAAGGTCAGCTGCGCCCCGAACGGGGCGTGCGCCCGCAGGTGCATCTCGATCGCGGAATACGCCTCCCGCGCCGACTGGCCAGGGGCGATGCGTGCACTGATCACGACGCCGATCTCAGGGCTCAGTGTGTTCGACGCGTTCGTCACACTCGGCGCGTCGATCCCCGTCACGGTGATGGCCGGCTTGTTCCAAATGCGGCTGAGGATCGTTCCCCGACCGATCGGACTGACGCCCGCGGGAAGCCCCGCCTCGTCACGCAGCGTCTCCTCGCTGTAGGCGGGGGTCTCGGCATCCCGCTCCGCGAGTCCTGCGACGGCGACCGCGCCGTCCGCGTCCCACAGCGTGGCGAGCAGCTTCACCGTGGCCATCATCGCGTCGGGCACCGCTCCCCCGAACATGCCGGAGTGCGATGCGTGCTCCAGCGTGCGCACTCGCAGCGTGAAGCGCGTGTTTCCGCGCAGCGACACGGTCAGCGCGGGCGTGCGGGCGTCCCAGTTGCCTGAATCTGCGACGACGATCACGTCGGCGCGCAGCGCGTCGGCGTTGTCGGCGAGGAACTGCGCGAACGACCGCGAGCCCGCTTCCTCCTCGCCCTCGATGAACAGCGCGACGCCGAGGTCGAAGTCCGCGCCGAGCGCTTCCTTCAACGCCCGCAGCGCAGCGATGTGGGCCATGACGCCGGCCTTGTCGTCGGCGGCGCCACGGCCGTACAGTCGCCCGTCGCGGACGGTCGGCTCGAACGGCGCGGACTCCCACAGCGACTCGTCGCCTACCGGCTGCACGTCGTGGTGCGCATAGAGGAGGATCGTAGGCCGGCCGTTGCGTGCGGCGCGCGAGGCGAGAACGGCAGGCTGGCCGATCTCGTCGGACCCGGGGATCGCGGCGCGACGGATCTCGACCGTCTCGAACAGGCCGAGCTCTTCGACCAGGGTGGCCACGGCCGCGGCGCTGCGCTGCACTTCGGTCGTGTCGAATCCCGGAAACGCGATCGACGGGATGCGGACGAGGGTGCCGAGGTCCGCGAGGGCGGCGGGAATGCCGGATGCCGCGGCATCGCGCACAGCATCCTGACGGGTGAGC
Source organism: Microbacterium sp. (assembly GCF_011620715.1). Classification (GTDB taxonomy): domain Bacteria; phylum Actinomycetota; class Actinomycetes; order Actinomycetales; family Microbacteriaceae; genus Microbacterium. Next base: position 6,633 of record NZ_WOYP01000091.1, on the reverse strand, counting down.
TCAGTGTTCATGCGGGTAATCTTAAGGTGCTTCCCCTTCGAGACACCGAGGTTCCATCGTGGCCAAATCACCCGCAGCTCCCGTCCCCGCCGACATTCCGGCCGATGCGACGACCGGGGGCAAAGGCCGAGCCACACCCACGCGCGCCGAGCAGGAGGCCGCTCGCAGGCGCCCGCTGGTGGCCGACACGAAGGAAGCCAAGGCGCGCGCCAAGTCCGAGCTGGCCGCGCAGCGTGAGAAGGCCCGCCTCGGAATGGCGGCGGGAGACGACAAGTATCTGCCGGTGCGCGACAAGGGGCCGCAGCGCAAGTTCGTGCGCGACTTCATCGACTCGGGCTGGCACCTCGGCGAGGCCGTCATGCCGGCGATGGTGCTCGTGATCCTCGCGACGTTCGTCCCCGTTCCCTCGGTCCAGTACTACTCGTTCATCGGACTGTGGATCTTCATCCTGTTCGTGATCGGCGACATGATCATCTCGTCGATCCGCATCAAGCAGGCCGCGCGCAAGAAGTTCGGTGCCGAGCGGATCGAGAAGGGTCTGGGCTGGTACGGCGCGATGCGCATCATCCAGATGCGGTTCATGCGCCTTCCCAAGCCGCAGGTCAAACGCGGGCAGCTCAAGGTCGAGTAGGCGCGCCGGCGCGGTATCGAGATCGGCGCGTCATTTCGTGAGCCCGCGGTTGATCTGCCGAGCCCAGAGGGGTCCACGGTAGAGGAACGAGGTGTAGCCCTGCACCAGGGTCGCGCCGGAGTCGAGCCGCTCGCGCACGTCGGCGGGCGTCTCGACGCCGCCTGCCGAAATGACGGCGAACTCCGCGGGCACGGTCGCGCGGACCAGTTTCAGGACCTCTAACGCGCGGCTCTTCAGCGGGGCGCCCGACAGCCCGCCTGCCCCCGCTGCGGCGATGACCGCGGGGTCGGTGCGCAGCCCTTCGCGGGAGATCGTCGTGTTCGTGGCGATGAGACCCGCCAGCCCGAGCTCGACCGCAAGGAGCGAGATCTCCCGCACCTCGTCGTCGGTGAGGTCGGGAGCGATTTTGACGAGAAGCGGGGTGCGCCCCGCGGCATCCCGCACCGCCTCCAGCAGGGGCCGGAGCGTCTCGACGGCCTGCAGTCCGCGCAGGCCGGGGGTGTTCGGCGATGACACGTTCACGACAAGATAGTCGGCCAGTGGCGCGAGGAGCGCCGCGCTGCGGACGTAGTCGGCTGTCGCGTCGGCGACCTCCACTACGCGGCTCTTGCCGATGTTCACCCCGATCACCGCTCGCCTGGGTCGGCGGCGCAGCTTCTCGAGCCGCGCGGCCGCCGCCTCGGCGCCGTGGTTGTTGAAGCCCATCCTGTTGATCACGGCGCGGTCGGGAACGAGTCGGAAGAGTCTCGGTCGAGGGTTGCCCTCCTGCGGGATCGCCGTGATCGTCCCCACCTCGACATGACCGAAGCCGAGCGCATGCAGCCCCGTCGCCGCGCGCACGTCCTTGTCGAATCCGGCGGCGATTCCGAAGGGCGAATCGAACGTCAGGCCCAGCGCCGAGGTCCGCAGCGATGGGGCCGGGCGGGTGAGCGCCCGGGCCGCCCACGAGAACGGGGCGACACCCAGCAGCCGGATGACGATCATCGCCGCGTGATGCGCGGCCTCGGGATCCATGCGCGAGAGCACGGTCCGAAACAGGAGAGCATACATCTCCCCCAGGCTATCGGCTCGGCCGCGGGCCTCAGGAGATCGGGCGCAGGCTCAGGATTCAGCCGCTATCGCATCTTCGGCGTCGGCGAGCGGGTGGTCGGCGCGCAGCTGGCCGATCGCGGACTCGAAGTCCTCCAGCGAGTCGAACGCCTGGTAGACACTCGCGAAGCGGAGGTAGGCGACTTCGTCGAGCTCGCGCAGCGGGCCGAGGATCGCCAGGCCGATCTCGTTCGTGTCGACCTGCGACGACCCGGTCTGGCGCACGGACTCCTCGACCTGCTGCGCCAGCACCGCGAGGTCGCCCTCCGTCACGGGCCTGCCCTGGCAGGCTTTGCGCACGCCGGACATGACCTTCTCGCGGCTGAAAGGCTCGATGACACCCGAACGCTTGATCACGTTGAGACTGGCGGTCTCGATCGTCGAGAACCGCCCTCCGCATTCGGGGCACTGGCGACGACGGCGGATGCTGAGACCATCATCACTGGTGCGCGAATCGATGACGCGCGAGTCGGGATGACGGCAGAACGGGCAATGCATGGCCTGGACAGACTACGCCGGGAATCCGGCAGCCGCCTCGAAGCGGGCCTGGACGGCCTCGCCGTGAGCCGGGAGGTCTTCGGCTTGGGCGAGTGTCACGACGGCTTCGCGCACCTGCGCCAGCGCCACGCGGTCGTACTCGATGACCTGCTGCGGGCGCAGGAAGGTCGCCGCCGACAGCCCTGCGGCATAGCGGGCCTGTCCGCCGGTCGGCAGCACATGGTTGCTGCCGGCGAGGTAGTCGCCCAGGCTCACGGGCGAATCAGGTCCGACGAAGACGGCGCCGGCGTGCACGAAGGCTGCCGCATCAGGTTCGGCCAGGTGAAGCTCGAGGTGTTCGGGTGCGTAGGCATTGCTGAACGCGGTCGCGGCGGCCAGGTCGTCCACCAGCACGATGGCCGACTGCGGCCCGGCCAGTGCCGTCGCCACACGTTCGGCGTGCCGCGTCGCGGCCACCCGTGGCGCGATCTCGCTCGAGACGGCCGCGGCCAGGGCGGGCGATGCGGTCACCAGCACGGCCGAGGCCTGCTCGTCATGCTCGGCCTGGCTGATCAGGTCGGCGGCGACCAGTCGCGGATCGGCGCTGTCATCGGCGACGATGAGGATCTCGGTGGCGCCGGCTTCGGCATCCGTCCCCACGACCCCAGCAACGGCGCGCTTGGCTGCCGCGACGAAGTTGTTGCCCGGCCCCGTCACGACGTCGACCGGATCGAGTGCGAGGCTCTCGATGCCGTAGGCGAATGCGCCGATCGCTCCCGCCCCGCCCATCGCGTAGACCTCGTCGACACCGAGCAGTCGTGCGGCGGCGAGGATCACCGGGTGCACCCGCCCGCCGTGCGCACGCTGCGGGGGCGAGGCAAGAGCCACCTCGGAGACACCTGCGACCTGGGCGGGAACGACGTTCATGACGACGCTGGAGGGATAGACGGCTTTGCCGCCGGGCACATACAGCCCGACCCGGCGCACCGGCTGCCACCGCTGGTGCACGCGTGCTCCGGGCGCGAGCTCGGTGACCGTCGCGGGCGGCACCTGCGCCGCGGATGCGCGGCGAACGCGGGCGATCGCCTCTTCGAGTGCGGCGCGAACGCGCGGGTCGAGACCGGCCAGTGCGTCGTCGAGGTGTGCGGCGGGCACGCGGATGTCGTGCCCGACCGCGCCGTCGAAGCGCTCGGCCTGCTCGCGGATCGCGTGCTCACCGCGAGCGGCGACGTCGGCGACCAGGCTCGCAGCCGTGGCGAGCGCCTCGGCGCGGGCCGCGGTTGCGCGGGGCACGGCCGCCAGGAGTTCTGCCGGCGAGTGCGCGCGACCACGCAGATCGATCGTGCGGAGCATGTCTTTACGCTATCGCGACGCAGAGACGCGGCTCAGCCGCGCGTCACGCCCGTCACATCGTGCAGATATCCGACGCGGCCATCCTCGTGGCGCACCACGAAGACATCGCCGCGGTCTTCGAGCACCAGAGCCCATGCGGTGCGACCGACCCGGAAGATCGGCACGCCGCGGTCGTCGACGACGTCGCGCTCCTCGGGCGCGAGCGCCCAGAACGCCTGATGGGCCGACTGCGGATGCGGCTCTGGCTCGGCGGGCTCGATCGTGTCGCGGGTCTGGGCGGCCGCCCAGGCGTCCGGGGCGGCCGGGGTCGGCTCCCGGTACGCCTGGTCGCCGTAGGAGGGCACCGGGTAGGTGTCGGACTGCCCGGTCGGACCGTGCGCGGCGGCGGCGAACGCTGCCCCGTCGGTCTCGTCGGCGACCGGGCGAGGCGGTCGCGGGGGGCGGGCCGAGACGGCGCGAATGGGGCGGGCGTTGCGATGCGCCACGATCTCGCGACGGCCGACGAAGTCCTCGCGGAGGGTGGGGATCAACGGCGCGAAGACGGTCAGCACGACACCGGCGAGCATGAGGAAGAACTCCACCCACACCACCCAGTCGTAGACCCAGATCTTGGTCTCGATCGCTACCACGATCGTGCGCCACAGCAGGGTGAGCCAGACCGCGGCGGAGACCGAGAAGGCGACCGACGCGAACTGATCGATGCCGAGCGATCCGACTCGCCGAATGCCGTCGGGCGAGAAGCGCCGCAGGATGATGAGGAAGATCGCGACGGTCGGCACGCCGATCGTCAGGATCCAGTCCAGCCCGTTGGTCCAGACCGAGCCGCCGAACAGCAGCTGGGCCATCGCCCGCTCGCCCGCCACGGAGAAGAACGACACCACGAACGCGATCAGCCAGACGCCGACCAGGGCGACTTCACGCACCGAGAACGGACCCACGCCATACTGCGGACGATCTTCGGATTCGGTATCGGCGACGGTCGCGTCGACCTCTTGCTGATCGTTCGCTCGCTCGTCAGTCACGATGACCCCTTCCTTCCGCTTCCACGGTGCGCACCGTCCTGATACTACCGGCGGCTCATGAGATGCCGCTGAGACCGGCGCCAACAGGGACGCGTCATCGTCGCCTCTCCGAAATCTCGATCGGATGCCTCAACCGAGGCACTGCGGTCCCAGCAGACCCTTCAATTCGCCGTACAGGTCCGCCGTGACGCGCACCGGGTGCGGCACGTCGAAGACCTTCGCAACCGACCCCGCGTGCAGTTTCACGGTGACCTCGGTCTCTCCCCGATGGCGCTCAAGCGTCTGGAGCAGCTCTTCGATCGTCGCCTCGCTGGCCCGCCGCTCGGGCATGACGAGCACGAGCGGGCCGGAGGCGTCCAACGAGCCCAGGTCGGGCGAGAGAGCCGACACCGCATGCAGGTTGAGCCCGTCGTCGCGCCGCGAGATGCGGCCGCGGACGACGAGGATCGAATCCGCTTTCAGCATCGACTGGAACTCGGTGTAGGTCTTGCCCATGAACATGACCGTCACCTCGCCGTTGAAGTCCTCGACGGTGATCAGGCCGTAGGGATTGCCGTTGGATTTGGCGACGCGGTGCTGGACGCTCGTGACGAGCCCGGCGACGGTCACCTGGTCGCCGTCGTTCAGATCCTCCGAGGCGAGCAGGTCGTAGATGCTGATCGACGCGTGCTTGGCCAGCGCGATCTCCAGGCCCGCGAGCGGATGGTCAGACACGTACAGCCCAAGCATCTCGCGCTCGAAGGCGAGCTTGTCCTTCTTGGTCCACTCCGGCCGTTCGGGCACCTTGGCCGGCAGCGGCTCTTCGGTCTCGTCGTACAGGCTGTCGAAGTCGAAGCCGATCGCGCCGGTCGCGGCCTTGCGTTTGACCTCTACGGCGGCCTCGGTGGCGTCCTCGTGGATCTCCATGAGTGCGCGGCGGGTCGAGCCGAGCGAGTCGAACGCGCCGGCTTTGATGAGCGACTCGACCGTCCTCTTGTTCGCGACGTGCACGGGGACTTTGGCGAGGAAGTCATGGAACGACTCGAACGGCGCGTCGTGCCGCGCGTCGACGATCGAATCGACCACGTTCGTGCCCACGTTGCGCACCGCACCGAGGCCGAAGCGGATGTCTTCTCCGACGGCCGCGAAGTAGCGGATCGACTGTCCCACGTCGGGAGGCAGCACCTTGATGCCCATCCGACGGCATTCGTTGAGGTAGACGGCGAGCTTGTCCTTCGCGTCGCCGACGCTTGTGAGCAGGGCCGCCATGTACTCCGCCGGAAAGTGGGCCTTCAGGTATGCGGTCCAGTAGGCGATGAGTCCATAGGCTGCCGTGTGCGCTTTGTTGAATGCGTAGTCGGCGAACGACTCGAGCACCTTCCACAGGGCGTTCTGCGCGGCAGGGCTGTAGCCGTTCACGGTCATGCCGCCGAAGAAGTCCTCCTGCTGCTTGTCCAGTTCGGACTTCTTCTTCTTGCCCATCGCACGGCGGAGGATGTCGGCCTGGCCGAGGCTGAAGCCGGCGAGCTTCTGCGCGGCCGCCATCACCTGCTCCTGGTAGACGATCAGGCCGTAGGTGGTCCCCAGCACGTCGGCCAGCGGAGCCTCGAGCTCGGGGTGGATCGGCTCGATCTGTTGCAGCCCGTTCTTGCGCAGGGCGTAGTTCGTGTGCGAATTGACACCCATCGGTCCGGGCCGATACAGGGCGAGCACGGCCGAGATGTCCTCGAAGTTGTCGGGCTTCATCAGCCGCAGCAGGCTGCGCATCGGGCCGCCGTCGAGCTGGAAGACGCCGAGCGTATCGCCGCGGGCGAGGAGCTCGTACGAGGCCGGGTCGTCGAGTGCGAGGTCTTCGAGCACGAGCTTCTCTCCGCGGTTGGCGGCGATGTTATCGAGCGCATCGTCGATGATCGTGAGGTTGCGCAGCCCGAGGAAGTCCATCTTGATCAGGCCGAGCGACTCGCAGGCGGGATAGTCGAACTGCGTGACGATCTGGCCGTCCTGCTCGCGCTTCATGATCGGGATGATGTCGATCAGCGGTTCGCTCGACATGATCACGCCGGCGGCGTGCACGCCCCACTG
>NZ_WOYP01000122.1:1500-11999 GCF_011620715.1 Microbacterium sp. | reverse complement strand
AGCAAGACCATTGCAGCCCCGATTCGGCTGAGCCGGCGTCTGACGCCGCGCCTAGCCTCCCCGGCATGCTGCGCGTCCTCGACCCTGACGATCTTCCGCCCGCCTACCGCGTCCCCTGGCGGGTCGATCGCGTGTACGACACGCATCCGCTCATCACGAACGACAGCGGCACGACGGTGGATTTCGTCCGCGTATTCGTCGACAGCACCCGCTGCGCGCCCGAGACGCAGTTCTGGGGCCAGATGCTCCCGGGCGAGACGGCCGAGCTGTGCCTGTGCGACTACGACCACGACGACGTGGTGGTGACCGTGGGCTGGTTCCGCCCCGAGACGGGCGTCGAGTATGTCTGGCGATTCGTCGTGTGACCGGCGCGACGGGCCCACAATGGACGCATGGGAATCTTCAGCACTCGTCCTGAGGAGCCGACCGAGTGGGCTGGGCTTCCCTCCGAGCCCGTCGCGTCGCAGTCGGAGGCGGAGAGCCTGGCGGAGCAGATCGAGTCCGCCGACTCTCTCGCCTTCCTCGGTACGAGTATCGAATCCGTCGTCATCCCGATGGTGCCTGTCGTCGAGATCGCGCAGACCGCGGCCGATACAGCCGAGGCCGACCCGCCGGAGTAGCCCGCTCCGCTCTCCGATGGAGACGACGGGCCGGGTTCTCAGCCCAGTCTGTTCGGCGTGAGACGCACGATCTCGGGATCCCTCCCGGTGACCTCGCGGGAGATCGCCTCCGCGCGTTCGCGTCCCTTCTTGGTCAGTCCGCGCGTGATGTGCAGCACCACACGTGCGGGGTCCCCGGTGACGCGCGCGTCGAAGCCGGCTCCCAATCGCGATTCGAGCCGCCGCTCCAGGGGCTCGTCCCTCGACGGAGGCTGCCGGCTCGGCTCATCCTTGAGGGTGCGGTCCAGGAAGTCCAGCACTTCATCGACGCCGTACTCGCGCCGGTCAGCAGTGAGCACTGAGTGGCCCCTGCCTTCGAACTCGACGGCGAGGAAGCGGTCGCCGAGCTCACGGCGCAGCGTATCGAATCGAGTACCCGTGGCGGGGTCGGTGCGGTACTTCAGCCCGAGCACCTCGCACCCGCTGGCTTTGACCGCTTCGAGATCGAACGGCGAAAGTCCGAGGTCCGCTCCGCGAGCCGCGGCGTTGCGCGGCAGACCGACGCCTGCCGGCAGCGACGGCTCCGCGATAACCGGCGCGATCACCGGCGCCCCGGCCATCATCGCCAGGGCGAACCCGCCGGTGAAGCACATGCCGATCACGCCCACCCCCTCGCCACCGACATCATCATGCAGCTGACGCGCGAGCGCTCGCAGCCAGACCGCCACGGGGCTGGTCTTGCCGCGCGCGAAGACCGAGAATTCGCGTCGCACGCAGAACTGGCGTATGTCGCCCACGACGTTGCCGACGGAGAACCCCGCGCCGGGGGTGCCGAACAGCCGGGGCAGCATCACCGTGAAGCCGGCGTCCACGACCTCCTGCGCGAACGTGATCAGACTCTCCTCGATGCCGGGGAACTCGTGGATGATGATCACGCCCCGGCCCGTGCCCTTGCGATACACGTCACGGGTGACGCCGTCGAACGTGACATCGGTGCGTGTCCAGCTCTCGAGTGAATCCATGCGATCATCGTTGCAGATATTCGGCACGCCTCGGCCGTCCCGCCGACGTACCGGTCCGCCGATCCGCCGCGCGACACTGCGGCATCCGGCTCACCTCGACACGTCTGGTCGGCGGGCATAATCTCGGAGCATGGACAGCACCCTGGCGTGCCTGACGGCATGGATGCCCCGGCAGCGCTGGTATGCCGCCAAAGGTCGCCCGCCGAGCCTGCGACTGGTCGCGTGGTGGGACGCGCCGACGCCTGCGGGCGGCACCGTCGAGGGGGATGCCGCCGAACTGAGCCCGGCCGATGCACGGGTGCGCACTTTCCTCGTCGCCGATGAGGGCGCATTGCCTGTCGTGCTGTACCAGATCCCCGTCGTGTCGCGGGCGACCGCGAGCGTGGATGCCTCCCCCGACCACATCATCGGCAGCCCCGAACCCGGGACCACGTTCATCGACGGGCCGTTCGACCCCGCGTACACCTCGGCGCTGCTCTCCCTGGTCACGAGGGGTGGTCAAGGCACCGGCCTGCGCGCGGTGGCCACCGGCCGCCCGACGCGCATCGTTGCGGCGGAAGCGTTCCGCACCGCGACCGTGCTCGCCGGCGAGCAGTCGAACACGTCCGTGATCTACCGCTGCGAGGACGGCTCGATGCCGATCATCTGCAAGGTGTTCCGACAGCTGCACGCCGGGCTGAACCCCGACATCGAACTGCAGACCGCGCTGGCCGATGCGGGCTCAGCGCACGTGCCGCTCGCAATCGGCTCGCTCGAGGGCCGGTGGCCCGGGATGTCCGGCGCGAACGATACCGTGACCGGCTCGCTGGCCTTCGCTCAGGAGTTCCTGCCTGGCGTAGAGGACGCGTGGCGCGTCGCCCTGCACGCCGCAGCGCGCGGCGAGGACTTCCGCGATCGCGCGCATGCCCTGGGCGCCGCCACCGCAGATGTGCACCTGTCCCTGGCCGGACTGTTCCCGGTGCGCGAGACGCAGCCCGCCGACCGCGAGGCCACTGCGGCCACGTGGCAGCGGCGCCTGGCGATCGCGATCGCGGAAGTGCCCGCCATCGCCGACCGTCGGCAGGCGATCGAGGCGGTCTATTCGCGCGCCCTCGAAATCGCCTGGCCACCCCTGCAGCGCATCCACGGCGATTACCACCTCGGGCAGGTGCTGCAGGTACCGGGCCGAGGCTGGGTTCTCCTGGACTTCGAGGGCGAGCCGCTCCGCCCGATGTCCGAGCGTGTCCAGTCCGACCTGCCGCTGCGGGACGTCGCCGGGATGCTGCGCTCCTTCGACTACGTCGCCGGCTCGATCCGCCTGGACAACCCGGAACGCTCACCCGAGGCGGTGCGGGATTGGGCGCTCAGCGCCCGTCGCTCGTTCGTCGAGGGCTATGCGAGCACCTCAGGCATCGATTCCGACGTCGAAGGCCCGCTGCTGGCGGCACTCGAACTGGACAAGGCCGTGTACGAGGCCATCTACGAGTCCCGCAACCGACCGACGTGGGTCACGATCCCGGTGCGCGCCGTCGCCCGGCTTGTGGAGAAGCCCGCGACGGTCGGTTGAGAACCGAGGGCACAACCTCAGTCGTCGAGCTCAGCCTCTTCGGTCTCTTCTTCGTCGAGGTCCTGGTCGTCGAGGGAGCGGCGATGCCAGCGCTCCCATGACTCCATCAGCTCGCCCACCGCTGCGTGGAACCGCGCAGTCGCGGCGCCCGGGGCGGTGTCGCCGAAATAGTGCGCCACCCACTGCTCGAGCCGGGCCACGGCATCCGCGTCTCCGAGCACGCGGTCGGTCTCGGCGACGATGGCGTCGGCATCGCGCGCGTCCAGCCATTCGCACGCCGCAAGGTAGCCGTGCGTGTCGATCAGCGCTTCGGGGTCGGCCGGTCGGGTGATCATGAGCGGGCGGTCAGCGGCGAGCCGGTCGTAGACCATCGCCGAGATGTCGACGATCGCGACGTCGGCGGCGGCGAGCTGCCAGCCGAGGTCGGGCCCGTCATCGAAGACGTGATGGGATGCCGGATCCGCGGTGTTCGCGGCGGCGAGTGCAGCGATGATGCGCCGATTCGCCGCCCCGTACTCGGCGTTCACGACACCCGAACGCGGATGCGGCCGGTAGATCACGCGATGGCGCCCCGTCGCCAGGAGCGCGCCGACGAGCCTCTCGCCGTGCGAGGCGATCGAACCGTAATGGGCGGAGGGACGATCGCCCTCCCACGTGGGCGCGTACAGCACGACGGTGCGATCATCCGGTGTATACGGCAGGGCTCCGGAGTAGTGATCTGCCTGCGGGCGACCGATCTCGATCGTGCGGGTGTCGAGATCGTAATCCCACAGCACGCGACCCAGTCGTTCTCGGGCCGCGGCTCCGGCGATGAACGCGTAGTCGTACGCCTTGTACTGGTTCGTGGTCATGTACATCTTGTCGGACTCGCCGTGGTTGATGAACACATGCCACCGTCTTCCGTAGCGGAACATCTGGAAGTTGCGCATGTTCTGGTTCACGTAGAGCACCACGCGGATGTCCTGAGTGGCGATGAAGCGCTCCAGCTCGCGCACCGTCGGCACGAATGCCACGGGGGGCGCGTCCTCGGCCAGGAGCGCCCGCGCACCGGTCGCATTGCGGCTCAGCACGACGACCGGCCATGTCTTCGCGAGCTCGGCGAGCGGCCGGTACCACTGGCGCATCTGGTACATGTTCACCGCCCCGTCTGCGAAGTAGACCGCGACGCGATAGTGGTGAAGCCGATGCGCGGGCTGGTCGGCGACGATGCGCCGGACCTCGGCGACCGCCGCGCGGTTCGTGACTGCCTTGCGCAGCAGTGCCACGGCCTTCTTCGCGTCCGAGACCAGATCCACTCCCTCAGGATACCGACGGGCCCCCATGACATGATCGTCGGGTGCATGTCGACCAGCCCGGACGCAAGGATGCGCCGGTCGCCGCCGCGGGGGCCGGGGTCAGCTTCGTGATGCCCGTGCTGAACGAACGGGGATATCTGCAGCGCGCCGTGCAGACCGTGCTGGCCCAGGATGTCGCGGGCCCGACCGAGCTGATCATCGCCCTGGCACCCTCGACGGACGGCACCACCGAACTGGCCGGCGAACTCGCCGCCGACGACCGCATCGTGCTCGTCGACAACCCCGAGGCCGACATCCCCATCGGCCTGAACCGGGCGATCCGCGCAGCCCGCTACCCGACGATCGTGCGGGTGGACGCCCACTCCGAGCTGGAACCCGGTTACACCACACGTGCGCTCGCGACCCTCGATCGGGTGCGCGCGGCCAACGTCGGCGGGGTGATGAAGGCCGACGGCCACACACCGTTCCAGCGCGCGGTGGCCCGCGCCTACAACTCCCCCATCGGCCTGGGCGGCGGGGCCTATCACGGCGGCACGCAGGAGGGCGAGGCCGAGAGTGCCTACCTCGGCGTGATGCGCCGCGACGTCCTCGAGGAAGTCGGCCTGTTCGACGAGAGCATCCGACGCGGCGAGGACTGGGAGCTCAACCTCCGCATCCGCCGCGCCGGATACCGGGTCTGGTTCGATCCGTCCCTGGCGGTGACCTACTGGCCCCGTGAGAGCTGGACCCGGCTCGTCCGCCAGTTCTCGGCCACGGGCCGGTGGCGCGGAGAACTGGTCCGCCGCTACGGCCGCGGGAACTCCGTGCGCTTCTTCGCACCACCGGCGCTCGTGCTCATGCTGGCCCTCAGCCTCGTGGTCGCCGCGCTGCAACTCAGCGGCGTGCTCGCCGGATGGTGGGGCGTCGCGGCATCCATCGTCTACCTCCCGGTCATCGCCTATGCCCTGCTCGTGATCGTCGTCGCGCTCGGCCGGGGTGGGGGCACCGGATCGCGCGACAGACTGTGGACACTGGCCGTTCTGCCGAGCATGCACCTCGCCTGGGGCGCTGGGTTCCTCGGCGGAGTGCTGGGCGGCGCGCATGACACCGTCGACACCTCGCGGCTAGGCAGCCGCAATACGCCGCTGCCCTAGTCGACCTGAACGAAGCCCTGGTCGAGGATCCGGCCGACGACCCGCTCGGCGGCGCGGCCGTCGTCACGGGGATTGAACTTCTCGCGCCACTGCGTGTACTTCGCCGCGAAGGCAGCCGGATCGTCGTCGCGGACCGCGGCGACGAGCTCGGCCTCGGTGCGCACCACCGGCCCGGGCGCGTGCGCGGCGAGATCGAAGTAGAAGCCGCGCAGCTGCCCGCGATAGTGCTCGATGTCGGGCACCAGGAAGAACATGGGCTTTCCGGTGACGCTGAAATCGAACATGACCGACGAGTAGTCGGTGATCAGCGCGTCAGCGGCCAGCAGCAGCTGCGACGTGTCGGGAAATCCGGTGACGTCCACCACACGCGGTCCCTCGGCATCCCGACCCGATAGCAGCGTGCGCGAATGGCCCCGCACCAGCACCACGGAATCGGTCGCTTCGGCCAACGCCGCAGGATCGACGAAATCCACCATCTCGGTGCGATCGTCGCGCCAGGTGGGAGCGTAGAGGAGCACGCGTTCGTCCGGCGCGATGCCCAGAGCAGCGCGCGTGGCAACACCGTCGCCGACGGTGAGGATGTCGTTGCGCGGGTGGCCCTCGACCCAGATCGGACGCGAGAGGAACGCGTACGCCTTGCCGAGGATCCTGGCCGCGTACGGATTCTGAGCGAGCAGCACGTTCCAGCGCCGCGACTCCTTGATGACCGCGGCCATCCGCCGCGGGTGGAACCCCGGCCGATGCAGGGCGAGCCGCTTGAGCGGGGTACCGTGCCAGGTCTGCACGACGACCTGGCCGGGGCGGCGGGCGAAGGTGCGGCGCAGCCAGTCGTTGACCACCAGCAGACGAGCGGATCCGCGAGCGCGCCACCACTCCGGGCTGCCGTCGACGACCGCCACGGCGCCCTCCGGAATCTGGACCGACAGGTCCACGACGCTCCAGTAGCGCGTCACGCCAGGCGCCCGGCGCGCGAGTTCGCGGTCTATCGCGAGTGGGTTGCAGCTCGCGTTGCGCCCGTAGAAGCTCTCGAAGAACACCGCGTTCTCGAGTGCGGCCGGCCGGGTCGCGTAGCGCCGATCGAGCGCCGCCTGCCCCTCCCCCGAGTCATATGCCGGGTCGATCGGCGGGCCCACCGTCAGCGTGCTGGAGGACAGCTCCGCACGAAGGCTGCCCAGCTGAGCCAGGGGCACGGATGCCGGTGCCTCGGCCGCTGCTCCCGCCGCGAGCTCGATGCGAAGGTCGTACTCCCCCGCGGGCAGCGGAAGCTCCGCACCGCCCCAGCGGGAGGCACGCAGGGGGAGGACCGCCGTCCACGTCTTGCCGCTGCCCGACGTAGCCGCCACGACACGGGCACGCGAACCGACGAGCTCGACCGAGACGGGCATGGGCCCGGCGCCGGACACGATCAGCGTGGCGCCCCCGTCGGTGCAGAAGCGGGCGTCGGTCATCGAAGTCCTTTCGTGAAGCGGCCGGAGTGCTGCTCGCCGAGTCCCGCCAGAATCGCACGGTACACCCTGCGTGTGTTGCCGCCGTCGCGGAAGTCGTGTACGCGCGCGCTCAGGCGCTGCGACAGCTCGATCCTGCGCGCCCGGTCGCTCTGGTCGGCAAGGAGCACGTCGAGCTGCCTCGCGGCCGCGGTCCAGTCGGCCGCCCAATCGCTCCCGGCGACATCGGCGTACGAGCCGTAGAACCCACGCGTCCGCGCGTACGCGTCCACGTCAGGTGCCAGGAACACCACGGGAAGCGGAACCAGTGCGGCGTCGAAGGCGAGCGAGGAATAGTCGGTCACGAGCGCATCGAGCCCGGGGAGAAGCGGCGTCACGTCGGGAACGACGTCGCTGCCGAGGCCGAGCACCCGGTCGGTGGCGAACGAAGGCGCATACTCGCCCACACCGAGGGGGTGCGAGCGCACCAGGAGCACCGCGCGGTGGCGGTTCAGCACGTCCACGATGGCATGCCACTCCGCGGGTGACGGGACGGCCGGATCCGACGCTCCGTCGCGCCACGTCGGCGCGTACAGGACGAGCCGGTCGGTTGGCTCGGCCTGACCCGCGGCCGCCGCGATCGCCGCGCGAGCGGCGGAGCGGCGGGATTCAGGGCTGCCCAGCGACAGGACGTCGACGCGGGGCTCGCCCGTGACCGGAACACGTTCGTCGGGCAGGCCGAATGCGGACTCCAGGCGCCCGCGCACGAGATGCGATGCGGCCGGCAGCACATGGATGCGGCGCGCCGCACCGCGGTACATGCGGCGCAGGATCGCCCGCACGGCCTTCGATCGCGGAAGGATGCCGCTGCGCACCGTCTCGGCCGAGTCGAGGCCGATCCGCTTGAGCGGGATGCCGTGCCACAGCTGCACGATGAACGCCCCCGAGACGCCGTACCGGTTCACATCGCCGAACCCGTGCGTGACGACGACGATACGCGCCCGCGCGGTGAGCCAGAACCCGCGCAGCGAGCGCTTGCCGGCGTATGGCATGCCCCGATCGGCGGCATCCCGAGCCTCACGGGCGGAGCCGACCAGCCAGACGGCCGGGTGCCCGTCGGCGACGGCGACATTCCACAGGGCGAGCGCCCCGTCGGCGATCCCGACCCCGCAGCCGAAGACCCAGCTGTCCCGCCGGCGCGGGATGAGCACCGTCGCGACGCGACCGAGGGCGTACAGCGGGAGGCTCGCGAGCTTCCGCGCGTTTCCCGCACCGAACGAGAAAGACGCCACCCCGCGACTCTATCGCGGGGTGGCGTCCTGTTCCTCGACGTTCCCTGGCTACGGAACCAGCTCGCCCAGGGTGACCTCCGCCGTCTGCGTCTTGCCGTCGCGCACGAAGGTCACCGTCGCGTCGCTGCCGGCTGCGGCGGCTCGCACCTGCGCGGTCAGATCGGTGGCGTCGGTCACGGGGACCCCGTTGAAGGCGGTGACGACATCGCCTGCCTGCAGACCGGCATCCACCGCGGCGCCGCCGTCGACGACCTCGGCGATGTAGGCGCCGGTGATCGTCGATGATTCGACGGATGCCGCATCCCGCACGCTCGCACCGAGCAGACCGTGCGTGGCCGCACCGCTGTCGATGATTTCGCCCGTGACCCGCTCGACGATGTTCGAGGGGATCGAGAAGCCGACGCCGATCGAGCCGGACTGACCGCTCGTTCCGCCCGCCGAGGCGATCGCGACGTTGATGCCGATCAGCTTGCCCTCCTCATCGACCAGGGCGCCGCCGGAGTTGCCGGGGTTGATGGCCGCGTCGGTCTGGATGACGGCGATCGAGATGGACTTCGTCGCGCTCGTGGCCCCGTTGCCGCCATCGCCGAAGTCGAACTGGAACGGGCTCTGCCCGCCGTCAGGCTGCGTGTCCTCCTGCGAGTCCGCCGAACCCGGAGCAGCCGACGAGGCGATCTGGATCGAACGGTTGAGCGCGCTGACGATGCCCGTGGTGACGGTGTTGGACAGGCCCAACGGCGCGCCGACGGCGATCGTCTGGTCACCGACGTTGAGCGCCGACGAATCGGCGAACTCCATCGGGGTGAGGCCTTCTGCGTCGACGAGCTTGATGACAGCGAGGTCGTAGGTCGGGTCCGTGCCGACCACCTCGGCGTCGAAGACCTGCCCGTCCGAAGTGGTCACGCGAATCGTGGCATCCGCGGTCGCACCGTCGAGCGTCACGACGTGCGTGTTGGTGACGACATAGCCGTCGCCGGTCAGCACGACGCCCGATCCTGTGCCCGCGCCGTCGGTGCCCGTCGCCTGGATCGTGACAACGCTCGGAAGCGCCTTGGCGGCGATCGCGGTGGTCTGGTTGACCGAATCGGTGTTGTTCACCGTGACCGTGGACGGGCCCGCCGCCGGGCTCGTGCCCGACGGGGTGAACAGGTTCACGCCCGCATAGGCCCCGCCCAGTCCGGCGGCGCCGCCGACGATCGCGGCGGCGACGATGAGCCCGACGACCTTGCCGGCGCTGGACTTCTTCTTCGGCGTGGAGGCGGTCGCCAAGGCGCCGGTGGCGGCGCGGTCGAACGGCACCGTGGGCTGGGTCTGGCCGACTCCGGGCTGTGCGGCAGCCCCCGGACCGAACGACGACGCATACTGCTGACCGGCGGCTGGCTGACCGGCGTAGGTCTGCGCGCGCGGCGTGCCGTAGGGCGGCGCCTGTGGCGGGTAACCGGCCGGAGCACCCGCCGGGTGCGTGGCCCCCGGTGCCTGCCAGGTCGGCGCCTGCGCCGGGACCGCCGGCGTCACCGGCTGGGAGACGGGTGTCGCCGGTGCCGCAGGGGTGTCGATGGGGGACTCGGGGGTGGAATCTGACGGGCGTTCGCCCTCGGTGTCGCTCATGGTGTTCTCCTTCTGCCGACCACTGACCACTGTGGGCCCGAATTCTGTGCGTTTCTTATGCCGGGGATGGGGGGCGACTATGCGAGTAGCGTGAACCCGATGCGAGAAACACCCGGAGCCTGGCGACGTACCGCGATCGGCGCCGGACTGATGAGTCCCCCCGACGAGTCCGCCGGCGCACGTCCTCGTTGCGGCTCCGCCGCAAACCCCCGGCAGGCTGGCACCCGCCCTACCATCTTCGCCGAGATGTCGGCCCTTGCGGCGCAGACCGGTGCGATCAACCTCGGTCAGGGGTTTCCCGACGAGGACGCACCGGCAGCGGTGCTCGAGGCCGCCCGCGCCGCGATCGCCCACGGCGTCAATCAATATCCGCCGGGTCGCGGCATCCCCGATCTGCTTCTCGCGATCGCCGAGCACCAGCAGCGCTTCTACCGGCAGCAGCGCGCGCCTGGTCACCGTGCCTCTGCGCTGGCCCGACTTCCAACCCGACCTCGATGAGCTCCGCGCCGCGGTATCGGACCGCACGCGCGTGATCCTGGTGAATGATCCGCACAACCCGACCGGGGCGGTGTTCTCCCGC
>NZ_WOYP01000122.1:0-1400 GCF_011620715.1 Microbacterium sp. | reverse complement strand
CTGCGGTTGCCCGACGCCTTCTTCCAGAGCATCGCACAGACCCTGCGCGACAAGCGCGACCTGCTGGGCTCCGGGCTTCGGGCGGCGGGTTTCGAGGTCTCGGTCGCCGCCGGGTCGTACTTCACGGTGGCGGATGCCGCTCCCCTGGGCGCGACGGATGCCGCCGAGTTCTGCCGCGCGCTGCCCGACCGCGCGGGGGTGGTCGCGATCCCGCTGACCGCCTTCGTCGGCGCATCGCGCCGGGCCGAGTACGCCACTCTCGTGCGGTTCGCCGCCTGCAAGCGCGTGTCGGTGCTCGAAGAGGCGGCATCCCGACTCGCCGCCCACAACAGCTGACGGCTGCCGCCGACGCCGTTCCTCCCGTCGCGCGATCAGTCGCGCGGAACGACCCGCATACGCCGAAGCAGCAGCGCCGGGTTGACACGACGCACCCGCTCAACCGCATCGCGGTCGAGGTGGGCGACCACGACATCGGTGGCCGTGCCGATCGCGGCGATCTCGACACCCTGCGGGTCGACGATCATCGAGTTGCCGACTCCGAGCGGCGGCGGATGATCGGCGGCGGCGACGTAGACGGTGTTCTCGATCGCGCGCGCCTGGACGAGCGTGCGCCAGTGGTGCTCTTTGAGCGGCCCGCGTACCCACTCCGCCGGAACCAGGAACACGTCGGCGCGTGCATCGGCGAGCGTCCGCCCGACCTCCGGGAACCTCAGGTCGTAGCAGGTCATCAGCCCGAAGCGCAGGCCGCCGAGTTCGAACGTCTCGGGTGCCGCCAGCTCGCCCGGCTCTACCCAGTCCGACTCGCGCTGCCCGAACGCGTCGTACAGGTGCAGCTTCCGGTAGGTGGCCACGACGCCGCCCGCATCCACGGCGACGACGGTGTTGCGCACGCGCCGGGCGTCCGCCGCCTCTTCGAGCAGCCCCGCGACGATGAGCACGCCGTGCGTCGCCGCGAGTTGGGTCAGCGCCGCGACGAACGGTCCGTCCAGCGGTTCGGCGTGGGCGGCGAGCGAGTCGTCGAACGGGTTGATGAAGTAGCTCGCGTACTCGGGGAACACGACCAGGTCGGCACCGCGTTCGGATGCCGTCTCCGCGAGCTGCCCGATGTCGGCAAGGTTCGCCTGCTTGTCTGCCGCAGGAGCGAACTGCGCGACGGCGATCGCCGCCTTCCCGTTGCGATCCCCGCGCCTGGAGGCGACCTCGTCTCGCCCGTCCGGCAGGTCCTTCTGGAGGTCGGTATCTCGCGCGGAGGGCATGAGTTCATCCTCACCCGGGGCGCACGCGCACGGCAAGCCCATCGCCTCTGAGCACCGTCATGCGTGAAATGAAGAAGGCGTCCCCGGAGAGGACGCCTTCTTCATTTTCGTTGCGGGGACAGGATTTGAACCTGCGACCTCTGG
>NZ_WOYP01000124.1 GCF_011620715.1 Microbacterium sp. | reverse complement strand
GACAGGGCGGCACCTGGCGACTCGCCCTCTACCAGCAGACAGCCGTCCCGTCACAGCCGTAGAACCAGACCCCTCCGAGTGCCCCGAGCGCCGGGATGTTCCGCGAACATCCACCCCAACCCGCCCAGAGGCTTCCTGGACATTGAAGTTTCCGCCAAAACCGTCAATACTCATCCGCAGTCTGGTAAAGAAGTGCATGTCGTCGGTGGTGAGGTGCTGGTCAAGCATCGCGGCCGCCTCCCATCGTGTCGCCGGTGGTGGCTGGTCGGCTGAGGGCGTCGAGGCTGAACGCTCCCGCGCCGGCGCGGTGGGCCCGGCTGGTGTCCCGGCCGCCCCGGCGCGCCGACCACCGGTGACATGACGACGACACCCGTGTCTCCGGCGACGGTCGGGCGGGCGTCGAGGCTGGCGCGGAGCGCGGTGATCCGGTGCTTGACGGAGGTGTAGCCAATCTGCCAGTGCCTGGCATGTGTGAAGTTCCGCACTTATCCGTAGTAGTAGTCAATTCCCTTACGCGAGCCGACAACGAGCAACGCGTAGAGCGCCGTCAGTGATACCAGTACGACTGCCATCATGATGGCGGCCACTCTCATCACCCGTCGGAGCACGAGATCATCCCCTGGTCGACTTCGCAGCGGCGTGCGAACATTCGAGCGGCCCCCGGCTTGAGGGCGTTGCACGGGGGGCCACTTCATCTCAATCAGGCTTCACGACGCGCTGCCTGCCGGTACTTTGGGACTAGCGTACGCGCCACAACGCCCGTGAATGTCGCCCCAACCGTACGGACGGTCTCCCTGGATGCGAGCCACCTGGGGAGAGGCGAGCCGGGCCAGACACAACCGAGAAAGAGGCCTGATCATGTCCTCACCCGCGTACGCTTAGCGCTCTAACCGCTCCGCCCCGCTCAGGCGAACGGGGCGGAGCGCTGATGGGCGGATACTACGGCTGTACGAACTTCGGGTCTGAGACGTAACCCGGGGTTATACGAATGAGTACCTGCGCTCCGTCCGGCACAGCGATGGCGCGCGAACCGGTAGCCGTGCCACCTGCATACAGCTCGTCGGTGTACGAGATACCGTCTTCGAGAACTACCGCATCGCCGATCCCCGGATCGATGACCTCACCAGTTGAGGTCACAAGATCGACCCCTACCTCAAGAGCGTTGCCGGTGTCCCCTCCCTTGTAGGTGACCGTGTAGTTCACAATGGCATAGGTGCTGCCTGCCGGGGCGGGCTGGTTGAACTGGTTTGCGGCCGCGACGATGTCCGTGCCATTTGGGTTCCATGCATTGACGACCACAGTCCACTCCTGCGAGTCGATGGCAGTGCCGAGGGGCACGGGGTTCTCCCGGCTACCTGCATCCGCAGCCTCAGGCTCCGCAGCCGCGCCCCCCTCTTCGGCGGGTGCAACGGTAGTGTCATTGGCCTCATCGATAGCAGTTCCAACCGCTGCGATGCCAGCAATAGAAACGAGAATCGCGACGATCCACGCGACCACGCCAATGATCAGGCCCGCGAGTGCGAAGCCGCGCTTGCGGTGCTTCAGAACGAGTCCGACGATGCCGAGGATGATGGCGGCGAGAGCGGGAAGCCACGCGATAAAGCTGAGGAACGGGATGATTGCGAAGACGAAGGCGACGATACCGACGATGAGCGCTGAAAGCCCCGCGCCGTTGCTCCGCTTTGCCTCGACCGGTGGTGTTGCCGGTGCGGACGAGGGTGTAGTGCTTGACATGCTGGTGCCTCTCGGAATGCGCCTGAGTCCCCCCATGGGTCAGGTCGCCTCGTGCATGCTACAACGATATGCATCAGCTATGATCCCGCCACCCTGATTGCTGATACGCCGGTGTCGAGGACGATGTTGAGGAACGCGCGCGAAGCTTGACCCATCAGCTAACTGGGCCGCACCTGCTTTCGCTGGCCTCCAAGTCCTCTGAGCCGAACCCCATGCTCGGAGGGCTTCAACGCGAGTAGGACGGAACGTGGTCGATCACCCCCAACCCGCCAACGTTCAACAACGAACTATATCTATTCATCTGAATGTTTCAAAGACGTGGACACCGCCAGCCACACGCACATCCGGGTCACCGGATTCGTCTCGGACGGGTCGTTCCTGCAGGAATCGATGTACTCGTACCGGCTCACAGTCGCTGATCCCTCGCGAAGTAAGCGCTGGCTTTTTTCAAGAACGCCGTCTCCGCCCGCAGATCCTGAACGACCCGCTCCAGCTCCTTGAGCCGGGCCCGCTCATCGACACTCAGCTCGGCCTCGGTCCCGCCGTGCGTGTCGCGGTACTTGATCAGCCACGTGCGCAGCGTCTCGGGACCAACGCCATACGCGACCGCAACATCCTTGATGGTCTTCGACGTCGAGATCACCTCCTGACACAACTCGTCCTTGAACTCCTGGCTGAACCGTCTGCGTGATGCAGTCATGTTCATGAACTCACTCTCGGGTAGAACCCCCCACCTTAGGAGGGCCCACTGTCCGAAATCACCGAAGCAGCCCACACCGAGCCGGGGATGTGGTTGCAGTATGACTTCGGCGACGGTCCCGTCATCGAC
>NZ_WOYP01000053.1:5866-12050 GCF_011620715.1 Microbacterium sp. | reverse complement strand
CGAAATCGGATGCCGCGGCACTGGCACTCACGTTGCATGAGTGCCAGTGCTTGCCTAGACTGGGATTAGCACTCTCAGGTGGAGGGTGCTAATCAGTCTTGAAGTTTCAACGAAAGCAGAGGTAGACCGTGTCGGTTTCCATCAAGCCGCTCGAGGACCGCATCGTCATCAGCCAGGTCGAGGCCGAGCAGACCACCGCGAGCGGTCTGGTCATCCCGGACACCGCCAAGGAGAAGCCCCAGGAGGGCGAGGTCGTGGCCGTCGGACCAGGCCGGATCGATGACAACGGCAACCGCGTTCCGATCGACGTCGCCGTGGGCGACCGCGTGCTGTACAGCAAGTACGGCGGCACCGAGGTCAAGCTCGGTGCGGACGAGTTCCTCGTCCTCTCCGCTCGCGACGTGCTGGCGGTCGTCGTCCGCTAGGACCACCCCGTTCTGAGAAGGACCCGGATGCTGCGGCATCCGGGTCCTTCTTTATGCGTATCGTGGATGAGTGACCCGCGACGTGCCCTCTGTTCCCGAAGCGGCCTCCGGATCCCTCGACGACAATCCCCGCGAACGTGCGCTCGGCGGGGCCTACGCCTTCGCCGCCTATGTCCTGTGGGGTTTCCTTCCCCTGTACTTCCTGCTGCTCGCGCCGACCGGCCCCTTCGAGCTGGTCGCCTGGCGCATCGTGCTCTCGCTCGCGTTCTGCGCGATCCTGCTCACGGTCATGCGCGGCTGGGGGAGGCTCGCCGCGATCTTGCGACAGCCGCGCCTGCTGCTGTGGACGGGACTGGCCGGCGGCCTGATCTACATCAACTGGCAGGTCTACATCGTCGCCACCCTCAGCGGCCATGTCATCGAAGCGAGTCTCGGCTACTTCATGAATCCGATCGTCACGGTGGTGCTCGGCGTCGTGGTGCTGCGCGAACGCCTTCGGCTCACGCAGTGGATCGCCATCGGCATCGCGGTGGTCGCTGTCGGTGTGATCGTCGTCGGCTATGGAGCGTTCCCCTGGGTGGCACTGACGCTCGCGTTCACCTTCGGCACCTACGGGCTCGTCAAGAAGCGCCTGGGGCCCTCGGTCGATGCCGTGAGCGGACTCACCCTCGAATCGCTCTGGCTCGTGCCGGTCGCCACCGTCATCCTCATCGTCGTCGGATCGACGTCGGGCCTGACGATGGGTTCGGCCGGCCCCTGGCACGCGGTGCTGCTGAGCCTCGCCGGCGTCTTCACCGCCGTCCCGCTGCTGCTGTTCGCGGCGGGCGCCCGTCGGGTTCCGCTCACGGTGATCGGCCTGCTGCAGTTCGTCGCGCCGATCCTGCAGTTCATCATCGGCGCCTGGCTGCTCGGCGAGCCGATGCCGCCCGAGCGCTGGATGGGGTTCGCGCTCGTCTGGCTTGCCCTCATCGTGCTGACGATCGACTCGCTGCTGTTCTCGCGGCGCGCCCGCGGAGTGTCGGACGTCGGCGAACTCACCTGACCCGCGGTGCGGCACCCGAAGGTCGGAGGATCGCGCGAAAGTCGGACGATCCGCGCGCAATCCTCCGACGTTCGCGCAATCCTCCGACGCTCGCGCCCGGTCGCTGCAGGTCTGCGCGACCGTCGCCGCGGTCAGCGCACCAGACGCGCGATCGCGGCGGTCGCCTCGGTGATCTTGGCGTCGGCCTCGTCGCCCCCCAGGCGCGCGGCATCCACGACGCAGTGCCGCAGGTGATCGTCGAGCAGACCTATCGCGACCGCTTCGAGCGCGCTCGTGAGGGCGCTGATCTGCGTGAGGATGTCGATGCAGTACTTCTCGTCCTCGACCATCTTGTGGATGCCCCGGGCTTGGCCCTCGATGCGCCGCATGCGGTTGAGGTACTTGTCCTTGTCGGTGATGTACCCGTGGTGGGCGTGCTCGTGCTCGTCGCCTGCCGGAACGTCTTCGGCGAGTGCGGTGTCGGTCATGCCGTCTCCTTCGGCGAGGTGGTGAGTGCGCGGCTCTGGAACGAGCGCAGCCGCAGGCTGTTGCCGACGACGAAGGCGCTCGAGAACGCCATCGCCGCGCCGGCGATCATCGGGTTGAGCAGCCCGAGGGCCGCGAGCGGGATCGCCGCGACGTTGTAGGCGAACGCCCAGAACAGGTTCGTGCGGATCGTGCCGATCGTGCGACGGGACAGCCGGATCGCGTCGGCCGCGCTGCGCAGGTCACCCCGGACCAGGGTGATGTCCGAAGCCTCGATGGCGGCATCCGTGCCCGTTCCCATCGCGAGCCCCAGGTCTGACTGGGCGAGAGCGGCGGCATCGTTCACGCCGTCGCCGACCATGGCCACCACGCGGCCCTCCGCCTGCAGCGCGCGCACGACGTCCACCTTGCCCTGCGGCAGCACACCCGCGATGACGCGGTCGATCCCGACCTGCGCGGCGATCGTCCGCGCGACGGTCTCGTTGTCGCCGGTGAGGAGTATGGGCTCCAGACCCAGTGCGCGCAGCTGCGCGACGGCTTCGGAACTCGTGGGCTTGACGCCGTCGGCGACGACGAGCAGTCCCCGCGCCTGCCCGTCCCATGCGACGAGCACGACCGACGAGCCCTCGGCTTCGGCGCCCTCTTTGGCCGCGACCATCTCCGGCGCGAGCTCGATGGCCCAGTCGGCGAGCAGCCGCTCGCTCCCGACGACCACGGCGTGACCGTCGACCACCCCCGCGACGCCGATGCCCGCGGTCGCGGCGAACGATTCGACAGCCGGCAGCACGCCGATCTCCTGCGTCGCGGCGACGGCGATCGCCCGACCGATCGGGTGCTCGGATGCCGCCTCGAGCGCGCCGGCGAGCCGCAGCACCTCGGCGCGGTCGGTCGCGCCGCCCGCGGCATCCGATCGTCGGAGAATCGCGCCTCCGTCGGAGGATTCTGCGCCGATGCTCCGGCCGAGCGGCGATCCTCCGACGAAGGCTTGGCGGACTGCGGAGATCGGCACCACATCGACCAGCGTCATGCGCCCGGTCGTGACCGTGCCGGTCTTGTCGAGCACGATCGTGTCGACCGTGCGGGTGGACTCGAGCACCTCGGGACCCTTGATCAGGATGCCGATCTGCGCCCCCCGGCCGGTGCCGACCAGCAGCGCGGTCGGTGTCGCCAGTCCCAGCGCGCACGGGCAGGCGATGATGAGCACCGCCACCGCCGCCGTGACGGCCGAAGCGGCGGGGTAGCCGAGCAGCAGCCAGGCCACGAGGGTCACGACCGAGATCGCGAGCACGATCGGCACGAAGACGCCGGAGATGCGGTCGGCGAGGCGCTGCACGTTCGCCTTGCCCGACTGCGCCTCATCGACGAGGCGCGCCATCTGCGCGAGCTGGGTGTCATCGCCCACGCGCGTGGCGCGCACGACGAGTCGCCCGCCTGCGTTGACGGTCGCGCCGATCACCGCGTCGCCGACACCGACCTCGGCGGGCACCGACTCGCCGGTGACCATCGAGGCGTCCACGGCAGAGGACCCCGACACGATCACGCCGTCGGTCGCGATCTTCTCGCCCGGGCGCACGATGAATTCGTCGCCCGTGCGCAGCGACGAGATCGGGATGCGGCCCTCCACGCCGTCGCGGATCACCGCCACGTCCTTCGCGCCGAGTTCGAGCAGTGCGCGCAGGGCGGCACCGGCGCGCCGCTTCGAGCGCACCTCGAAGTAGCGCCCCGCCAGCACGAACATCGTCACACCTGCGGCGACCTCGAGGTAGATGTTGCCGGCGCCGTCGCTCGGCTGCACGGTCCACTCGAACTCGTGGGTCATGCCGGGCATGCCGGCGTGACCGAAGAACAGGGCGTACAGCGACCACAGGAACGCCGCCGACACGCCGATCGAGATCAGCGTGTCCATCGTCGCGGCGCCGTGGCGCAGGTTGATCCACGCGGCGCGGTGGAACGGGTAGGCGGCCCAGATCACGACGGGGGCGGCCAGCGCGAGCGACAGCCATTGCCAGTACGTGAACTGCAGGGCAGGGATCATCGCCATCGCGATCACCGGAACCGACAGCACGACAGCGCCGATCAGGCGCTGGCGCAGCGAGGTGAGCTCGCGATCCTCGGGCTCTTCGGCGGAGGATGCCGGAGGATGGGGGAGTGCGGCGGTGTAGCCGGTCTTCTCGACCTCCGCGATCAGCACTCCCGGGTCCATGCCCGCGGGCGCGGTCACCACAGCCTTCTCAGTGGCGTAGTTCACGCTCGCCGAGACGCCGTCCAGCCGGTTGAGCTTCTTCTCGATGCGACCCGCGCACGACGCGCAGGTCATTCCGCCGATCTCGAGCTCGACCCGTGCGCTGTTCGTGCCCGCGCCGGAGGCGAGGGCTGCGGCCGGGCCCACGCGCCCGGAGCCTCCAGACGACGCGCCAGCGGCGTTTGGAGGGGGTGTGGGGACCATCAGACGCGCACCGCTTCGTATCCCGCCTCGTCGACTGCGGCCAGCACATCGGCATCCGCAAGCGGCTGGGTCGAGGTGATGACGAGCCGGCCGCTGGCCGCGCTCACGTCGATCTGCTCCACACCGCCGAGCTTGGACACCTCGCCGCGCACCGCCGATTCGCAGTGCTCGCAGCTCATGCCCGTGACCTGGTACTCGTTCGTCGTCGCCATCGTGCCACTCTCCGTTCCGATACCCCTAGGGGGTAGCTCGTCTGCTCCAACTGTATACCGAGCGGGGGTATTCCGGGGCCGGTGGGTCGGCATCCACTCCCGGCCGCGGTGAAACCGCGGTTCATAACGATTTGACCGTGTCACACATCGTTAACGAACGGCAACATTGCCGAGACCCGCGCGCCGTTAGGTTTAGGGGAACTGGTCCGGCGCCCGAGTCGGGCCGCGTTCATTCAGAGCAAGGAGCAACATGAGCGTCTTCTCCCGAGGCACTGCCTCCCGTTCGCGCGCGCGGACGGTGATCGGCGGCCTCGCCATCGCCGGCGCAAGCGCCCTCGTCCTCGCCGGCTGCGCCGGAACCGCCACGACTACGGATTCGGCGGCCCCCGCTGAGGATCTCACCCTCAAGATCGGCACCGTCCTGCCCCAGACCGGCAGCCTGGCATTCCTCGGCCCGCCCGAGGAGGCCGGTGTTCAGCTCGCCGTCAACGAGGTCAACGAGGCTGCGGCCGGCGTGACCGTCGAAGCGACGTTCGGTGACTCCGGTGACGCCGACAACAAGGCTTTCGAGACCACCGTCCCGAAGCTCCAGAGCGAAGGCGTCGCGGCCATGATCGGTGCCGCCTCCTCGGGCGTCACCAAGCTGTTCCTGGACAGCAACGTCAGCGAGGGCATCATCACGTTCTCGCCGGCCAACACCTCCCCCGACTTCACCACGTGGGACGACAACGGCCTGTACTGGCGCACCGCTCCCAGCGACCTGCTGCAGGGCGAAGTGCTCGGCAACCTGATCGCCGAGGACGGCCACAAGAACATCGGCATCATCTACCAGAACGACGCCTACGGCACCGGCCTCTACGGCGTGGTCAAGGAGGTGTTCGAGGCCAGCGGCGGCACCGTCGTCGCTGACGCCTCCTACAACGACGGTGACACGTCGTTCGACGCGCAGGTCGCGACGATCACGGCGGCGAACCCCGACGCGATCGTGCTGATCACGTTCGACCAGTTCGCCACGATCGCACCGCTGTTCGTGAACGCCGGTCAGGACGCGTCGAACTTCTACCTCGTCGACGGAAACCTCAAGCAGTGGGGCGCCGACGTCAGCGTCGGCCTCGAAGGCGCCAAGGGCACCACGCCCGGACCCGTGCTCGCGGACGACTTCCAGCAGCGTCTGAACGACGCCTGGACCGCTGAGGGCAACGCCGAGCTCGAGGACTTCTCGTACTCCGCCGAGTCGTACGACGCGGTCGTGCTGCTCGCGCTCGCATCGCTGGCGGCCGGTTCGACCGACCCCGCCGCCATCGCCGAGAAGCTGCAGGAAGTCTCGGGCGGCTCCGGTGACGGCGAGAAGTGCGAGTCGTACGCCGACTGCGCCGACATCATCAACGGCGGTGGAGTCGTCGACTACGACGGCTACTCCGGCGGCATCGCGTTCGACGACGCGGGCGACCCGACTGAGGCGACGATCGGCATCTTCCAGTACGGTGCCGACAACATGCACACCCGCATCAACTGACTGATCGCAGCGAGGGCCCCGGAGCGATCCGGGGCCCTTTGCCGTGCCCCTGCGGGCGGGATGCCGAGAAGGTGTGTT
>NZ_WOYP01000053.1:0-5766 GCF_011620715.1 Microbacterium sp. | reverse complement strand
GCACCTTCTCGGGACCCGGGGCACCTTCTCGGGACCCGGGGCACCTTCTCGGGACGGGAGGCACGGGCTCGAGGGGCGCTACACCCCGTCGGAGCCCAGTGTTCCGAGGTACAGCCCGATGACCTTGGGGTCGTTCAGAAGCTCGCGGCCGGTGCCCTCGTACGCGTCGCGGCCCTGATCGAGCACGTAGCCCCGGTCGCAGATCTGGAGGCACCGGCGGGCGTTCTGCTCGACCATGATGGTGGTCACGCCGGCCTTGTTTATGTCGGAGACGCGGATGAACGCATCGTCCTGCCGCACGGGGGACAATCCCGCCGACGGCTCATCGAGGAGCAGCACCGACGGGTCCATCATGAGGGCACGCGACATCGCCACCATCTGGCGCTCACCACCCGAGAGCGACCCCGCGCGCTGCTTGAGGCGCTTGCCGAGCTCCGCGAAGATGCCGGTGACGAACTCGAGCCGCTCGCTGTAGATCTTGGGGTTCTGGTAGAGCCCCATCTGCAGGTTCTCCTCGATCGAGAGCGAGGGGAAGACGTTGTTGGTCTGCGGCACGAAAGCTACTCCGCGTTTGACGAGCTTGTCCGCATTCAGCCCGACGATGCTCTCGCCGTTGACGGTGATGGCGCCCCCGCGCACCTTCACCAAGCCGAAGATCGCCTTGAGCAGCGTCGACTTGCCGGCACCGTTGGGGCCGATGATGCCGATCAGCTCGCCTTGCCGCGCAATCAGGTTCGTGCTGTTGAGGATGTTCACGCCCGGCAGGTAGCCCGCGACGAGGTCGGTGACCTCGACGACGACCGCGTCGGTCTTGGCGACCGATCGCTCGCCGGCGTGGCTCATGTCCATCGCCGGTGCCGCCGGTGCCACTTCGGGCGCTGAGCCCGTCGAAGGGTCGCTCACTTGTTCTCCTCCTCGGCCTCGGCGATGGCATCTTCTTCGGCGTCGTGGATCTCCGCCAGCAGTTCCTTCGCCTCCGCGTCGAGCTCGCCCGCGTATCGGCCGGTGATGACACCGAGGTCGACGTCCTGATGGCTGCCGAGGTAGGCGTCGATGACGGCTTTCTCGTGCATGACGGTCTCGGGCGGCCCTTCTGCCACGATGCGTCCTTCGGCCATCACGACGACCCAGTCGGCGATGTGGCGGACCATGTGCATGTCGTGCTCCACGAACAGCACCGTCATGCCGAGGTCCTTCAAGTCGAGGATGTGGTCGAGCAGCGACTCGGTGAGGGCGGGGTTGACGCCTGCCATCGGCTCATCGAGCATCACCAGCGTCGGGTCGCTCATGAGGGCGCGTGCCATCTCGAGAAGCTTCCGCTGACCGCCCGACAGCGAGGCGGCGAAATCCTTCTCCTTCGCGTCGAGCTTGAAGCGCTGCAGCAGCTCACGCGCCTTGCCCTCGATCTCGGTGTCCTGCGAACGCCAGAACGCGGGGATGAAGCTCGTCCAGAACCGCTCGCCCCGCTGCTTCGTCGCGCCCAGCTTCATGTTCTCGAGCACGGTGAGCAGCGAGAGCGCCTTGGTGAGCTGGAAGGTGCGCACCTGGCCCATCCGAGCCACTTTGAAGGCCGGGATGCCGGACAGGGTCGTGCCGTCGAACGACCACGTCCCGCTGTTGGGCTTGTCGAAGCCGCACAGCAGGTTGAACAGCGTCGTCTTGCCGGCGCCGTTCGGGCCGATCAGCGCAGTGATCGCGCCGCGCGGGATCTCGAGATGGTCCACGTCGACGGCGGTGAGGCCGCCGAAGCGACGAGTGACGTTGTCGACGATCATGATCGGGTCGGTCTTGGCGACGCCGGGGGCCGCGTCGCCCTTGGCGAGGCCGCCGGTCTTCGGTCGGCGGACGCTGCCGGTCGTGGGCGTGGTCTCGGCGGAGCCGTAGGCCGCAGCGCCGTTGTCCGCATCGCTATTTGACAAAGGTCATCTCCCTCTTGTCGCCGAGGATGCCCTGCGGCCTGAAGATCACGAGGACCATGAGGGCGACGCCGACCAGGATGTAGCGCAGCGTTCCGGCCTGAATCGAGGACATCGGCAGGATGCCGGCATCGGCGAGTTCGGGGAGGAGGTTGCCCAGGAAGGCGAGCACGACCCAGAAGATGACTGCGCCGAGCGTCGGGCCGAACACGGTGGCTGCGCCGCCGAGCAGGAGGATCGTCCAGAGGAAGAACGTGAGCGATGTCGTGTAGCTCGAAGGGACGACGGCCGAGGGAAGCACGTAGACGATGCCGCCCATCGCGCCGATCGCACCACCGACCACGAGCGCCTGCATCTTGTACGCGAAGACGTTCTTGCCGAGCGCCCGCACGGCATCCTCGTCCTCGCGGATGCCCTTGAGCACGCGACCCCACGGGCTGCGCATCAGCGACCAGACCAGCAGGATCGCGATCGCGAGCATCGTCAGACCGAAGACGCGCACCCACAGTACGGTCTCATTCGATTCCCACGGCCCGAACCCGTACTGGCCGGGCGGGAACGGGTTCGCGGCACGGAAGCCCTGGTGGTAGCCGCCCAGGCCATCGGCCGAGTTGGTCCACTGATCGAACACCTGGGTGGTGAACAGCAGCCGGACGATCTCGGCCGCGGCGATCGTCACGATGGCGAGGTAGTCGGCGCGCAGACGCAGAGTCGGGATGCCGAGGATCAGTGCGAACAGCGCCGCCGCGAGGAGGCCGATGATCATGCCGAGCCACCACGGGATGCCGAAGCTCAGCACCGCGATCGCGTAGCCGTAGCCGCCGAGGGCCATGAAGCCCGCCATACCGAAGTTGAGCAGTCCGGCGTAGCCGAAGTGCACGGCCAGGCCGGTCGCCGCGAGCGCGTACGCGATCGTGACGGGGCTCAGGATGTAGCTGAGCGTGTTCGAGAGAATTGCTCCCCAATCCATGGCGCTACCCCAATCTCTCTTTGCGACCGAGCAGGCCCTGAGGTCTGACGAGCAGGATGAGGATCAGCACGACCAGCGCGCCTGCGTACTTGAGGTCGGAGGGGATCCACAGCGTCGAGACCTCGACGACCACGCCGACGATCAGTGCACCCAGCAGTGCGCCGAACGCGGTGCCGAGACCGCCGAGGGTGATCGCCGCGAAGATCAGCAGCAGCATCTGAGTGCCCATGTCCCACTTCACACCTGGGCGGAAGTACGCCCAAAGGATGCCGGACAGGGCTGCGAGCACACCCGCGAGCACCCACACGATCCGGATGACCCGGTCCACGTTGATGCCGGATGCGGAGGCGAGCTGCGGGTTGTCGGAGATCGCGCGCGTCGCCTTGCCGATGCGGGTGCCCAGCAGGAAGTACGCGACGATCAGGATGACGACGATGCTCACCGCCATGCTGATCAGGTCGATGTACGACAGCGAGATCGGCCCGAACCGGATGGGTGCGGGGCTCGCCCCGGGCAGCTGGTAGGTCTTGCCGCCGATGAAGTACTGGTACGTGTAGCGCAGTGCGAGCGAGAGGCCGATGCTGACGATCATCAGCTGAACGACCCCGAGGCCTCTTCGTCTCAGAGGTCTCCACAGGCCGGCATCGAGCGCAAGTCCGAGCACGCCTCCCATGATCACCGCGATGATGATCCCGAGCCAGAACGGCACCGACCAGAACGAGGTCAGCACCAGCGCCATGAGCGCGCCCCAGGTGACCATCTCGCCGTGCGCGAAGTTCGACAGCCCGGTGGTGCCGTAGATGAGCGAGGCGCCCATCGCGGCCAGGGCGAGCAGAAGGCCGAAGTTGAGGCCGTTGATCAGGCGAACCATCAGCTGATCGAAGAACGATTGCGTGGCGCGTTCGCCCTCGCCGAGGAACAGGTTGACGATCTTCGACCCGGTGAGTCCGAATTCCACCTCCTGCGAGGCGGAGTCGCCGTCGACGATCACGCCCTCGGGCAGCGTCGACTCGTCGACCGTGAGGGTGTATTTCTCCTTTTCGGGGACGTACAGCCGCCACTGTCCCTCGGCGTTGGTGACCGTTTCGGCCTCGAAGCCGTTGCCGGCCACTTTGACAGTGACGTCGGGGACGCCCTGCTCCTCGAAGGTGATGACGCCGCCGAAGTAGAAGTCCGTCGCCTCTTGGTCACCGCCCGGGGCGTCCGGAGCGGACGCGAAAGCGCCCGGTGCGGACAGGAACAGCATCGCCGCCGCGAGGAGCGTGCCGATCACGACGACCAGCCAGGGCTGGACTCGTCGAACGCGTAGAGCCGTAGGACTCACAAAACCTCCCAGTCCGCCGCCGCGCGTCGAAGCTCCGGGTCGCAGCAGCGCTGATCACGACGGTACGAGCGTAATGTGTCGTCCTTGTTTCGCCTACAACACTCTTTGGACCTGGGTGGATCACTCGCCGTTCACCGCGATCGCGCGGAATGAATCGGGTGCCCGCTCGCTTAGAATCGAGTACGGCGCGTTCTGCGCACCGGCCGTCGTCGTCCACTTCGAGCAACGCGCGAGCCACGCGCAGGAGAACCCATGCAGAACCACGATCCCTTCGGCTTCGTCGGACTCACGTACGACGACGTTCTGCTCCTGCCCGGACACACCGACGTGATCCCGAGCGAGGCCGACACGTCCTCGCGCGTCACCCGCCGCATCACCGTGGCGACGCCGCTCCTCTCGAGCGCGATGGACACCGTCACCGAAGCCCGCATGGCGATCGCGATCGCCCGTGAGGGAGGCCTCGGCATCCTGCATCGCAACCTGTCGATCGACGAGCAGGCGTCGATGGTCGACCGCGTGAAGCGCAGCGAGTCGGGCATGATCTCCAACCCGATCACCACCACGCCCGATGCCACGATCGACGAGGTCGAGGCGCTGTGCGCGCAGTTCCGCATCTCGGGACTTCCGGTCATCGATCCCGACGGGCGCCTGGTGGGCATCGTCACCAACCGCGACATGCGCTTCGTCTCGGGCTTCGAGCGCTCCACGACCCACGTGAAGGACGTCATGACCAGCGAGAGCCTGGTCACGGCCCACGTCGGCATCGGCGCGAACGACGTGATCGCGATCTTCGCGAAGCACCGCGTCGAGAAGCTTCCCCTCATCGACGACAACGGCAAGCTCGCCGGCCTGATCACCGTCAAGGACTTCGACAAGAGCGAGAAGTACCCCCTCGCCACGAAGGACGAGCAGGGCCGCCTGCGCGTCGGCGCCGCGATCGGCTTCTTCGGCGACGCCTGGGAGCGCGCCGAGGCGCTGCGCGACGCCGGAGTGGATGTGCTCGTGGTCGACACGGCCAACGGCCAGTCCGCCGGGGTCATCGACATCGTCCGCCGGCTCAAGGCGGACGCATCCTTCGAGCACATCGACATCATCGGCGGCAACGTCGCGACCCGCGAGGGCGCGCAGGCGCTGATCGACGCGGGAGTGGATGCCGTCAAAGTCGGCGTCGGACCGGGTTCGATCTGCACCACGCGCATCGTGGCGGGCGTGGGCGTGCCCCAGGTCACCGCCGTGTACGAGGCATCTCTGGCAGCGCGGGAGGCCGGCATCCCGGTGATCGCCGACGGCGGCCTGCAGTACTCGGGCGACATCGCGAAGGCGCTCGTCGCCGGCGCCGACACCGTCATGCTCGGCTCGCTGCTGGCGGGCACCGACGAGTCGCCCGGTGAGATCGTCTTCCAGGGCGGCAAGCAGTTCAAGCAGTACCGGGGGATGGGATCGCTGGGTGCGCTGCAGACCCGCGGCAAGAAGACCTCGTACTCCAAGGACCGCTACTTCCAGGCCGACGTCCCCAACGACGACAAGCTGATCCCCGAGGGGATCGAGGGCCAGGT
>NZ_WOYP01000079.1 GCF_011620715.1 Microbacterium sp. | reverse complement strand
CCACGATCGGCGAGGTCGGCAACGCCGAGCAGTCGAACATCAACTGGGGCAAGGCAGGCCGCAACCGCTGGAAGGGCGTCCGCCCGACCGTCCGCGGCGTCGCGATGAACCCGGTCGACCACCCGCACGGTGGTGGTGAGGGCAAGACGTCCGGTGGACGTCACCCCGTGACTCCGTGGGGCCAGAAAGAGGGCCGCACGCGTCATGCCAACAAGGAAAGCGACAAGTACATCGTCCGTCGTCGCAACGCCGGCAAGAAGCGCAAGTAGGAGCAGAGGAAGATGCCACGCAGTCTTAAGAAGGGCCCCTTCGTCGACGAGCACCTGCTTCGCAAGGTCGTCGTCCAGAACGAAGCGGGAACCAAGAACGTCATCAAGACCTGGTCACGTCGTTCGATGATCGTGCCGGCCATGCTCGGCCACACGATCGCCGTCCACGACGGTCGCAAGCACATTCCCGTGTTCGTGACCGAGACCATGGTCGGCCACAAACTGGGCGAATTCGCGCCCACCCGCACCTTCCGCGGCCACGAGAAGGACGACAAGAAGGGCCGTCGCCGCTAGGCGATGCGAGAGGAGAGAGAAATGGTGGAGTCCATCGCACGAGTGCGACACATCCGCGTGACCCCTCAGAAGGCTCGTCGTGTCGTCGCCCTCATCAAGGGCAAGCAGGCCCAGGAGGCCCTCGCCATCCTGAAGTTCGCGCCGCAGGCAGCGAGCGAGCCGATCGGCAAGCTGGTTGCAGCTGCGATCGCGAACGCTCGGGTCAAGGCCGACAAGGACAGCGAGTACCTGGACGAGCGGGATCTGTACGTGGCCAACGCGTACGTGGACGAGGGGACGACGCTCAAGCGCTTCCAGCCCCGCGCCCAGGGTCGCGCGTTCCAGATCAAGAAGCGCACGAGCCACATCACGGTCGTGCTCTCGACGCCGGAGGTGGCGGTCTCGACAGGCTCGACCACCGGCGGGAAAGCAGCCAAGACGAAGAAGGCGAGCAAGTAATGGGCCAGAAGGTAAACCCGTACGGCTTCCGCCTCGGCATCACCACCGACCACGTGTCGCGCTGGTTCTCCGATTCGACCAAGCCCGGACAGCGCTATGCCGACTACGTGGCCGAGGACATCAAGATCCGCAAGCTGCTGCAGTCGAGCCTCGACCGCGCCGGAGTGAGCAACATCGAGATCGAGCGCACGCGTGACCGCGTCCGCGTCGACATCCACACCGCCCGCCCGGGCATCGTGATCGGCCGCCGCGGCGCCGAGGCCGAGCGCATCCGCACCGACCTCGAGAAGCTCACCGGCAAGCAGATCCAGCTGAACATCCTCGAGGTCAAGAACCCCGAGGCCGATGCCCAGCTGGTCGCACAGGGCATCGCCGAGCAGCTCTCCGCCCGCGTGGCATTCCGCCGCGCGATGCGCAAGGGCCTGCAGGGTGCTCAGCGCGCCGGCGCCAAGGGCGTTCGCATCCAGGTCTCCGGCCGCCTCGGCGGCGCCGAGATGAGCCGTTCGGAGTTCTACCGCGAAGGCCGTGTGCCCCTGCACACCCTGCGCGCGAACATCGACTACGGCTTCTACGAGGCCAAGACCACCTTCGGCCGCATCGGCGTGAAGGTCTGGATCTACAAGGGCGATCTCACCAACAAGGAACTCGCTCGCGAGCAGGCCAATGCGCCGAAGGCACCCCGTGGTCGCGACGACCGTGGTGGCGACCGTCGCCGTGGCCCCCGCAGCGACGCCCCCGTCGCAGAAGGAGCGTCTGCCTGATGCTTATCCCCCGCAAGGTCAAGTACCGCAAGCAGCACCACCCGGGTCGTTCGGGCCAGGCCACCGGTGGCACCAAGGTGTCGTTCGGTGAGTTCGGCATCCAGGCGATCACGCCCGCCTACGTGACCAACCGCCAGATCGAGTCCGCTCGTATCGCGATGACGCGTCACATCAAGCGCGGCGGAAAGGTGTGGATCAACATCTACCCGGACCGTCCGCTGACCAAGAAGCCGGCCGAGACCCGCATGGGTTCCGGCAAGGGTTCGCCCGAGTGGTGGGTCGCGAACGTCAAGCCCGGTCGCGTCCTGTTCGAGGTCGCCGGCGTCAACGAGCAGCTCGCTCGTGAGGCCCTGACCCGGGCCATTCACAAGCTGCCCCTGAAGGCACGCATCATCAAGCGCGAGGAGGGCGACGCGTAATGGCGATCGGCACCAAGAAGCTCGCCCCGAGCGAGCTCGACACGTTCGAAGACCAGCGCCTCGTCGAGGAGCTGCGCAAGGCCAAGGAGGAGCTGTTCAACCTGCGCTTCCAGTCGGCCACCGGCCAGCTCGAGAGCCATGGCCGCATCCGTGCGGTCAAGCGCGACATCGCGCGGCTCTACACCGTCATCCGTGAGCGCGAGCTCGGCATCCGTGCCACGCCCGCGCCCGTGGAAACGGTGACGAAGGCGAAGAAGACGAAGGCCAAGAAGGCGGATGCCGCCGACTCGGCCGTGAAGGAAGAGGCCGAGTAATGGCTGAAAAGACGAAGCCGGCCACGGAGTCCGCCCCGGAGGCAGCCGAGGCGGAGGCCGAGGCCAAGGGTCACGAGTCGTCCGCACGCGACATCCGCGACATCGACGCCCGCGGTTACCGCAAGGCCCGCCGCGGCTACGTGACCAGCGACAAGATGGACAAGACGATCGTCGTAGAGGTCGAAGACCGCGTGAAGCACCCGCTTTACGGCAAGGTCATCCGCCGCACGTCGAAGGTCAAGGCGCACGACGAGGCGAACTCCGCCGGCATCGGCGACCTGGTCCTGATCAACGAGACCCGTCCGCTGAGCGCCACCAAGCGCTGGCGTCTGGTCGAGATCCTCGAGAAGGCCAAGTAGGCCCCGGCCTGCTTGGAACCCAAGGAGTAAGACATGATTCAGCAGGAATCCCGAGTCAAGGTTGCCGACAACACCGGCGCCAAGGTGCTGCTCACCATTCGCGTGCTCGGCGGCTCGAAGCGCCGCTACGCGGGCCTCGGTGACACCATCGTCGCGACCGTCAAGGACGCGATCCCCGGTGGCAACGTGAAGAAGGGCGATGTGGTCAAGGCCGTCATCGTCCGCACCGTCAAGTCCACGCGCCGTCCCGACGGCTCGTACATCAAGTTCGACGAGAACGCCGCCGTCATCCTGAAGACCGACGGGGAGCCCCGCGGCACCCGCATCTTCGGACCGGTAGGTCGCGAGCTTCGTGACAAGAAGTTCATGAAGATCGTCTCGCTGGCGCCGGAGGTCATCTAAGTCATGGCGAAGATCAAGAAGGGCGACCTGGTTCAGGTCATCTCGGGCGCCAAGCCCGAGCGCGGCGGCGACCGCGGCAAGCAGGGCAAGGTCCTCGAGGTCCTCGCCGAGCAGAACCGCGTCATCGTCGAGGGCGTGAACTACGTCACGAAGCACAACCGCGTGGGCCAGACCCAGCGCGGCACCAGGACGGGCGGCATCGAGACCTTCGAGGCTCCCATCCACATCTCCAACGTCGCCATCGTCGACCCCTCGACCAAGCAGCCGACCCGTGTCGGTCACCGGCTCGAGGAGCAGACGAAGGACGGCGTGAAGCGCACCGTCCGCGTGCGCTACGCGAAGAAGTCAGGCAAGGACCTCTGATGAGCACCACCACTGCTGCGCCGGTTGGCAAAACCCTGCCGCGCCTGAAGCAGAAGTACCAGGCTGAGATCAAGAAGCAGCTGCAGGACGAGTTCGGCTATGCCAACGTCAACCAGATCCCCAGGATCGTCAAGGTCGTCGTCAACACCGGTGTCGGCGAGGCGGCTCGCGACAGCAAGGTGATCGATGGTGCGGTCGAGGACCTCACCAAGATCACCGGCCAGAAGCCCGTCGTCACGGCGGCGCGCAAGTCGATCGCGCAGTTCAAGCTGCGCGAGGGCCAGGCCATCGGCGCGCACGTCACCCTCCGCGGTGACCGCGCCTGGGAGTTCCTGGACCGGCTCGTCTCGCTCGCGCTTCCCCGGATCCGCGACTTCCGCGGTCTGTCGCCCAAGCAGTTCGACGGCAACGGCAACTACACGTTCGGCCTGCAGGAGCAGTCGGTCTTCCACGAGATCGACCAGGACAAGATCGACCGCGTCCGCGGCTTCGACATCACCGTGGTGACCACGGCGAACACGGATGCCGAGGGTCGTTCTCTTCTGCGCGCCATCGGCTTCCCGTTCCGGACCGAGGACAACTAGATACTGCGGTTGTCGAGTAGGCGGCGAAGCCGTCGTATCGAGACACGATACGCCGCTGACGCGGCTACTCGATCACCGATTCACAAAGATCATCGAAGGTCGGCTCTCGTGTAACGGCAGCCGAAACCGAATGAACAAAGGAAACAGCTCATGACAATGACAGACCCGGTCGCAGACATGCTGACCCGTCTGCGCAACGCGAACTCGGCGCACCACGACTCCGTGTCGCTGCCGAGCTCCAAGCTCAAGACCCACATCGCCGAGATCCTCAAGCGCGAGGGGTACATCGCCGATTGGAGCGTCGAAGACGCCCGCGTCGGACAGACCCTGTCGATGACGCTGAAGTACGGTCCGAACCGCGAGCGGTCGATCGCCGGCATCAAGCGCGTCTCCAAGCCCGGTCTTCGCGTGTACGCGCGTTCGACCGAGATCCCCACGGTTCTGGGTGGCCTCGGCGTCGCCATCCTGTCCACCTCCTCCGGTCTGCTGACCGACCGCCAGGCCGAGCAGAAGGGCGTGGGTGGGGAAGTCCTCGCCTACGTGTGGTGATCTGACATGTCGCGTATTGGACGTCTTCCGATCGACATCCCCGCTGAGGTGACCATCTCGGTCAACGGGCAGGAAGTCGCGGTCAAGGGCCCGAAGGGCGAGCTCGCGCTCACCGTCGCACGCCCCATCGAGGTCAAGATCGAAGAGGGTCAGGTGCTCGTCAGCCGTCCCGATGACGAGCGCGAGTCGCGTTCGCTGCATGGCCTGACCCGCACCCTCATCAGCAACAACATCATCGGGGTGACCCAGGGCTACACCAAGGGCCTCGAGGTCGTCGGCACCGGTTACCGCGTCGCGCAGAAGGGCGGCTCGGTGGAGTTCGCCCTCGGCTTCTCGCACCCGGTGCTCGTCGAGCCGCCCGCGGGCATCACGTTCACGGTCGAGGGCAACAACAAGGTCACCGTGAGCGGCATCGACAAGCAGGCGGTCGGCGAGGCCGCTGCGAACATCCGCAAGATCCGCAAGCCCGAGCCCTACAAGGGCAAGGGTGTGCGGTACGCCGGCGAGGTCGTTCGTCGCAAGGCCGGAAAGAGTGGTAAGTGACCATGGCTGTCAAGACAAAGACTCAGGCGCGTACGCGCCGTCACGCCCGCCTTCGCAAGAAGGTCGTCGGCACCGAGCTGCGTCCGCGCCTGGTCGTGACCCGCTCGGCCCGCCACGTCTTCGTCCAGGTGGTCGACGACGCCAAGGGTCACACCCTGGCATCGGCATCCACCCTCGAAGCGGACCTGCGGGCGTTCGACGGTGACAAGACCGCCAAGGCGCGCAAGGTCGGCGAGCTCGTCGCCGAGCGCGCGAAGGCCGCAGGCATCGAGGACGTCGTGTTCGACCGCGGCGGCAACCGCTACGCGGGCCGTGTCGCGGCGATCGCCGACGGCGCCCGCGAAGGGGGACTGAACCTGTGAGCGATGCAGTGACCAACAACAACGGGGAGACCGAAGTGGCAGTGGATGCCGAGCAGACCGCGCCCGAGGCGGCGGCTGCGACCGAGGCGGCGCCCGAGCGTGAGCGCGAGCCGCGCCGCGGTGGCCGCGAGCGCAACCCGAACCGCGATCGCGGTTCGCGTGACGCAGACAAGAGCCAGTTCCTCGAACGCGTCGTCACGATCAACCGCGTGTCGAAGGTCGTCAAGGGCGGCCGTCGCTTCAGCTTCACGGCGCTGGTCGTCGTGGGCGACGGCAACGGCGTCGTGGGTGTCGGGTACGGGAAGGCTCGCGAGGTTCCCCTCGCGATCTCGAAGGGCGTCGAAGAGGCCAAGCGCAACTTCTTCCGCGTTCCCCGCGTCGGCGTGACCATCCCCCACCCCGTCCAGGGTGAGGCTGCAGCCGGTGTGGTGCTGCTGCGCCCCGCCGCGGCCGGTACCGGTGTCATCGCCGGTGGCCCCGTGCGCGCCGTGCTCGAGTGCGCCGGCATCCATGATGTCCTGTCGAAGTCGCTCGGCTCGTCGAACACGATCAACATCGTGCACGCGACCGTCGCGGCGCTGAAGCAGCTCGAAGAGCCCCGCGCGGTCGCCGCGCGTCGCGGACTCGAGTTCGACCAGGTCGCCCCAGCCCGCCTCGTGCGTGCAGAGGCCGAGGCCGCCGCCGCTGCGAAGGTAGGTGCCTGATGGCCGCCCGACTCAAGGTCACACAGACGAAGTCAAAGGTGAGCGAGAAGCAGAACCAGCGTGACACGCTGCGCAGCCTCGGTCTGAAGCGGATCGGCGACACCGTCGTCCGTCCCGACGACGCGCAGACGCGCGGTTACGTCAAGACCGTCGCCCACCTCGTGAAGGTTGAGGAGATCGACTAATGGCCGAGAAGGCTGAGAAGGCAGAAAAGAAGGTCGCCGTCGACGCGAAGGCTCCCGAGGAGTCGACGTCGAAGGCGCCCGCCAAGGCTGCCCCCAAGAAGGCGCCTGCCAAGGCTGCCGCACCGAAGGCCAAGGCCGCTCCGAAGGCGGATGCCGCGGCATCCCGCCCCGGCGTGCTCAAGGTGCACCACCTGCGTCCCGTTCCGGGCGCCAACACCGCGAAGACCCGTGTCGGTCGCGGTGAGGGCTCCAAGGGCAAGACCGCAGGCCGTGGCACCAAGGGCCAGAAGGCCCGCTACCAGGTCAAGGCCGGCTTCGAGGGTGGGCAGATGCCCCTCCACATGCGCACTCCCAAGCTGCGCGGGTTCAAGAACCCGTTCCGCGTGGAGTACCAGGTGGTCAACCTCGAGAAGCTCGCCGAGCTGTACCCCAAGGGCGGAGACGTCACCATCGGCGACCTCGTCGCCAAGGGTGCCGTTCGCAAGAACGAGAAGGTCAAGGTGCTCGGCACCGGCGCGATCGACGTGAAGCTCACGGTTTCGGTAGACAAGGTCTCCGGCTCGGCTGAGCAGAAGATCGTCGCTGCAGGCGGTTCCGTCACCTAGCCGCACCCAGCCGGGGCCGGAGCATGCTCCGGCCCCGCTGGGTTACCCTGGAGGTCGACGCGCCCGCGTGCGTGTCGGCATCCCCTCTGGAGGCATCCTCTTGTTCAGCGCCATCGCGCGGGTCTTCCGTACCCCCGACCTTCGTCGGAAGATCGCATTCACCCTGGCGATCATCGCCCTGTATCGTTTCGGCGCGCACGTCCCCGCGCCGTTCGTCGATTTCCCCAACGTGCAGGCCTGCCTCAAGCAGAGCGCCGGCACCGAGGGGCTGCTGTCGCTGGTCAACCTGTTCTCCGGCGGCGCCCTCCTGCAGCTGTCGATCTTCGCGCTCGGCGTCATGCCCTACATCACGGCGACGATCATCGTGCAGCTGCTGCGCGTCGTGATCCCGCACTTCGAGACCCTTTACAAGGAGGGCGCGGCCGGCCAGTCCAAGCTCACGCAGTACACGCGCTACCTCACGATCGCGCTGGCACTGCTGCAGTCCACCACGCTGGTCACGGTCGCCCGCAGCGGTCAGCTGTTCGGAACGACCGGCATCCCGGAGTGCGAGCAGCTGCTCACCAACGACGTGTGGTGGGCGCAGCTGCTGATGATCATCACGCTGACCGCCGGCACCGGCCTCATCATGTGGTTCGCGGAGCTGGTCACCGAGCGGGGGATCGGCAACGGAATGTCGATCCTGATCTTCACCTCGATCGCGGCGACCTTCCCCGCCTCGATGTGGGCGATCTGGCAGTCGCGTGGCTTCGAGACCTTCCTGGTCGTGCTCGCGGTCGGCATCCTGGTCGTGGCGCTGGTGGTGTTCGTCGAGCAGTCGCAGCGGCGCATCCCGGTGCAGTACGCCAAGCGCATGGTGGGCCGTCGCACCTATGGCGGCACGAACACGTACATCCCGATCAAGGTCAACATGGCCGGCGTGGTGCCGGTCATCTTCGCCTCGTCGCTGCTGTACATCCCCGCGCTCATCGCGCAGTTCAACCAGCCCCAGGCAGGGCAGGAGGCGCAGGGATGGGTCGCCTGGATCGCCCAGTACCTGACCTCGGGTGACAGCCCGGTCTACATGCTGGTGTACTTCCTGCTGATCGTGGGCTTCACGTACTTCTACGTGGCCATCACGTTCAACCCGGTCGAGGTCGCCGACAACATGAAGAAGTACGGCGGCTTCATCCCCGGCATCCGGGCGGGGCGTCCGACGGCCGAGTATCTCGACTACGTGCTGACACGCATCACGCTGGCCGGTTCGCTCTACCTCGGCTTCATCGCCCTGTTGCCGCTGATCGCCCTGGCGGCGGTCGGCGCGAACCAGAACTTCCCGTTCGGCGGCGCCTCGATCCTGATCATCGTGGGTGTCGGTCTCGAGACGGTCAAGCAAATCGACGCGCAGCTTCAGCAGCGCCACTACGAAGGGCTCCTGCGATGACAATTGCACGCCTCCTGATCGTCGGCCCGCAAGGCTCCGGCAAGGGAACCCAGGGAATCCGCATCGCCG
Source organism: Microbacterium sp. (assembly GCF_011620715.1). Taxonomy (GTDB): domain Bacteria; phylum Actinomycetota; class Actinomycetes; order Actinomycetales; family Microbacteriaceae; genus Microbacterium. Next base: position 3,417 of record NZ_WOYP01000079.1, on the reverse strand, counting down.
ATGCGTACGGCATTCCGGCCATCTCGACCGGCGACATGTTCCGCGCCGCGGTCGCGAGCGGGTCCGATCTCGGCAACCAGGTCACCGAGATCATGCAGTCGGGCAACCTCGTCCCCGACGAGCTGACCAGCGCGGTGGTGCGCGACCGTCTGACGCAGGCGGATGCCGCGCAGGGCTTCCTGCTGGACGGCTACCCCCGAAACGTCGGTCAGGTCGCCGACCTGGACGCCTTCCTGGCCGGCCGCGGCGAACAGCTGGACGCCGTCATCGAGCTGGTCGTCCCGCGCGAGGAGAGCATCGAGCGCCTGACGCTGCGCGCCGCCGAGCAGGGTCGTGCCGATGACACCGAAGAAGCCATCGCGAACCGTCTGGCGATCTACGAGCGCGAGACGGCCCCGATCCTGGACGTGTACCGGGAGCGCGGCATCGCGGTCGAGATCGACGGCGTCGGCACCCTCGACGAGATCACCGATCGCCTCATCGCCGCTCTGGAGGGGCGCGGGCTGAGCCGCTCGACCGCCGCCTGAGTCGTGAGCCCTCTGCTGCCGACGCGCCGGTCGATCTACAAGACGCCTGCACAGCTGCGCGCGATGATCGAACCCGGCCTCATCACAGCCGCCGCGCTGGACGCGGTGCGCGCCCTGATCGCCCCCGGTGTCACGACTCTGGAGCTGGATGCCGCGGCATCCGCTGTCATCACCGGTCGCGGTGCGAAGTCGAACTTCCAGATGGTGCGCGGGTACCGCCACACGATCTGCGCGTCGGTGAACGAGCAGGTGGTGCACGGGATCCCGTCGGCGCGCGGCCTGGAGCCCGGCGACATCGTCTCGATCGACGCGGGCGCCGAGTTCGAGGGCTGGAACGGCGACTCGGCGTTCACCGCCGTCGTGCCCGACGCGTCGCGGCCTGCGCTGGTGGCGGAGCGGGAGGAGCTCTCGCGGGTGACCGAGGGGTCGCTGTGGGCCGGAATCGCTGCGCTGGCCACCGCCCGCCATCTGGGCGAGGTGAGCGCCGCCGTGCAGGACCACATCGACGGCGCGGGTCACGGCTACGGCATCCTGCGGGAGTATGTCGGTCACGGCATCGGCCGCAAAATGCACGAATCGCCTTCGGTCTTCAACTACCGGGTTCCCGACCCCGGCGCGCAGGTGCGCCCCGGGCTCGCTGTGGCGATCGAGCCGATGGTCGTGATCGGCGACCAGGCGACCTTCGTCGAGGACGACGAGTGGACGGTCTCCACGGTCGACGGCACGGCCGGCTCACATTGGGAACATAGCGTCGCCGTGCATGATGGCGGCATCTGGGTGCTGACTGCGCCCGACGGCGGCGCAGCGGGCCTGGCGCCGTTCGGTGTCATTCCCCGCGAGATCGGAGAGGAAACGTGATGGCTGCCACTGCGCGCAAGACGAACTGGTTCGCGATCTGGGTGAGTGTCGCGGTCGTGGTGGTGCTGGTGCTCGTCGCGGTGCTGGTCGTGTGGATGAACAACAGCGCCGGCAACCCCGCGCCGGGCCCCACGCCGGATGCCGCGAACATCGACGTCGAGACCGGCGCGATCGCGGTCGGCGACGCCGACCAGACGATGGACACGTACATCGACTTCATGTGCCCCATCTGCGGCCAGTTCGAGCAGGCGTACGGCGAGTCGATCCAGAGCCTGGTGGACGACGGCACGATCACCCTCAACATCCATCCGATCTCGATCCTGGACCGCGCCTCGTCGGGCACCGAGTTCTCCACCCGCTCTGCGAACGCGATGTACTGCGTCGCGGCGGCGGACGGCACCGCGGCCGTGCCGTTCATGCAGGCGATGTTCGCGAACCAGCCCGAAGAGGGCTCGGCGGGTCTGACGAACGAGCAGATGCTCGCGATCGCCGCCGGCGTGGGCGTGACCGGAATCGACTCGTGCGTGAACGACGGCGAGTACTCGTCGTACGTGACCGCCATGACCGACAAGACGCCCGTCGCCCCGGGCGCGAGCGGCATCGGCACCCCGACGATCGCGATCAACGGCGAGGTCATCGCGAACTCGAGCCTGCCCGCCCCGGCGGATCTGGCGACGCTGTTCGAGTGAGAGACGCTGTTCCGGCAATGCCCCGGTTTGCCGGCCCCGCCGATATCACGTATGCTTGATCCTTGGTGCGTTGCGCCTTCATCGGCGTGTCCACGCACCAGAACCCAAACCCAACCGCAGACCGACCAGTCTGCTGAGCGTTAGCGAGTGTATGGCGAAGAAAGACGGTGTCATCGAGATCGAAGGCGTGATCTCCGAGGCGCTGCCCAACGCGATGTTCCGCGTTGAGCTGAGCAACGGGCACAAAGTCCTCGCCACGATCTCGGGCAAGATGCGGCAGAACTACATCCGCATCATTCCGGAGGACCGCGTCGTCGTGGAGCTGAGCCCCTACGACCTCACGCGCGGCCGGATCGTCTACCGCTACCGCTAGACCGGTCGAGAAGTAACACCCCAGTTCGGTCCCTGAGCTCGTCGAAGGGCCGGCTGCCCGGTGAAGACAGCGAACAGGAAAATCACAAATGAAGGTCAACCCCAGCGTCAAGCCCATCTGCGATCACTGCAAGGTGATCCGCCGTCACGGCGTCGTCATGGTCATCTGCAAGTCGAACCCGCGTCACAAGCAGCGCCAGGGTTGAGCCGAATCGGATCAATGCGAGATCGAGTAGCGCGCCAGCGCGTATCGAGATCCACGCGTTGATGCGCTTGCGGCTCAAGATCGAGTAGGCGCGTCAGCGCCGTATCGAGATCCCGCGAACCACCACAACTGAACACACGACCGGCAGGACCAGATCCTCTTCGGAGGGGACACCTCGGGCTGGAGGCCCGGGCACCGATCCTGCTCCACACCTCCACGACACTCCCAGGAGAACCGCATGGCACGTCTTGCCGGCGTTGACATCCCGCGCGACAAGCGCGTGGTGATCGCCCTCACGTACATCTACGGCGTTGGTCCGAACCGCTCGAAGGACATCCTCGCAGCGACCGAGATCAGCCCCGACATCCGCGTCAAGGACCTCAGTGACGACCAGCTGATCCAGCTGCGCGACTACATCGAGGGCAACTACAAGGTGGAGGGTGACCTGCGCCGCGAGGTCGCCGCCGACATCCGCCGCAAGGTCGAGATCGGCTCCTACCAGGGCATCCGCCACCGCCGCGGTCTGCCCGTGCACGGTCAGCGCACGAAGACCAACGCACGCACCCGCAAGGGACCCAAGCGCACCGTCGCCGGCAAGAAGAAGGCGCGCTAGGCCGCCGCCTGCGCATCAGGATTCAGGAGAATCGCACATGGCTGCACCCAAGACCGCCGCGCGCAAGCCGCGTCGCAAGGAAAAGAAGAACATCGCGCTGGGCCAGGCCCACATCAAGTCGACGTTCAACAACACGATCGTCTCGATCACCGA
>NZ_WOYP01000035.1 GCF_011620715.1 Microbacterium sp. | reverse complement strand
CGACCACCGGGCCCTAGTCATAGCGGGCCTCCGCGACCCAGCCGGCGTCTTCGCACACCAGCAGCCACGCGGTGTGGTCGGCATCCACCACCTGGAACCGGTGCGCGCGACGCGCGCGCGCGGCATCCCACCCCCGCTCGACCACCGGCCACGGGCCCGCCCACGCCTCGATCCCCCGTCGGCGCCCGCTCTCGAGCAGCACCGCGGGCGCCTCACTCACGCGACCGCGATCATCGACCCCGACCGCGGCACCCGTGTCGTCGGTCACCTGCACCGGCACCGGGTCGATGAAGACCGTGCCCGGCAGCGGATCGGGCAGGCTCCCCGGCCACGGTCGCGCGCGCTCTTTCGCGAGCACCGCCCGGTCACCCCACGGCACGAGCACCTGCCGTTCGGCGAGCCAGCGCCCGCCGCCGATCGCGGGAGTCACGACTCCGCGATGACCGAGCATCGCCTGCACGCGCGAGAGCGCGTGGTGCACGCGTTCGTCGGTGCCCGCACCGAAGATCGCCGGGGCGTGGTGGCGTGCGGCATCCACCGCCGCGGGCTCGATCCGCACCTTGGCGACACCGCTGCTGAGGGACCCGGCATCCTCCCCCAGCTGCCACCGCACCCGGTCGACGACGGATGCCGCATCGAAGGACCCCGGATGCAGCCACACCCGCTCGCTGCGCTCTCCCCGGTCACCGGTCAGCTCGACCCGCAGCTCGGTGCAGACCAGATCGAGGGCGCCGAGCCCGGCGATGAACGCATCGGCCGCCATGCGCATGCCGAACGCGACCTGATCGGCGATCTCGAGCGGGGGCTCGAACACCACCTCGCGGTGCAGCTCGGGCGGCGGCACCCGCGGCTCGACGGCACGCGGATCGCGCCCCGCCGAGAGGGCGTGCAGACGGATGCCGCGCTCTCCGAACCGCTCGCGCACGCGGTCGGCCTCCATCGCCGCGAACTCCCCGAGCGTCTGCACCCCGAGCCTGGCGAGCAGACCGACGAGCTCGGCGTCCTCGAGCGACGAGATCGGGAGCGGGGCGAGGAAGCCGCCCGCCCCGCCGGCAGGCACGAGGAACACCGGCTCCGTCGCGGTCGCGCCGATGCGCGCCGCCTGCTCGGCGGTGAATGGCCCGTCGGCGATGCCCGCCCGTACCTCCTCGAGTCCGAGATCGCGCAGCGCGGCGAGCAGCACATGAGCTGCTTCGGCCTCTCCGCCGTAGTACCGCGCCGGGCCGCGAGCACGCAGCGCGCAGAGGCCGGGCCGCACGATCTGCACCCCGGGCGCGCGCTCCTCGATGCCGGCGACGACCGGGGCGAAGACGCGGTGATCGCGCACCGGGTCGGCCGCGATCACGGTCAGCCTCGGGCACCGGGCCTGCGCATCACGTCGGCGCTGCCCGCGGCGCACGCCCTCGGCCCGCGCCGCCGCCGAGCATGCGACGACGACGTTGCCGGCCATGACGGCGATCGGCAGCGAGGCATCCAGCGGCACGCTGCGAGAGGCATCGCGGGTCAGCGCCGTGACCGGCCAGTCCGGAAACCACAGCACGAGGCTGCGCACCGGGGCAGCGCCGTTGACGACAGCGCCGTTGACGACAGCGCCGTTGCTGACACCGCCGTTGCTGACACCGCCGTTGCTGACACCGCCACGCATGTCAGCCCACCGCCTCGAGCGGCACACGAGAGGCCGCCGACACCGGGCGCGCCGACTCGAGTGCACCGTCGACCGCGGGCAGCAGCACACGCCCTCGACGCGGCACGGGTGTGCGCCGGCTGGTCACCGTCACGGTGAGTTCGCGGCCGGCGAGGTAGCCGTGGCCGTCGCCCAGTCCCGTCCATTCGGGGTCGCCCACGCCGATCGTCGCCTCGGCCTGCGCCCACGGCCCCTGCACGAGCAGCACCGCACCGCGATCGCGCAGCCGCGCAGCCAGGCGCGAGACATCGCCGTCGGATGCCCGCCCCCCGGGGCGCACGGCGACCACCGGCAGCACTTCGGCGATCGTCGCCGTCACGGCGAGCCAGCGCGCGCCGGGCTCGGGAATCAGCACGAGCCGCGACAGATCGACCCCGAGTCGCTCCGCCGCCTCGGCACCGAACTGCGGCATGCCGACCACCCCACACCAAGACCCCGCCTGCGAGGCCGCGGCCAGCAGCGCGGACAGGAGCGAAGCCGATGGGGATATCGAGTACGCCGACCCGGTGCGCAGCCCGCCCCCCGGCAGAAGCGATGCGAGAGCCGGAAGCACCGGAAGCACCGGGGCATCGAGCTTGCGCCCCTGCATGCGGTCGACCTGAGCGCGCAGCTGATGCACCTCACCCGATACCGGGGAAGTGCCGGGATGCACCTCGGTCTGCACTGCTGCCCTCACTCCCCCAGGCTAGAACAGATATTCTAGTCGGTCAACGCCAGGAGGAACGCTATCGCCGCCTTCCGACATCGCAGAGGGCGAATCCGTGCATTATGTTCGATTCTCGCCGATCAGCGCCGCAGTCGTCGCGATCTGGGCGAATCCGCCGGCCTGCAGGTCGAGCGCCGTCGTGGCCATGAGCTCGGACGCCGTGCGGGTCACGATACCGAGCCCCGCGACATCCGCTCTCAGATCGAATGTGCGGGTCGCATCGAGCGCCACGGTCACGTCATACCCGAGATTGCCGGCCATGCGCGCCGTGGTCTCGACGCACATGTTGGTCTGGATGCCGCAGATCACGAGCTCGCGGATCGCCTGCGTCTCGAGCCACACCTGCAGATCAGGGTCGCCGTAGAACGCGGAGTTGACATTCTTGGTCACGAACAGGGCCGGATCGACCGCAGCGACGGCATCCATGAGCTCGTTGCCCGCGTTGTCGGGATGCAGCGGCGAGTGCACCGAGGTCGAGTCGTGCCGCACCACGACGATCGGCTCGTCGGCGTCCTGCCAGCGCTCGATCAGCGCCGCGACATTGCGCTCGCAGTCGGGGTTGGTCGTGGCGCCCCAGAAATCCAGGTCGTCGAACGCACGCTGCATGTCGATCACGATGAGAGCTCGGGTCATGAGTCCCATCTCATCACGCCGGCAGCCGGCGCGAGCTATGCGGCGAGCTCGAGGTAGGGCTCCCAGCACGGGTCGGTGCGATCGGTGCCCCGCACGGTCCACTGCACGCCCCGGGGCGGGCGCGGAATGATCCGCAGCTCCCACGCCATCTCCTGCGGCGTGCGATCGCCCTTCACGTTGTTGCAGCGCAGGCAGCACGCCACGAGGTTCTCCCACGAATCCGCCCCGCCGCGCGAGCGCGGCAGGATGTGGTCGATCGTCGAGGCGGTCTTGCCGCAGTATCCGCAGTGGTGCGCATCGCGGCGCAGCACCCCTCGCCGCGTCACCGGGATGTGACGGCTCCCCGGCACGCGCACGTAGCGCGTCAGCAGAATGACCGCGGGACGTTCGTACGACCCCCGCGCACCCCAGACAGGATCCCCGTCGACATGCTCGACCACGACGGCCTTCTCGTTCATCACGAGCACGATGGCCCGCTTGTACGACACGACAGCGAGCGGCTCATAGCCCGCATTGAGCACCAGAGTGCGCATTCCTCATCCTCTCGAACGGCCGGGACGGCTTCCCGGGATTCGACTCACACGACGATCAGGGCGCGCAGGAGGCATGAAAAAAGGCGCTGTCTACAACCAGCGCCTCGGCGCCACGGCAATGCCGCGGCATCCACTCGTGCAATGCCGAAGGACCTGGCGTCCCAGCGCATCCATGGTTCGGATGCGTGGTATGCGGTCCATCGGCTCCCCTCCGCTTCCCTCAGCGTCGGGTTTCAGGCTAACTCATGCGCGGGGGCAGGTTCGCACGACGGGGTGAACGACACGGACCGTGTCTGAGAGCGGATGCCGCAGCATCCGCTCTCGCAAATCGATCAGGCGCCGGCTTCGGCAGGCTCAGCCGGCGTTGGCCTGGAGCCACGCCCAGGGATCGATGACCGACCCGTTGACGTGAATCTCGAAGTGCACGTGGCAGGCGGTGGAGCTCCCGGTCGAGCCGACGAGGCCGATCAGCTGGCCGGCCGAGACGTACTGTCCGACCGAGACCTGGCGGCTGCCGTACGTCATGTGGCCGTAGAGGCTGTTGACCTGCTGGCCGCCGAGCACGTGGTCGATCGAGATCGCGACGCCGTAGCCGCCGTAGCTCTCCTGAGAGACACTGACGACACCCGCCGCCGTGGCGTAGAGGGGCTCGCCGCAGGAGGAGAGCAGGTCGACGCCCTGGTGATAGCCGGAGTCCCACAGACCGCGTCCGAGGGTGAAGTTCAGAATCGGCCATCGCACTTCGCCGCTTCCTGGCGAGACCATGCTGATGTTGAGCGGGATCGACGCGGAAGACGCGGACGTGACACTCGCCGAGGCGCGAGCCGCAGCCGCAGCAGCCGCGGCCTCTTCGTCCTTCTTCTTCTGGATCTCCTCCGGAGTGGTCGCGGAATAGCTTCCGCGCGAGAACTCTTCGGCCGTCGAATCGGAGGCCACGACGAGCGACTGGGCATCGTCTGCGGCGACCTGCTGAAGCGTGACCGAGTCGGCCGCGGGACGCCAAGCGCCGTATGCGGGGAGTGCGACGGTGGCGACGAGGCCGCCGACCATGGTCAGGATCACCAGGCTGCGCAGCGGTCGATTCTTGCGGATCGACGGGCGCGGGGCCGATGCGACCGGCTCGCCCTTCTCCTTATGGGGTCGCGACGAGGTGATTCTTCCGAGCAGGGGACGCGACAGAGCGGTATTTCGTCCACGGGCGCGGCGCGTGACACTCGTCTCGTCGCTGCGGGGTTCGCTCGCGGGCGAATTCATGTCTTCAGCCAATATAATCCTCCGGCGCCTCTGCGCCGGGTGGCGCTGGCTCGTCAGCATTCGATGTCGGGGCACGATATGCAGGCGTAACCACTGGGACGACGAGCCGGGGAGGCAATCCGAGTGGCGTCCGACGGCGGGCTTGTCGCCTGTGGACTCCCTCACGCTACCCGACGGTAACGGATATGTCACATTGGGTCATGGCAGAAGCCTGGGCGTGTCCGTGCTCTCGGCGTCAGCGCCGCTCGTCGACGAGGAAGATGTGCGCTGCGACCTCGACGGGCAGCTCGAGGCCCTCGTCGTTGCCATCCATCTCAACCAGCACGTAGCCCTCGCTGTACCGGTAGTCGCCCGAGGCGCCGGGCACCACGCCGGCCGCCTTCAGCTGCTGCAGCAGCTCGGGGTCGACCTGCACGGGCTCGGCGAGCCGGCGCACGGTGCCGGTGATCGGTCCGCCCGCCTCGTTGAGCCGCCGCACGAGACCGATGACACCCTGCTCGAAGCCCTTGGCCGGCATGTCGCCCAGCTGCGCCAGGCCAGGGATCGGGTTTCCGTAGGGCGACTCGGTGGGGTGGCCGAGCAGTTCGACGAGGCGACGTTCGACCTGCTCGCTCATCACGTGTTCCCACCGGCACGCCTCTTCGTGGACGTACGCCCAGTCGAGGCCGATGATGTCGGAGAGCAGACGCTCGGCGAGGCGATGCTTGCGCATCACGTCCACCGCCTTGCCGCGGCCGGCGTCTGTGAGTTCGAGGGTACGGTCGTCGGAGACGACGACGAGTCCGTCGCGCTCCATGCGCCCGACGGTCTGCGACACGGTGGGCCCGGAGTGACCGAGGCGCTCCGAGATGCGGGCGCGCAGAGGAACGATTGCCTCCTCCTCGAGTTCGAGGATCGTGCGCAGATACATCTCTGTCGTGTCGATCAGGTCGGTCATTGTGCCTCGCATACGCGGAAACCGTGCCAGGACAGCCTATCCAATCCTGAAGACACGGCTCCCTGTCATCCGGCGCCTGCGGGCGCGGCGGGCGCCCGCAACGCCACCCTGCCGTTGCGATCGCGGGCGGGGAGGCGAGCAGGTCAAGCTACTTGCGGTGAGTGGCTTCGCTCACGTCGTTGCCGGCTCGGTGTTCGACCTTCGCCTTCTTGGCGGCACGCTTCTCTTTGAGAGTGCTCGACGCGGCGGTTTTGCTCGACGATTTCTTCGGGGACTTGTCTGACACGATGACGCCCTCTGTTCGGGAGCCCGACCGGGCCCCGTGCCGCAACCCTAACCCGCCCACTCCGATCCTGTTCATGCGCGGTCACACGGACACGGTCGCCGGAGCGCGAAACCGTAGACTCGACGGATGCCGCACCTCGTGATTCCGAGTGATCTCCTGCCCGCCGACGGACGCTTCGGATGCGGCCCCTCGAAGGTGCGCGGGGCGCAGCTGGAGGCGCTCGTCACCCGCGGGGCGGCGCTGCTGGGCACCTCGCACCGCCAGGCCCCGGTCAAGAACCTCGTCGGCGACGTGCGCTCGCACCTCGCAGAGCTGTTCCGTGCACCCGAAGGCTATGAGGTGATCGTCGGCAACGGCGGCTCGACGGCGTTCTGGGATGCCGCGGCCTTCGGCCTGATCGAGAACCGCAGCCAGAACCTGGTGTTCGGCGAGTTCGGCGGCAAGTTCGCCGCCGCTGCCAAGGCCCCGTGGCTGGAGGGGCCCGACGTGCGTGAGGTCGCCGCGGGCACGCGGACCGTCTCCGAGCCCGTCGAGGGCGTCGACGTGTACGCCTGGCCGCACAACGAGACCTCTACCGGCGTGTCCGCGCCGATCGCCCGCGTGCACGGCGACGCCGGCGCGCTGACCGTGATCGATGCCACCAGCGCGGCCGGCGGCATCGACTTTCAGGTCGGCGAGACCGATGTCTACTACTTCGCACCGCAGAAGAACCTCGGCTCCGACGGCGGCCTGTGGTTCGCCGTGGTCTCGCCCGCCGCGATCGAGCGGATCGAGCGGATCGCCGCGTCGGACCGGTACATCCCGGAGTTCCTCAGCCTGAAGAACGCGCTCGACAACTCGCGCCTGAATCAGACCCTCAACACCCCGGCGCTGACGACCCTGTTCCTGCTTGACGAGCAGCTGCAGTGGATCCTCGGCAACGGCGGGCTCGCCTGGGCCGATGCCCGCACGCGGGAATCCTCCGGTGCACTGTACGACTGGGCCGCGGCATCCGCTGTCGCCACACCATTCGTCGCCGACCCCGCCGACCGCTCCCCCGTCGTGGTCACGATCGACTTCGCCGACACAGTGGATGCCGCGGCCATCGCCGCGACGCTGCGCGCGAACGGCGTCGTCGACACCGAGCCGTATCGCAAGCTCGGTCGCAATCAGCTGCGCGTCGCGACCTTCGTCTCGATCGAGCCCGATGACGTGCGCCAGCTCATCCGCAGCATCGACTTCACGCTCGCGAACCTCTAGGAGACGTGGTCGTCGTCGAAGTCGTCGTCGTCGAAGTCGTCCAAGTCTTCTTCGTCGTCCGCGTCGTCCGCGTCGTCGTCCGAGTCTTCGTCAATCGATTCGCCAAGCGCGTCGTCGGACAGCTCATCGATGTCGACCCCATCGACGTCGCCGGAGTGAAGGATCGGCGAGCCGTCGTTGTCGAAGTCTGCGGCATCGAGGTCCTCGACGTCGTCGAGATCCTCATCATCGTCATCGCTGATGTCGAGGTCTTCGGTTTCGAGCCCCTCGGCGGCCAGCGCGGCCTGCGCGGCGTGATACTCGGCGAGGCGCTCCGCCCACGGCAGCCAATCCGGTGCGGTGAGGGCTCCGTCGCCGGGCATCAGCTCCGCCTCGAGCACGGTCGGAGCGGCATCCTCGACCTGTGCGATGCCGACCGTCCAGAACCAGCCCGGGTAACCGGGCAAGCGGTTCTCGAACCGCAGCGTGAGCACGCCGTCCGCATCCACCGAGGAGCCAGCGGAGTCGCCGATCGTCGCGGCGGGCGTGATCTCGCGCAACGCGGCGAGCGCGAGTTCCTGCGCAACCGTGGCATCGATTGAGGCCGGCTCAGGCGTCGGTGTGCTTTCAGGCGTCGGTGTGCTTTCAGGCGTCGAAGTCATCCGCCACCTTGCGCAGCACCGCGGCGACCTTCTTGCCGTGTGCGCCGCTGGGGTAGCGGCCGCGGCGAAGATCTCCGCCGATGCCGTCGAGCAGCTTGACGAGGTCTTCGACGATGATCGCCATGTCGTCGGCGGGCTTGCGCTGCGCCTTCGACAGGCTCGGCGGTGCCTCGAGAACCCGCACGGAAAGCGCCTGCAGGCCCTTCTTGCCGTCGGCGACGCCGAACTCGAGTCGTGTCCCCGCCTTCAGCGCTGTGGTCCCGGCGGGCAGGGCAGTGGCGTGCAGGAAGACATCCTGGCCGTCATCGGAGGCGATGAAGCCGAACCCCTTCTCCTCGTCGTAGAACCTGACCTTGCCGGTGGGCATGAAGACCTCGATGGATCGTGCGCCTCGCTTCGCGGGCACAGTGCAACTGGGACCGGTCGATCCCCACCATCAGCCTACGTCACACTGCGACAGTCACACCGCGACAGTCACACCGCGACACCCGATAGGCTGAGGCGGATGAGCACGCGCACTCCCGGTGGGGACGTCCCGGTACGACGCCTTGACCGCGTCCTGACTTTCATGTCGCTGGGTCTGGCGGTCCTCTCCATCGTATGCTTCCTCGCGATCATCATCGCCAGGCCAGCAGGTGTCACCGACTTCACCGAAGGCATCTGGCCTCTCGTATCGGTGGTGCCGATCATCGCGCTCCCCATCGCGTTCCTCATGATCCTGGCTTTGCTGATCATGACTTTCGTGCGGAGGGCGCGCGCCAACCGAGGGGGCTGAATGGTCTCCGACGAGCGCGCTCTCGCCGTACGACTGGCATCGATCGACGACGACGCCCTCGCCCGGACGTTCGCTGAGCGCGGCGTCGCCCCGGCCGCCGCCTGGCACGATTTCTTCGACGCCGCGGCGGGGATGCTGGACCCCGCGTCCGTGGACCGCGCTGTCGCCCGCCTTCCCCGCACCACCCTCGTCGCCCTCGCCGCAGCCCTCGACGGCGCCCCCATTCCCTCCTCCGAGCTCGCGGTGCTCAAGCCACTCGCTCTCGTCGGCGACGACGACGCACCGTTCAGCACGGTCGCTACTCGCGTCCGCGCCGCGTCGATCGCGCGTCCCGACGCCTTCGTGGCGGAGCCGCCCACACCGCCCGTCGCCACCGCGGACGACGCTGATGCCGCCGGCGCGGCCGAGCGCGCGTTCACCACGGTGGGCGCGCTGGCCGACGTGCTGCTGGCAGGACTGCACGCGCCCCTCTCGCGGACGGGAACGGGCGCGGTCAGTGCCGTGGACCGGCGCCGGCTGACGGATGCCGGTGCCCTCGGCTCGGCGGATGACCTCGACGACCTGGTGGCCGCGGCCGCCACGGCCGACCTGGTGGCTCCGCTCGGTCGCGAGTGGATCGTCACGGACTCGGCGATGCGGTGGCTCGAAGCGACGACCACGCAACGCTGGGCGGTCATCGCGGAAGGGATGCGCGGCGCTCTGCCCGCGGGCCTGCGCACTCCCGACGGCGGATTCCGGCCGCCTTCGAGCTGGGCGGGCGCCTACCCGCTGCACGCGGAATGGACCGATCGGGCCGCCCGCCTGCGCCGCATCGCCGAGGCCTGGGGCCTGATCACCGTGCGGGGCACCGAGCCGAAGTGGACCAGTACGCTTCGGGCCGGCGGCCACCCCGACACGGGGAGGCTCGCGGCGCACCTGCCGGCCGAGATAGACCGCGTCTATCTGCAGGCGGACCTGACGGCGATCGCGCCCGGCCCGCTCGCCCCCGCACTCGATCTGCGCCTGCGCACGATCGCCACGCGCGAGTCGCGCGCGCAGGCCTCGACGTACCGGTTCAGCACCGAATCGCTCGGCACCGGCATGACCGAGGGCGAGACCGCCGGGTCGATTCGCGCATTCCTCAGCGAGATCTCGCTGACCGGCATCCCGCAGCCGTTGGACTACCTCATCGAGAGCACGGCCGCACGGCACGGGCTCATTCGCGTTCGCACCGATGACGCGACCGGTCGCACACGCGTCGAGGCCACCGACCCTGCCCTGAGCGACACGATCCTGGTCGACCAGGCGCTGCGCCCGCTCGGGTTCGTTCGCGACGGACACGAATTGACCTCCCGAGTCGACCGCGATGCGGTCTACTGGTCGCTGGCCGACGCGCGCTACCCGGTCGTCGCCCTCGACGCTTCGGGAGCTCCCGAGTCGCTCAGCCGCCGCGCCCGCGCCGCGGACTCGGCGGCGCTGATCGAGCCGCGCGATACGTACGCGCGCCTCATCGGGGCCCTGCGGACCGGACACGAGACGGACGCCGACGCGGCCTGGCTCGGACGCGAACTCGAGCAGGCGGTGCGCACGAAATCCGTCATCGTCGTCGTCGTGAAGATGCCCGACGGCGCGGAGCGGTCCCTCACCCTGGAAGCGTCCGGCCTGGGTGGCGGACGACTGCGCGGTCGCGACAAGGGCGCCGACGTCGAGCGCACGCTGCCGGTCTCGAGCATCGTGAGCGTGCGGCCGGCATCCTGATCACGGCTGCCGGGCAGCGCGATCCTCGTGGGTGCCCGCCGAGTAGGATTGACCCTTATGGCTGACGGTCCTCTCATCGTGCAGAGCGACCGGACTGTGCTGCTGGAAGTCGCACACCCGGACGCCGAATCGGCGCGCCACGAACTCGCCATCTTCGCGGAGCTCGAACGTGCCCCCGAGCACATCCACACGTACCGCATCACCCGGCTCGGACTGTGGAACGCGCGCGCCGCCGGCCACGACGCCGATGACATGCTCGCCACGCTTGAGCGCTGGTCGCGCTTCCCGGTGCCGCCGTCTGTGTCCATCGACATCCGCGAGACGGTCGGCCGCTACGGCCGGCTGACCATCGAGCGCAACGGTGTCGGCAAAGACGGTGACGGCGAACTGCTGCTGACCGCGACCGACACCGCGGTGCTGACCGAGGTGTCGCGCAACAAGCGCATCCAGCCGCTGCTGATCGGACGCCCCTCGCCGCAGTCGTTCGTGATCGACGCGTGGGCCCGCGGGCACATCAAGCAGGAGCTGCTCAAGATCGGCTGGCCGGCCGAGGACCTGGCCGGCTACACGCCGGGCACGCCGCATCCGATCGAACTCGACGAGAGCGACTGGTCGCTGCGGCCGTATCAGCGCAAAGCCGTCGACATCTTCACCGAGGGCGGATCCGGGGTCGTCGTGCTCCCCTGCGGGGCGGGCAAGACGCTTGTCGGCGCAGCAGCGATGGCCGAGACCAAGACCACCACCCTGATCCTGGTGACCAACACCGTGAGCGCCAGGCAGTGGCGCGACGAGCTGCTCAGGCGCACGTCCCTCACCGCCGCGGAGATCGGCGAGTACTCGGGACAGATGAAGGAGATCAAGCCCGTCACGATCGCGACGTACCAGATCCTCACCGCCAAGCGCAGCGGACAGTACGCGCACCTGGCGCTGCTGGACGCCCTCGACTGGGGACTGATCGTCTACGACGAGGTGCACCTGCTGCCGGCCCCGGTGTTCAAGCTGACCGCCGACCTGCAGGCGCGGCGTCGCCTCGGCCTGACCGCCACGCTGGTGCGCGAAGACGGCCGCGAGGGCGACGTGTTCAGCCTGATCGGCCCCAAGCGCTTCGATGCGCCGTGGAAGGAGATCGAGGCCCAGGGCTTCATCTCCCCCGCGGCGTGCTACGAAGTGCGCGTCGACCTGCCCGCGGGCGACCGCCTCGAATACGCGGCCGCTGCCGACGACGAGCGCTACCGGCTCGCCGCCACGGCGCACGCGAAGATCGACGTGGTCCGCCAGCTCGTCGAGCGTCACACCGGCGAGCGCATTCTGGTGATAGGCCAGTACCTCGATCAGATCGACATCCTCGCCGCGGCACTGGATGCGCCGCAGATCACCGGCGCGACTCCCGTCGACGAGCGCGAGAAGCTGTACCAGGCGTTCCGCGTGGGTGAGATCTCGCTGCTCGTGGTCTCGAAAGTGGCGAACTTCTCGATCGACCTGCCCGAGGCATCCGTCGCGATCCAGGTCTCCGGATCATTCGGATCGCGGCAGGAAGAGGCGCAGCGCCTGGGTCGCCTGCTGCGACCGAAGGAGTCGGGCCGCACCGCGAGCTTCTACACCCTCATCGCGCGCGACACCGTCGACCAGGACTTCGCGCAGAACCGTCAGCGCTTCCTTGCGGAGCAGGGCTACAGCTACACGATC
>NZ_WOYP01000032.1 GCF_011620715.1 Microbacterium sp. | reverse complement strand
GTGCTGACAGGTAGTCGTCCGTTGACTCTCCCGAGCGCCGCCATGTCACCCGGTGATGTCGTATCCCGTCTCGTGCCATGCAGTTTGCACAACAGGCTGCACAACCGGGCGGACACGACCACACAACACCACACTGTGTGTCTTGGCCCTATGTGTCCTTCCCATCGTCACGGCGATAGAGCGTCTGATCGAGGCTCGATGCATCCTGACTCCAAGAGAGAGGACGAGCATGCTGACGTTCGATGAGGCGCGCGCGATCGCGGCTGATCGCTACGGCGAGCCGTTCGCGAGTGAAGGCGCTCAGGACTACGGCGTCTGCTTAGTCACTCCGCAGCGCGTGCGCGACGACGAGGCGCGCGGGCTCATCACGGTGGGCGGCGCATGGATCGTCGTCGACCGCGAAACCGGCGAGGTCGACGAGTGGCCGCATTTGGATCATCTTGACCGCGTGCAGCGGATGAGGCGAGTGCACGGTCCTCGTCGAGAGGGCCGCGATCTATCGTGACCGACCGGCGCACGACGACATTTGCGGGGTCAGTTCTGTTCGTCTCCGGCGGTGAACGAGACCTCGGCGACCCAGGAGGACACGACCGTCAGTGCGGTGTCAGCGAGGTCGGGTGAGATCGCGGCTACGTCCGGATGGGAGGCGGCCAAAGCATCCGTCAGCGTCGTCCGCAGGACCGCGTTCGTGCGCATCGCGTCAGCCAATTCGGCGGCTGTCCATGCGGCGGCCTCAAGCGCAGTCTGCTCGATGATGGGACCGTATTCGGCCCGCCAAGCGGCCTTCGCTTGCTCGCCTCGGATCTTGGCTTCGATCTCGCGCACCTTGCCCTGCACCATCGCGCGCGTAAGGCCTTGCATCGATGAGGAGTTGTCCGTCACTCGTGACTATCCCGTCTCCGTTAGGCGATCACGATGAGATCGCAGTTCCTGCAGCGCCACCCTCGTGACTGCGGATAGCAGCGCGTCCCACAAGCCGGGCAGTCTGGGTCGGTAGCGAAGATTTCGCCCTCGAACGGCTCACTTGGCGTTGTGTCATGCATGACCGAACTCTATGCGCGTTATCTCCAGGCGAGCCAGACTTATCCACAGCGCTGCCTGGTCCTCCGATGTTGCATCGGCGAGGTCGGCGCGTAACCGTTGCCAGGCCGTCGATAGTAGATGTCGCATCAGGCGTGCGGATGAAGCGCGATAGCGTCTCACGCGTGATCAATTCGCGCATCACCATGGATCGCGCGTCCGCGATCGGAGGGCATTGGCGCTTATGCACATCGGCTATCTCTACGTGACTAGCAACAGCATCGATGACGTCCTGTACGTCGGGCAGTCGAGCCAACTGGACGATGAAGTCGTCGCGACGTATCTGGGGAGCGGCGACTACTTCAAGCAGGCTCTCGCCGAGCACGGCGAGCACAGTTTCAGGAAGTCGATTCTGGGCTACTACGACGATCAGACTGAACTCGACTATGCAGAGGTCCAAGCGATCGCCCGACTGAAGGCCGAGGGAATCCCGCTTTACAACGGGGGTGTTGGCGGGCCGCGAGCGCAGCGCGATTTCATCATGGCGATGTTCCGCCGATTTCGAGTCGTGCCCATGCTGGCGGATCAGTGGTTCCAAGCCGTCGATGACAACCACGACGAGGTCAGAGACTTGATCGCTGCGAGCGCGGACGTCACGACGGATGACTTCTATGTCCAACTCGAAGGGCAGTTGCTGCAGACGCAGGACTTGTCGGGTGAGTGCCCCGGCTGCGGTGCTGCGGTGGGCGCAGTGTGCCGAACGAAGACCGACAGGGCCGTCGCGCAACCACGTAAAGCGCGCTTCGGCCTGACGTCGCGGCGCTACCGAGAACGCCGATCTCGGACGGTGTGCGCGTGCAACCCCAGCGAGTCGCCGGGCTCGCATTCCGTGCGCTCGGACTCCGCTCGATAGTGTCGAGGTTCACCCATTTTTGGAGCGGGCCCCACGTGTCACAAGCGTTCATCGTCCGCAACTACCTCGAGCCGGTAACCGAGCACTCATGGACGCGCCGCGCGACAGGAACCGTGTGACGGCGCTGGGCGAATTTCCTCGGATTCTGCTCGGCGGATTCCGATCGTCGCTACACCTGAGGTAAGTAGGTGAGTATCAGATCTGGTTCCAGTGGTCGTCCGGGACGACCTCTGATGGTGGACCCGCAGCGGTCGTTTGCGAAGCTGCTCGCGCAGGGTGTGTCACTCTCTGAGGCGGGTCGTCGCCTCGGGATCGACCGCAAGACAGTGCGCTATGTGGGTTCGCACTGTTCGCCCTCCGAATCGGACGTTCGGCAATCGGGCCGGATGCGAATGGAGGCGGAACCGTAGCGATAGCGGCCCCCGACTTCCACCGAGCACCGCAATTGCGATCAATCGCGGTGCGACTCCGGCGGGCAGCATGAACTCAGCCCAGGCGAGCACAACCTGGTCGGGGCTCAGCTCATCCGCCGCGCATTCCCGAAAGACTGCGGCGAGATAGGTCTTGCGGCCGGCGACCCCCGTTGCTCGAGAGGCGAGCAAAGGGAGACGCCGCGGTCGGCGCGACCGATTCGTCATCGACACCGAGACCCGCCACATCGTCTCGA
>NZ_WOYP01000083.1:41299-55469 GCF_011620715.1 Microbacterium sp. | reverse complement strand
CGTGGTCGCCTCCTGTCTTCTTGCTACTTCTCTGACTATGATCCTGCCGCCACCGATCGGGATAGCTACTATTGGTGCGGTGCCGTGAAGGGGAAGCTGACGTCGACGCGGGTCATCGTAGCGAGGATGCCGATCGATACGGATGCGGGGTGCGTGAATGCCGGAGGCGGACTCCGTGCTCGTCAACCCACCGGCAGCCCGTGCCGTCCGCCGCGGTCACTCCGCACTGATCGTCGGTGTGATCGGCGCGGTCATCGGGTTCGCGGGGTCGTGGGTGCCGTCGTACTGGGGTGATGAGGCGGCCAGTGTCATGTCTGCTACGCGGACCTGGCCGAGCCTGGCTGCGATGCTCGGCAACATAGACGGCGTCCACGGTCTCTACTACGCGCTGCTGCACATGTGGGTCAGCGCATTCGGGCCGTCCGAGGTCGCGACCCGCGCCCTCAGCGCGATCGCCGTCGGGTTCATGGTGGCCGGCACTGTGGTCTTGGTGCGTGAGCTCGCCGGCACCCGCATGGCCGTCCTGGCCGGCATCCTGTGCGCAGTTCTCCCACGCACGACCTACATGGCGGCCGAAGCACGCTCGTATGCGCTGGGAGCAGCGGTCGCGGTGTGGGTGACGGTGCTTCTGGTGAGGTTGCTGCGCGCCTCCAACGCGCGTCGCTGGTGGTTCGCGTACGCGGCTGCGATCGCCGTCGGGATGTACGTCTTCCTCTATCTCGGGCTGCTGCTGGTGGTGCACGGTCTCTTCGTCGCGGTACTGCATCGGCGGGCGCTGAAGCGGTGGGCGCCTGCGGCTGGGGTCTCGCTGCTGCTGGCTGCGCCGATCATCGTGGTGGGCTACCTCCAACGCAGCCAGATCAGCTTCCTCGAGAAGCGTCACTACGCCACCGCTGAACACGTGTTCACATCCCAATGGTTCGGGTACCCGCTTCTCGCGATTGCGGCGTGGTTGCTCATCGTGGTCGCCATGATCTGGCTGATCGCCGCGCTGCGTCAGCGACGCCCCGACGATGCGGGACTCATCGCTCTCGCACTTCTCGCAGCGTTCTGGCTCAGCGTCCCGACAGCGGCACTACTCCTTTCTGATGCCACCATCGCGCGGGTCTACAACGTGCGCTACCTGTCGTTCTGCGCGCCGGCGGCAGCGATCCTGCTGGCGCTGGGAGTGCGGGCCGTGTCGAGATTGGCCTCGCCCTCGCGGCGCGGCGCGGTCGCCTCGCTGCTCGTCAGCGCAGTGCTGATCGGGTGCGCGCCCGCATACCTTGGACAGCGCAGCCCGTGGGCGAAGGACGGCGGCAGCGACTGGCGGGCGGTGGCCGACTACGTCGGCGCGAACGCGGCGCCCGATGCCGCCGTCGTCTTCGATCAGTCGACGAAACCCTCTCGGGATCCACGGATCGCGCTGGATCTGTACCCGGAGGCGTTCGCGGGTCTGCGCGACATCGCGCTCGAGACGCCCTATGGGGACCGCCCGCACCTGTGGGATCGGACCTCGCCGAACGCGGAGGTTGCGCCGCGCCTCATCGGCTCCGGGGATGTGTGGGCCATCGAGCTGACTACGAGCACTGCACCGCCTGCGGACGTCGTCTTGCTCGAAGATCTCGGCTATGAAATCGAGACCTCGCAGCTCATCCACCGCACCACCGTGTACCACCTGGTCAAGGAGTAATGCATCCCAACGCCATCCCACTCAGCTCGGGTCGGTGTTCCGCTCAGTCGTGGCCCCACTCGTCTGACGCAGCATTGGGTGAGTACGTTCTCACTCCCACGAGCTGACGCGGCGACGGTAGGCTGGCAACAGGTTCCCAGGCATGCTCCGACGATGCAGGAGGAAGAAGTGGGCTACGCGCTCAGCACGACCATCCACAAGCCGTTCGATGAGAGCCTCGCCGCAACGCGTGAAGCCTTGGGCGCAAACGGCTTCGGCGTACTGACCGAGATCGACATGGCCGCCACTTTGAAGAAGAAGCTCGATGTCGACATCGCGCCGCAGGTGATCCTTGGCGCATGCAACCCGCCCAGCGCGTACGAGGCCCTTCGCGCGGAGGAGTCGATCGGGCTGCTGCTGCCATGCAACGTGGTCGTGCGCTCCATCGACGACGGCACAACCGTCGTCGAAGCCATCGATCCGGCCACGATGCATCAGATCACCGGCAACGATGCGATGCAGCCCGTCGCCGAGCGGATCGGCGGAATGCTCCAGGCGGCCCTCGACAGCCTCCACGGGTGACTCGCCGTTTCGACGCGTATGCGGGGACGCACCCGGATGCCGAACTCCGCGTTCGGCGGTGCACAGGCCTCGGCCCAGTAGGCCGGTAATCGCTTCGACAGTCCCCGACATCAACGATGCAGTCACACCTCCGGCCTGTCTGATGTTCGGAGGCGAGATCGCCCCTGAGGCAAACTCGCAGGCGGCGCGCCGTTGACGTGTCATGGGCTCTGGGAGCAGCTGGTGAGCGGAGCGTTGCGGATCGGCGCGTGGAGATTCGTCGCCACTTTCGGCGTGGTGAGCCTGCTCGCCGACATCGTCTACGAGGGTGCGAGATCAGTGACCGGGCCCATCTTGGCGCTGCTCGGCGCAACCGCGATCGTCGTCGGGATCGTGACCGGGATCGGCGAGGCGGCAGCGCTGCTGCTGCGGCTGATCTCGGGTCCGCTCGCCGATCGGACCCGGCGGTTCTGGGCGTGGGCGATTGCAGGATACGCGATCACGGAGATCGCCGTTCCGACCCTCGGATTCGCGTCCGACCCTCGGATTCGCGGGCACGCTCGGGCGTAGCCGCCGCAGCCGGCGGCGCGCTTGC
The DNA here is from genome assembly GCF_011620715.1 of Microbacterium sp. Classification (GTDB taxonomy): domain Bacteria; phylum Actinomycetota; class Actinomycetes; order Actinomycetales; family Microbacteriaceae; genus Microbacterium. The sequence goes on along the minus strand of NZ_WOYP01000083.1, from coordinate 52,662 downwards.
CGGCCTGCTCTACACCCAATCCCTCGCCGCGCTGGTCGTCGTCACCGCTTTGATCCAGGCTGGCGCGCTCGTCTTCTTCGCCCTCTTCTTCGGCCGCAGACGCTGGACTGCTACGCCAGCGCCCGACCGGAACCGTGCGGACCAGGAACAGAGCTAGATCACGCTGCGCGGGTATCGCCGGGAATACCCAGGTGGGTATCCTGTTTCAATCAGGTAGCAGCCGAGAGCGAGGAAATCCCATGAACAGCATCGATGCTTTGCCGTCCGACGTCGATCGAGCGGCGGACCTCATCGCCCATCAGCGCAAGATCGTGAACCGATTGCGCCGTGCGGAAGGTCAGCTGGGCGCGGTCATCAAGGCCGTGGAGTCCGGGGCTGAGTGTCGCGACATCGTCATTCAGCTATCGGCGGTCTCGAAGGCACTCGATCGCGCCGGCTATGCGATCGTGGCTTCGGCGTTGCGCAATTGCATCGCCGATCCCGAAGACACCTCGACCACGCCCGAGGAACTCGAGAAGCTCTTCCTGACCCTCGCGTGATGTCTGCGTCTCCGCCGGTTCACTGCCCGAAGAGTCGAGCGAAGAATCCGCTGGACGGCTCGTGGGCGTGGCCTTCGCAGCGCTGAGATCTGGGGACTCCGCGCATCACCTGATCCACGTGCTGTCCACACCCGGACCAGGTCGTCTTTCCACACTTCTTGCAGGTCACCGCGTAGCACATCGGGGAGTCTCCTCTTGAGGCCTTGATCAGGCGAGCATCAGGAAGAGCTTCTCGAGCTCTTCAGTGGTCAGGTCGTTGTCGTTGCGTTCGGCGTCGGGTGTGGCGACGCACTCCTTCATGGCCGTAGCGATGATGACGAAGCCGGCGCGGTTGAGGGCACTGGAGACGGCGGCGAGCTGAGTGACGATGTCTCGGCATGGCTCGCCGGCATCGACCGCGGCGATCACCGCGTCCAGCTGCCCCCGGGCACGGCGGAGCCGATTCGAGATGAGCTTCTGCGAGTCAGGCACCTTGCATCGCCCCTTCGGTCTCGAGCATGCTCGCCGCGCGCGCGCCGAGCGTGGCGCGCAGCGTGAGGATGCCGCCGGACAGCGACGCGGAATCCATGCCGGCCTGGGTCACCACGCGGTGAGCGATCGCGGAACGTACGCCCGAGGCGCACATCACCCGGACTGGACGACCGGCCGCCGATTCCCTCACCTCGTCGATACGTCCGCGAAGTTCGGTGTGGGGGATATGCAGAGCGCCGGGCACGTGTCCGGTGACCCATTCGTCACGCCGGCGCACATCGAGGATCAGCGCCTCGTCGAGTACCTGGTCGAGATCCTCCGAGTACCAGAGGTTCAGCGTTCCGTTCAGGACGTTCTCGCCGACCATGCCGGTGAGGTTCACGGCATCCTTCGCCGCTCCGTAGGGCGGGGAATACGCGAGATCGAGATCGATGAGCTCGTCGACGGTCATGCCTGCGCGGATCGCGGTGGCCAGCACGTCGATGCGCTTGTCCACGCCCTCGGTGCCCACCGCCTGTGCCCCGAACAGTCGACCAGTGTCGGGATCGATGTGCACGACCAGATGGATCTGACTCGCACCCGGGAAATAGCCCGCGTGCTGGTTTGCGTGCAGATGCAGCGTGCGATAGCTGGTGCCGGCGGCGTCGAGCGCCATCCGGTTCGCGCCGGTCAGCGCGGCGGTCAGCGACCCGACCCGCACGATGGCCGTCCCGACTGGCTGCGGGATCTCGCGGGCGGTCTCGGGTCGGATGATGTCATCGGCGACCAGCCGACCGGCACGATTGGCCGGGCCGGCAAGAGCGACGGGGCGTCGAGCGCCGGTGATCGCGTCGACGCTCAGCGTCGCGTCGCCCACTGCCCAGATGCCCGGGATGCTGGTACGACCGTGACTGTCGACGACTATCGCACCACGCTCGCAGACGACCCCGGCTTCCTCGAACATCGCGGTGTCGGGGCGCACACCGACGGACATGACGATCAGGTCTGCCGGGAGCTTCGTGCCGTCTGCGAGAACGACGGTGTCGGCATCCACGCCGTGATGGATCTCGGTCGCGGCGACCCCGACGCGCAGATCGATTCCGAGTGCGCGCAGTTCTTCGGAGACCAGCCAGGCCAGCTCCGGCTCGACCGGCGGCAGGGGCTGCGGCGCCAACTCGACGACCGAAACGTCGAGGCCTTGAGCCGCGAGAGCCTCGGCCGCTTCGATGCCGATGAATCCCGCGCCGAGGACGACCGCGCGACGGGCGCCGGCGGTCACCTTCTCACGAAGGTCGACCGCATCCTCGACAGTTCGCAGGGTGCGCACCCTCGGCGAATCCACGCCCGGGATCGGCGGCACGAATGCGGAGGCACCCGGCGAGAGCACGAGGGCATCGTAGGCGATCTGCTCGAGTCCGTCCGCGGAACGGACGGTGACCAGGCGAGCGTCCGCGTCGACGGCGATCACTTCGGTGCTGGGTCGCACATCGAGCGCGAGTGCCGCGCGCAGCGATTCGGGCGTCTGCACGAGCAGTGCGCGCGGGTCGGTGATCTCGCCGCCGACGAAGTACGGCAGCCCGCAGTTCGCGAACGAAACATGAGCGCCCCGCTCGAAAACGATGATCTCCGCTGATTCGTCAAGGCGACGGGCGCGCGCCGCGCAGCTCATTCCTCCGGCGACTCCGCCGACGATCACGATTCTCATCGCACGACCTCCGACTCCTGCTTCGTGCGCTCAACCTCAGCGCGAACGGCGTCCATATCCAGAGCCCGGACGGCGTCGATGAGCTGATCCAACTGGGGTGCGGCCAGCGCCCCCGCCTGAGAGAACACCAGAATCCCCGCCCGGAAGATCATCAGCGTGGGGATGGAGCGGATCTGGAACCCCGCGGCGAGGCCTCGCTCGGCCTCGGTGTCGACCTTGCCGAACACGATGTCGGAGTGCGCGTCCGAGGCGCGCTCGAAGACCGGCGCGAATGCGCGGCACGGGCCGCACCATGCCGCCCAGAAGTCGAGGAACACGATGTCGTTCTCAGCGATCACGGCCGGCAGGACCGCCTCGTTGATCTCTTTTGTCGCCATGACTGAATAACCCCCTGGGGTACTTTTCGGCGCAGACTTTCGCCTGCGGATTCTGCGATTGCGGGTTGCCGCTAAGGAACTACGGGCAGACGCGTGGCTTTCGCGGCCTCGTCGATGCCCCCGGCATCCTGAACGGTGAGGTCGGCAGCCACCATGGCGGAGACGGCCTGAGCCGAGCGGTTACCCGACTGGCAGTACACGACGTAGTCGGCATCGGAGTCCAGTTCAGCGACAGCGTCGTCGAACGACGGCGACTGGAAGTCGATGTTGACAGAACCATCGAGATGGCCGGCCGCATACTCCGCAGGCGTGCGAACGTCGATGATCACGCTGTCAGCGCCCAATTCGACGGATGCCGGCGCAGCGGCGCAGCTGCTTACACCAAGAGCCAGCGCAAGCGCCGCGACGCCGAGGCTGAGAGACCGCAGGCGGCTAAGCCGCGACATTGCCATGTCCCGCGCAGCGCTGCTCTGCGGGAACGCCGCGAAGGGCCAGCTCCACGTGTTGACCGCAACCCTCCCAGGTCGCCTTGCCGCACACATCACAGGTCACTCGAGCGCACATGATTTCTCCCTCTCCGGTTCGTTGCTTACAGAGTAGCATACCCCCCGGGGTATCTGGGCGCCTGTTGGGGCTCTGATCCAGCGCTGACACCGATCTGACCCATCGCCGACACCGAAATATACCTCCGCGACATCTACGACCGCTGAGCGAAGAGGGCGCGCCGGGTCGTTCCCGATCCGTTCTTGTTGGGGCTGTAGCCTTTATCCCCGCACGGAGTGGCCGTTTTCCCGCGCGCTCCGATTCTGAGGATTGAGAAGGTTCGACGATGGCGAAGACCACGAAGACCACGAAGGCGGCCGGAGCAGCTTTGGATGCCGCAGCCGCCGCCGCGAAGGACGCGAAGCGACTGAGCAAGACGCTGCCCAAGCAGCACGCGAAGAAGCTGCGGTCCGTCGCGGACGAGGCCAGAGACGCCGCACAGGCGTCGAAGAAGACGGTGGCACGCCAGCCCCGCAAGGTCGAAAAGGAGGCTCTCGCCGCGATCGCCCGGCTCGACAAAGCCGTCGACAAGGCCGAGGCGAAGCTCGCTGCGGCGAGGAAGTCCGCCGCCAAGAAGCGGGCCAGTGACGCGAAGAAGGTCGCCAAGAAGGAGAAGGACGACGCGAAGAAGGCCAAGGCGTCTGCCGCCAAGCAGGCCGAGAGCGCGACCGTCGCGGGAGCGGATGAGGCCGTCGAACCCGGACTCGAAAAGACCCCTGCACCCGAGTCGGCCGCGAACCCGGCGCAACCGGCACCGGCTGAATCCGAGGATCTTTCCACGCTTACGGTGCTTCAGCTGCGTGCTCGGGCTCGGGATGCCGGCCGCGCCGGATTCTCCCGCTACACGAAGGCGCAGCTCATCGCGCTGCTGTCGTCCTGACCCCGCCGATGCAGGAGTATCTCGATCTGTCGTCCGCCGCCCCTGCGCCGCGGACACTGATCGACATCCTGCGCCAGACGACGGCTCGGTACCCGCAGGCGTCCGCACTCGAAGACGCGGACGGCGCCCTGAGCTATGAAGAGCTGCTCGCGCACGTCGGCAGAACCGCGGCACGGCTGCACGGGCACGGCGTGCGCCGAGGAGATCGAATCGGCGTGCGGATGCCGTCCGGCAGCCGCGACCTTTACGTCGCGATCCTCGGGATCATGGCGATCGGCGCCGCCTATGTTCCGGTCGACGCCGACGACCCGCTCGAAAGGGCGGAGTTGGTGTTCCGTGAAGCCGCAGTGAAAGGCGTCATCACCGGACCCGGTGTCTTTCAGTCCACCGATCCGACCGTGGCGCTCTCGGCAGCCGACGATCTCTTCGCCGGCGAAGCACCTCATCCGAGATCGCAGGCGATCCCGACACTGCCACCGCCGACCGTAGAGGACGACGCGTGGATCATCTTCACCTCGGGTTCAACGGGCGTTCCGAAGGGCGTCGCCGTCACCCACCGCTCCGCCGCCGCCTTCGTCGACGCTGAAGCACGCCTGTTCCTGCAGTCCGCGCCGCTCGCACCTGGCGATCGCGTGCTCGCCGGACTCTCCGTCGCATTCGACGCCTCGTGCGAGGAGATGTGGCTCGCGTGGCGACACGGTGCGTGTCTGGTTCCCGCCCCGCGTGCCCTCGTGCGCTCAGGTGAGGACCTCGGACCCTGGCTCGTCGGCCACGGGATCACCGTGGTCTCCACCGTGCCGACACTCGCCGCCCTGTGGCCGCAGGACGCCATCGAGAACGTGCGTCTGCTGATCTTCGGCGGCGAGGCCTGCCCTCCTGAGTTGGTGACGCGGCTCGTTGCGGAGGGTCGCGAACTGTGGAACACCTACGGCCCGACCGAAGCGACCGTCGTCGCGTGCGCCGCGCTCCTCACCGGTGACGGCCCCGTCCGCATCGGCCTGCCGCTCGCGGGCTGGGCTCTCGCGGTGGTCGACTCCTCAGGCGAACAGGTCGCCGACGGCGAGGTCGGTGAACTCATCATCGGCGGCGTCGGCCTCGCCCGATACCTCGATCCGGCGAAGGATGCCGAGAAGTACGCCCCGATGCCGAGCCTCGGGTGGGACCGCGCGTACCGCTCCGGCGACCTCGTGCGCCTCGACCCCGCGGGTCTGCTCTTCCACGGCCGAGCCGACGATCAGGTGAAAGTCGGCGGCAGGCGGATCGAGCTCGGCGAGGTCGAGTCCGCGCTTCGCTCCCTGAGCGCCGTCTCAGCGGCGACGGTCGTCGTGCAACGCTCCGAGGCGGGGATTGCGCTCCTCGTCGGCTACGTCGTGCCCGCCGAGGGATTCGATCGCCGAACGGCGCGCGCCGAGCTCGCGCGGACGCTGCCTGCCCCCCTCATCCCGCTGCTCGCGGTCGTCGACGACCTTCCGGTTCGCACATCCGGCAAGGTCGACAAGGCATCGCTGCCCTGGCCGCTGACCGATGCGGATGCTGCCGACTCGACCGTGTCCGGTACCGCGGCGTGGCTTGCGGAGCAGTGGGTCGCCGTGCTCGGCATCCGTCCCGTCGACGAGGATGCCGACTTCTTCCAGCTCGGCGGCGGCTCACTCGCCGCCGCACAGCTCGTCTCGCGCATCCGCGCCCGTGCCCCTGAATTCACGATGTCCGACGTCTACGATCTGCCACGGCTGCGCCAGATGGCGGATGCCGTCGAGTCGGAGGCATCCGAACCGGACGACCTGCCCAACACGTTCAGCGTGGCGCACCCGACGCCCCGGATCATGCAATGGGTGCAGACCCTGGCCGGTGTGCCGCTGTTCATCTTCGCGGGACTGCGGTGGACCGCCTGGCTGCTCACGGCGAGCTGGATCCTGCGCCTGTTGCCGGGTTTCGACTTCCTCCCCGAAGCACCACTCTGGGTCATCGTGCTCGGTCTGGTCCTGTTCGTCACCCCGTTCGGCCGGATGGCGACCTCCGCGGGGATCGCCCGCCTGCTGCTGAGGGGACTGAAACCGGGCGACTATCCGCGCGGCGGCGGTGTGCACCTGCGGCTCTGGCTGGCCGAGCAGGTCGCGCACCAGGTCGACCCTGTCGGCCTCGCCGGAGCGCCGTGGGTCAGCTACTACGCTCGGGCACTCGGCGCGAAGGTGGGTTCGAACGTCGACCTGCACTCGCTCCCCCCCGTGACCGGGATGCTCGAGATCGCCGAAGGGGCCGCCATCGAGCCGGAGGTCGACCTGTCGGGCTACTGGATCGACGGCGACACGGTGCGGATCGGCGGTATCAGCATCGGTGCCGGCGCGACGATCGGCACCCGCAGCACGCTCGCGCCCGGCACCCGGATCGGGCGCAACGCCGAGATCGCTCCCGGGTCCGCCGTATTCGGGCGGGTGCGCGCCGGGCAGCGCTGGGCGGGCTCCCCCGCCGCCCGTGTCGGCGGCACGTCGAGCCCACTCGCGCCCGAGCGTCCGCCGACGCCGAAGCGCTGGCTGTGGGCATATGGTGCCTCTTCGGCGGTGCTGGGTCTGCTCCCGTTCCTCGCGATCGCCGCAGGCGGCATCCTCCTGGCCTCCGGAATCCGCGGCGCCGCCTCGATCGCCGATGCTGTCCCGGCGGGGCTGGTCTGGCTTGCCCCGTCGACCCTGGTCGTCGGCGTGACGTTTGCGGCCGCGGTGGTCGTGCTGGTGCGGCTGCTGTCGATCGGACTCGTCGAAGGCGTGCACCCGGTACGCGGCCGGGTCGCGTGGCAGGCGTGGTCGACCGAGCGGCTTCTCGACTCGGCGCGCACGATCCTGTTCCCTCTGTACTCCAGCCTGTTCACGCCGGTGTGGCTGCGGATTCTGGGCGCCGAGGTCGGCCGAGACGTCGAGGCATCGACTGTTCTGCTCATCCCCTCCCTGACCACGATCGATGACGGCGCGTTCCTCGCCGACGACACGATGGTCGCGACGTACGAGCTGAAGGGCGGCTGGATGCATCTGGGTCCCGCCCGCATCGGCAAGCGCGCGTTCCTCGGCAACTCCGGCATGGCCGGCGCCGGGCACCGGGTGCCACGCGACGGTCTGGTCGCTGTGCTGTCCGTCGCACCCGAGAAGTCCAAACCGGGTTCATCGTGGCTGGGTTCACCCGCCATGCGGCTGCGCCGCGTCGTCAACGACGCCGATCTCGAGCGCACGTATCGGCCACGTCGCAGGCTGCGCGTCGCCCGGGCTCTGTGGGAGCTGTGCCGGGTGATCCCGGTGTTCATCACGTGCGCGATCGGGTTGGGGGTCATGCTCACTCTCGGCTGGCTGATCGAGACGTGGGGCCTCGCCCTCGCGATCCTCGCTTCGGGCATCGTGCTGCTGGCGGCGGGAGCGCTCGCGGCACTGATCACGACGATCGCGAAGTGGCTCTTCGTGGGTCCGATCCGTGCGGGCGAGCACCCGCTCTGGTCGAGCTTCGTGTGGCGCACCGAGGTATCCGACACCTTCACCGAGATGGTCGCCGCGCCCTGGTTCGCCAATGCCGCCGCGGGGACGCCGGCGCTGGCGATGTGGCTGCGCTCACTCGGCGCGAAAGTCGGCCGAGGGGTGTGGACCGACAGCTACTGGCTGCCCGAACCTGATCTGGTCACGCTCGGCGACGGCGCAACCGTCAATCGCGGATGTGTGGTTCAGACGCATCTGTTCCATGATCGGGTGATGAGCATCGACACGGTCACCATCGAAGCGGGGGCGACGCTCGGCCCGCACAGCGTGATCCTGCCTGCTGCGAACATCGGCGCCAACGCGACCGTGGGCCCCGCGTCGCTGGTCATGCGCGGCGAAACCGTGCCCGTCGGCAGCCGGTGGAGCGGAAATCCGATCGGGCCCTGGCGTGCGGTGAAAGTGCGGGCGTACCAGTCGGCAGACGCATGAGGGCCGACGCGTACATCCCCCAGAGCGGTGATACCGGCATCCGCGTAGATCATTACGACCTGACGCTGGACTACCGGGTGAGCACGAATCGCCTCAGCGGAACCGCGGTGATTCGCGGACGATCGGTCGTGGCCACGCGGACGCTCTCGTTCGACCTGGTCGGATTGCGCGCGACCAAGGTCAGCGTGGGCGGGTCACGCGTCGCGGCGTTCCACCAGAGCGACCGCAAACTGCGCGTCACTCTGGCATCGCCCCTCGCAGCCGGGCAGAGCTTCGAAGTGAGTGTCGCGTATGCCGGCGCGCCCCGCCCGCGACGCTCACGCTGGGGCGCGATCGGGTGGGAGGAACTCGACGATGGGGCACTGGTCGCATCGCAGCCCACCGGCGCGCCGACCTGGTTCCCCTGCAACGACGTGCCGTCCGACAAGGCCACCTCTCGCGTGGTCCTCACCACCGACCGCGCGTACGCGGTCGTGGCCAGCGGGCTGCGCACCCGACGCGTCACGAGCGGCGGCAGGACGACCTGGACGTTCGAGCAGAACGTGCCCACACCGACGTACCTGATGACGGTGCAGATCGGTCGCTACGTCGAGGAGGTCGTCGCGCTCAGCGGGCCAGTCGGGCGACTGTTCTACCCGCCCGCCCTCGCCGCCCGCGTGCACGCCGACTTTGCCGATCTGGGCCGCATGGTCGCTCTGTTCGTCGACGTGTTCGGCCCGTACCCGCTCGACGAGTACGCCGTCGTGGTCACGGCCGACGACCTCGAGATCCCCCTCGAAGCCCAGGGCATCGGAGTGTTCGGCGCCAACCACATCGACGGCTTCGGGGGACTCGAACGGCTCATCGCGCACGAACTCGCCCACCAGTGGTTCGGAAACAGCGTCGGCGTCTCGAAGTGGCAGGACATCTGGCTCAACGAAGGATTCGCCTGCTACTCCGAGTGGCTGTGGTCAGAGCACTCCGGGGGCCCGACGGCGCACCAGAAGGCCCTGTCTCACCATGCGCGACTCGCGTCGCTGCCTCAGGACCTCGTGCTGAGCGATCCCGGCCCCGACCTGATGTTCGACGACCGCGTCTACAAACGCGGCGCGCTCACCCTCCACGCTCTGCGGCTCACCCTCGGCGACGACGCGTTCTTCGGTCTGCTGCGCACCTGGACCCGGACGTATCGCGCCGCCACAGCGACGACCGCGGACTTCGTCGCGCTCGCAGAGGACGTCTCGCATGTGCCGATCGCGAGCCTCATGCACGCGTGGCTCGATCTTCCGCTCCTGCCGGGACTGCCGGGTTCGGGCGTGACGTTCACGCCGGATGCCGCTCCCCCGCCGCCGGAACCATCGCTGCACTGAGCACGAAACCGGAAGGACCCGCGATGGCCCCAGCATCCACACCGGCATCCACACCGGCATCCACACCGGCATCCACGCTGTCGCGGCTCGGAATGCGGACAGCGCGCGATCCCCTCAGCCGGCCGGTGCCGATCTCGCCGACCTTCACCTGGGCAAGGTCGACGGTGACACCACGACCGTCAGCCTTGAGCGCGGCTTCGATGAGAGTCCAACCCTGCGTGTCGGGAGCCTCCGCTGGCGCGAAGAGCCGCTCGAGGTCGCGCAGCGGCACGAGCGGCCCTTCGCTCGGCTCTCGTTCGATGTCGACTCCCACCGCCGCCGCGTCCGTCTGGCGTGCTGCTGCGACGGCGATGACGCTGCCCGCGTAGCTCAGGCTCACTTCCACCGGCGCCCGCTCCAGCCGGGGTCGCCCATGGTCGGCCCCGCATCGCTCGCACGTCGTGGTGAATCCGAGGTCGGCGACGTCGGTGAGCTCCTCGATCAGGTCTGCGAGCAGCGAGCGCCCCGCGAGAAAACGCGTCGCTGCATCGCCGCTGAGCGCGGCATACTTGCGCATCTGCTGCTCTCCGAGTCGCCCGAGCACATGGGCCGACCGCGGGGCGGATGCCGCCGCGTCGGTCCACGCGATCGTGACCGGGCCGAAATGCGCTCGTCCTGTCGCCATGGGCTCAGGATACGACCCGGATTCCGGCTCCTCGGCGATGAGCGCTGAGAATGGATGCGGTCGCATCCGCGCTCCCGCGCTGCCCCGGGCGAGTCGGTCGCTGAGTCAGAAGGGCGGTCTCTCGGAGTCGGACAGCGAGCCGGCGACCTGCCATTGCGGCGATGGCACGAACTGGACGAGTGCGGGTGGCCGATCGACATAGCGACGACCGGTGAGACTGGTCCATTCGAGGGTGCCGTGACCGAGTTGCCGGACTCTCCAACCCGTGGCGTGCTTGACCACGTGATGACGTCGGCATAAGTGGGCCAGGTTGCACTCGCGTGTTTCGCCACCGAGGGCGAAGTCGACGGTGTGGTCGAGGTCGCATCGCCAGGGCCGCTGGGTGCACCCGGGAAACCGGCACCGTTCGTCACGGACGCGAAGGAATCTGTCGAGCTCGGCGCCGGGTCGGTATCGGTCGACGGCGAGGATCGCCCCGGTGTGGGGGTGGAACATGACGCGGTCCCAGCCGGATGCGCCGGCGGCGAGGCACTCGGCGGTCTCGCGGTCGATAGGCCCGTATCCGGCGATGAGAGCGGGTTCATCGCTCAGGCCGGCAGCGGTGAGCACCGGGATCGTGATCTGCACGTGCGCCCGGATCGCCGAGAGCGCGTCGCCGTTGCCATGCGCACTGGGAGTGCCCGTGAGGATGAGGTCGGCAAGGATGTCAGCACGCAGTTCGTCCATCGTGCGCTCGTCGGCGACGTCGGCATCCGCAGACCCGCTGTCGGTGCACGCCCGTGTTTCGGCCTCTGCCTCAGACGACGTCGAACCGCACGCGGTGCGCGCTGATCCGGTGACGATCATGACCAGCCCGTTGCCATCATCGTCCTGTGCGGCTTCGTCCTGTGCGGCTTCGTCCTGTGCGGCTTCGTC
>NZ_WOYP01000083.1:37392-41199 GCF_011620715.1 Microbacterium sp. | reverse complement strand
CATCATCGTCCTGTGCGGCTTCGTCCTGTGCGGCTTCGTCCTGTGCGGCTTCGTCGTGTGCAGCTTCGTCGAGTGCGGCTTCGTCCGTCGCAGGATCTTCTGCCGTCGCCGGACCGGCTGTCCCTTGGCTGACTTCGTGAGCCATCTGGGTCAGCCGATCGTGGATCGCGTGCGCGAGCACGGCGGGCAGATCGGCAAGGAGCCGGGCCATGCCATCTCCGATGTCGATCACACGCACTCTGCGGGATCCGTGGGCACGCCGTTGGAGTTCCGCGACCATCGTCGGGTCGATCCGCGCGGCGACCACCCGGGCTATCGCACGCAATCGGTACGGGGTCTCGAACTGCGCAGCATCCAGCACGATTCGCTCGTATTCGGCCCTCAGAACCGGGTCGGCCACGACGACGCCAGGGTCGATGATCGCGCTGGCATGAGCCAGGTCGATGCGACCTTCACGCAGCGACGCAAAGGTCGCCTGAAACGCGTCGACCAGAGTGCTGGCCGTCGACATGCGCTCCCGCACGGCGCGATCGCTGAGTCGCATCGCCGCGCCCAGCTCGCTGGTCACCTCACGCAGGGGAAGATCATGCGGGGTGCGCTTGCCGGCCGCCCGGCGACGCCCACCACCCGAGCCTGCTGAGCAGGGCGATGCCGCTCAGGAGCACGATGCTGAACCACGGCGGCACCGTCACCGTGCTGTCGCGGCTGATGGGATCGATCGACGACGTGACTGCATAGTCGGCTGCGTCGACGGCTGCGTCGACGGCTGGGTCGTCGGCTCGAGCGGAAGATCCTCGACGCGGGCGGCGCGGACCGCCTTCACTCGCAGCGTCGTGCCGTGCTCCAGGGGTGCGGCCAGGCCCTCGATCAGCGTCCGGCGCGTCAAGGCCGCGGCGTTGCGCGCGACGACGCGGCTCTCGTACCAGCGGGCGGACATGAGCAGCGGACGCCCCTCGGCGGTCGCGCACCAGCCCACACCGCGCGGCGAACGCGCAGCGACCGGGTGGAATTCCAGCTCGGCGCCGGACGCCTGCACCAGACGGACGTGATGCTCGGCATCCCGCTCCGAGCGGAACACCCCGACGCTGCGGGCCAGCTCACGTCCGTTCGACGCGATCATCCGCCAGCCGACCACGGGTCGTGTGGAAGACGACGCGGACACCGCGTTCGCCGCAGGATCTGGCGGCACGGCCGAGTGAATGCCCTCGACCAGTGCCGAAGAGGCCAGCCATTCACCGAGCGCTCGCTCACCAGACGACGCGTAGCCGACGACGACGAAGTGCGCGGCACCCACCCTCGCTCCCGTCCGCGCGCGGAGCGCACGGCACAGCGTGACGCGCCTGTTCGACCAGTGCATGACGACGAAGTGAACGGGAGGTGTCGGGGTTTCCGGCTGTCTGTCGCTGCGGCGCGGCTTACCCGTCGATGCGGGTGCCCGATCTGCCGCCGATCGTGACCAGGCCGGGGTGCTTGGGCTCGCGCCCGTCGCCGGCGGTGCGGCCGCGCAGCCGTCGCAGCATCCACGGCATCGCGTGATCCCGAAGCCACGCGGCGCGGGGGTCGGCCGCAGGCTCGTCGCCGTCATCCGCATGCAGCGACTGTTCCAGAAGACCGAGCGGCTCTGCATCGGGGACCCCGAGGCGCGCTGCCGCCTCGTAGGCCAGCATCCGGTGGCCGCGAGGGTTCAGGTGCACGGCGTCGTCGGCCCAGAGCGACAGATCCCCGATCGTGGGAGCGGTCTCGACGTCGAGCAGCACGGCGCCGCTCGTGCGGGCCAGCGTGCGCAGCTCCGAGTTGAAGAGCGCGAAGCGCTTGGCCAGCAACAGCGATGCCCGCCGCCGCGGAAGGAAGGGGGTGACCAGCAGCACGTCGCAGCCCGACGCCCGCAGCCGGCGGATGCCGTCGCCGAGGCGGGCTGCGAGAGCGACGGGGTCCGCACCCAGCCTCACCAGGTCGTTGCCGCCCACCAGTACCGAGACGAGATCGGCGCGCAGGTCGATCGCTCTCGGGATCTGATCACGCACCACGTGCTCGATCCGCCGGCTGCGCACGGCGAGGTTCGCATACTGCAGGCCAGCGCGGCCGGGCTGCGCGTGGGCGATGAGCTCGGCGAGCCTGTCTGCCCAGCCGCGGTACTGCCCGTCTGTCATTCTCGAACCGTCGCTCAGGCCCTCCGTGACGGAGTCTCCGACCGCGACGAAGCGACGCACCGGCCTGCGCTTGCCCGCCGATGGCGGCAGTGCGGGGCGCTCGCCGATGCGGCTGAGGAGCTGCTCATCGATGCGTCGAAGGGACGCGGCGTCGGCATAGTGCGCGAGAAGCTGGTCTCCGAGAGCCGCCCAGGAGCGGCCGAGCACTCCGCGGCGTCCGGCCACTCCGAACGCCCGGGCCTTGAGCCCGTCGCCGGTCAGATCGGCGACGGCGTCGCGCATGGCGCGCAGGTCGCCGGGTTCGTACAGCCATCCGTTGATGCTGTTGTGCACGAGATCCAGCGGTCCGCCGCGGCCCGTCGCCACGACGGGGACGCCGCTGGCGAGGGCTTCCTGGATTCCCTGGCAGAAGGTCTCGCTCTCGCCCGGGTGGACGAACACGTCCAGACTCGCGACGGCTCGCGCAAGATCCGTGCCGCCGAGGAAGCCGGTGAACACCGCACCGGGAAGCTGCCGTTCGAGGCGGGCACGGGCGGGCCCTTCGCCGATGATCACGAGCCGGACCCCGGGCAGATCGACCAGCACGCGCAGATCCTCGAGTTGCTTCTCGGGCGCGAGCCGCCCGACGTAGCCGACCAGGGTCTCGCCCGGGCCGATCTTCGCCCGCCAGGCGTCGCTGCGGCGACTCGGCTCGAACCGGTCGATGTCCACTCCCCTCCCCCACAGCCGGACGCGATCGACGCCCAGATCGCGCAGCTGCGCGGCCGCAGCTGTCGACGGTGCGAGTGTGAGGGTCGACCGCCGGTGAAGTCGCCGGATGTGAGACGCGACCAGCGGTGCCCCACCCGGAACCCCGTACTTGGCGGCGTACGCGATGACGTCCGTCTGATAGACCGCCACGGTAGGGACCCGCAGCAGGTTGGCGGCGGCCTGCCCGTGCCAGCCGAGCACGAGCGGCGAGGCGAGATGCACGACGTCCGGCGCGAAGTCGGCCAGCAGCCCGGTGACGTGCGGTGTGGTCGCGACGGTCACGCGCACCTGCGGATATGAGGGCAGCGGCACCGAGCGCAGCTGCTCGGTGCGGGCATCGGACCCGGCGATCTGCATCTGCTCGGAGCCGGTGCCCGAGCCTGGGGCGATCACCATCGCCTCATGACCGTGGCGTTCGAGATGGGCCAGAACCTGGAGCACCGAGTTCGTGACGCCGTTCATGTGCGGAAGGAAGGATTCGGCCAGCAGCGCGACTCTCACACATCCAGGGTGCAGTGCGCTCAGCGCCCTACCCTCGCTGAACCGGTCGCTTTGGCCAAGAGTTCATCGGCCGCACCCACAGCCGTTACCGACCGGTGCCGTTTCTCGACCATTCACCTCGTGCTGGTACTCAGGAACCGTGATTGACGATCTGCTGGCCGCCGTCGCGACAAGCCCGTGGGCACTGCCGCTTCTGTTCGCGCTGGTGTTCGGCGACGCCTTCCTCGTCGTCATCCCCGGCGAGGCCGCCGTCACCGCCCTGGCCGCACTCTCGGTCGTGCACGGTCAGCCGCCCATCGCCGCGGTGGTCGCGGTCGCGGCGATCGCCGCGTTCTCGGGGGATGCCGCGTGCTACACGATCGGTCGCACGATCGGTGTCGATCGGTGGAGGTGGTCGCGGGCGCCG
>NZ_WOYP01000083.1:15378-37292 GCF_011620715.1 Microbacterium sp. | reverse complement strand
CTACACGATCGGTCGCACGATCGGTGTCGATCGGTGGAGGTGGTCGCGGGCGCCGCGAGTGGTCTCGATGCGGGCCTGGGCGAAGCGCCGGCTGGCGCGCAGCACCGCCGCGGTCGTGTTCACCGCCCGATTCATCCCGTTCGCGCGTATTGCCGTGAACCTCACCGCCGGCGCCGAACGGCTCCCGGCGCCCCGCTACCTCGGACTGTGCGCGCTTGCAGCATGCGCGTGGGCCGTGTACCAGTCCTTCATCGGAGCCGCAATCGCCCGCCTCCTGCCCGCATACCCCGTCGCGGCCGTCCTGATCTCCATCGCGATCGCACTGCTCGTGGGGTGGGCGCTGGACGCGGTGCTCACACGCCGGTTCGCCCCCGGCACCCGGTGAGCGGTTCGCCCGTCTCCCAGGGAGCCGGCGGGAATCGGATCACCCTCAGGCAGCCCTGAGTTTGCGGCGGTAGTACGGCCGCAGAATGGGCCTCAGCAGCGCGCGCAGAGGAACGACGGCGGCGTAGACGGCGGCGCCGGACAGCGAGCGGTCTTTGCGTCCGAGAGCGAGCTTGCGCTCCCACGCGTCCCGCACCCGACCACCGCGGCGCACCCGACCCGGCTTGGGCGGGAGCGCCCCCGCGCGTCGCAGGACGACCAGCTGACCGACGTGCGCGATCCAGTCGTCCTTCGCCGGGTCGTGGAAGTAGTTCTCCTCGAGCCACACGGGGGCAGGATGCCGGAACTCCCGCCGGATGACGGCTTCGTCAGAGCCGAGCAGCCCGCTGCCGACGAAGACCGTGTTGATGAGCTTGTCGTGCACGCCGAAGGAGTCGAGGGCGATGACAGGGATCCCCCGCGCGACCGCTTCGATCGCGGCGGTCGAGCTGACCGTGACCAGGCCCTCTGCCGTGTCCAGCGCCCGCGCCATCGACTCTGTCGACACGACGAGGTTCTCGGGAAGCGGCCCGAGTCGGCGAAGGAGCGCAGGAAGACCGTGACGCTGCTTATGAGTCTGATGCTCGCCCGACGCGGCGCGCTCTTTGACCACGACGCGTTTGCCCGGATTCGCGTGGGCGGCGGACAGAAGGAGCTGGGCGAGCCGCATTCGGTCTGCGTGTTCGTGCGGAACGATCGCTTGCGAGGCGAAGACGAGGTCCGTTCCCCCGAGGGCGGCCGGCTCGATCGTCGCGGCGCTCTCGGCGAATGGCAGTCGAGCCAGCGCGAAGCGGTGGGAAAGACCGCGACGACGCGCGAGCCGCGAGAAAGCCGCGACCTCCCGTGTGGAGTGCAGAACGAACAGATCGCTCTGCGTGCGGTGGACGATGGCTGCGGTCGTTTCGGGAATGGAGATGCCGGGCAGACCTGTGACGATCACAGGGCGAGGATCGAGCGCAGCGACCACCCCGATGAGCACTCTGACGACCGGCCCCCGGGCAGCGACCAGAACGGCATCCGGCGCAAGCCCGCGCAGCGCGGCGGTGAGGTCATCGAACTCGACCCGGCGAACGCGCTCCGGGTCGAGTCCGCTGCGCGCGAGCGCGGTCTGCTGCTGCGCGGCGCTCACCGCAAGCGGCGTCTCGACGATCAGCAGATCGGCGTTCGACCCCTTCGGCAGAGTGCCGAGAAGGGCCGCCGCCCACTTCACATACGAGTCCGTGTCGGCGATCGCGACGACGCTGAGCGGACCATCGGTCATGTGAGGACGCGGCGCAGCTTCGCCATCGGCGCCTGCTCTCCCGGGAACACGCGCTTGACGCCGTCGCCCAGAGCGCGCTCGACGATGCGGATGTCGCGGATCAGGTGCTGAAGACCGGTTGGTTCGAGGGATGCCGCGTGGTCGGAACCCCACATCGTGCGGTCGAGGGTGATGTGCCGTTCCACCGTGACCGCGCCGAGCGCGACCGCGGCCAGCGAGATCTGCAGGCCGCGCTCGTGGCCCGAGTAGCCCACCGGCACGCCCGGGTAGCGGTCGCGCAGAGCGGGGATCATCCGCAGGTTCGCCTCTTCCGGCTCCATCGGGTAGGTCGAGGTCGCGTGCATCAGTACGAGCCGGTCGGTGCCGAGCACCTCGATGGCGGCGTCCACCTGCTCGATCGTCGACATGCCGGTGGAGAGGATGACCGGCTTGCCGGTGTCGCGCACGGCTTCCAGCAGCGGGATGTCGGTCAGGCATGCGGAGGCGATCTTGTGCGCGACGACGCTCAGGTCCTCGAGGAACTCCACACTCGGCACATCCCACGGGGAGGCGAACCAATCGAGACCTCGGATGAGGGCGTGGTCGGCGACCTCGATGTACTGCTGACGGGTGAACTCGACTCGATAGCGATACTCGAGATAGGTCATCGTTCCCCAGGGCGTCTCTCGCGGCATGTCCCGCATGTGCGCAGGCGTCGAGATCTCCGGTGTGCGCTTCTGGAACTTCACGGCGTCCGCGCCGGCATCGGCTGCGACGTCGATCAGCTGCTTGGCGAGCTCGACGTCGCCGTTGTGGTTCAGGCCGATCTCGGCGATCACGTAGGCGGGGCGACCGCCTCCGATCACCCTCGATCCGATCGTCACGGTCATCAGTGGTGCCCTTCGTGTGGCGTAGCTGAGCTGCGCAGTGCTGTTGTGAGGCCGGGATCCCCCTGGTCGCGGAGCACACGGTCGGCCAGTTCCCTGACCGCCCCGTGTCCTCCGGTGCGGCTCACGACCACCCGCGCGGCGGCGAGGACGAGCGGATGGGCCTCCGGAACGGCCACCGGAAAGCCGACGACCTCGAGACACCCGAGATCGTTGATGTCGTTGCCGATATAGGCGATGCGCGAAAGCGGGACACCCTGGGCCTTCGCCCACTCGCGGAGTGCGCCGACTTTGTCCTGCACGCCCTGGAGGACATCGACCTCGAGCTTGCGCGCCCGGGCGCTCACGACCGGATTCGTCTCAGCGGACAGGATCAGGACGGGAATGCCGGCGCGGCGCAGCCGTGCGATGCCCATCCCGTCAGACCTGCTCACCCGCACGCTCTCCCGCCCATCGGCATCCGTATGCACCGTGTCGTCGGTGTGCACCCCGTCGAAGTCGGTCACCACGGCAGCGGCGCCCATCAGGACGTTGTCGTGTGCGAACAGCGGCGCGATCGCCTGCGCAAGGGCCAACTGCTCTTCGGAGTCGATCTCGATCGCGGTGCGCTCGGCGACCTCGACCAACCCCACCCTGCCGAAGAACCTGTGGCGAGCGTCGCGGAATCCAGCGGCATCCATGACATAGAACGCCCCGGTCTCGAGGTAGTGAGGCTCGCGGTCCTGACGCCGCGGTCGAACACTCGGGTCGTGGTTGACACCACTGGCGATGCCGGCGTCGGCGGCCCAGACAAACCCGTAGGTCTCGATCGCCGAGAAGACGCAGTCGTGTTCGTTGGCGGCCACGAGGTCGATCGCGACGTCGATGTCCCGCGGGTCGATGAACGGCGAGGTCGCCTGGAGGAAGACGAGCACCTCAGGGATGATGCCCTGATCTTCGAGCGCGTCCAGGGCGTGCAGCAGGACGCTCTCGCTGCTGGCCTCGTCGTCAGCGAGTTCGGCCGGGCGGGCGATCACGTGCGCCCCCCACTCCTGCGCCACGGCGGCGATCTCCTGGTCGTCGGTGGAGACGAACACTCTCTCGACGGATGCCGTGGCACGGGCCGCGGCGATCGCCCGCGCCACGAGCGGAACGCCGCCCACGCGGCGCACGTTCTTGCGGGGCACCCCCTTCGACCCGCCCCGGGCGGGGATGACGGCGACGACCTCGGTCACGCGGTGACGCTCCAGCCCTCGGTGTCGATCTCGGAACGGCCGCTGCGGATCACACTGCCCGTTCCCTGCAGAACCAGAGGGAGGGTGGTCGTCGTCGACGACGGAAGCGTCAGGATCTCGAGTGGCTCGGTGGCCCCTGCCAGGATCAGCTCCGCCGGCAGGGACTGCGTCCACACGTGAACGCCGGGGATCGCGGAGACAGCCGCGGTCTGGACGGCTGATTCGCGCCGATGCGGCAGGTAGGTGACCGGTGCGAGCGAGGCTTCGCGCCTCACCCAATCGAGGTACTCGGCCAACGGCATCCGTCCGTCGACGGGTCGCGCGCTGCCGAGCAGCACCCGTCCATCGGTGACGGGCGTGAACGGGCGCGCAGTACGCCGCGTCCACTCGAATCGATGACGTTCGACCCGCACGCCGATGTCGGCAAGGTCTGCGGATCGCCGCTCACCGAAGTCGAAAGCCGTGAAGATCTCGACGTCGCCGGCCAGCGCCCGGCCGAGAACCTGCTCGATCGCGAACGGCACCAACCGCCTGGTCATTCCTCGCTCGACCACTCCGGGCCGGGAGTACGGCCCACGGCCGGTCAGAGCGTCGGCGAAGGCGATCGCATTCGCTCCATCGTCGAGGAACGTGATCCGGCGCGGCCGCAGGATCGACGCCGCCAGCCGGAACTGCCCCGAGAAGCCGTCACCCACCAACCAGTGGCGGTGCGTCGCGAGAAGATTCCACGGGATGCCCAGATACGGCTCGCTTGGGCCGAACATCGCACCGCGTTCGACGAGCTCGTCGGCGGTCGACGACATCTGGGCGGTGAGCCGGCCGGCAAGCGGCACGCGGCGCCCATGAGCGGCCGCCCACTCGGCTGCTCCGACGAGCTGAAGAGGCGATTCGGCCCAGGCGAGGACTGACATCGTCGGAGAACCCATCGCACCTCCCCCGGCCGCTGTACGTCCGGCCGCTGTACGTCCGGCCGTAGTATATCCCGGCGGCCCGACGTCCGGGTATATCCCGGCGGCCCTACGTCCGGCCGAGGCACGGCCGGATGAAGTCTCAAGAATGACCCCGGCGCATGAATGCGGTCATGCGCCGGAGTGACGACGAGCTGACGACTTCGTGAACATCAGTGGACGATGTCGCCACCCCGACGAGCGTCTATTCGTCGACGTCGTCCCCTTCGAA
Organism: Microbacterium sp.; assembly: GCF_011620715.1. GTDB lineage: Bacteria > Actinomycetota > Actinomycetes > Actinomycetales > Microbacteriaceae > Microbacterium. The sequence continues at coordinate 32,349 of NZ_WOYP01000083.1, read as the reverse complement.
GTCGTCCTCCAACTCAGCGACTTCAAGATCGCCCAGCTCTACCTCGTTCGACAGAGCGCGCACGATGTTGCCCGTGGCGGACGCGATCTTCGCAGTGCCGACGATCGGCGCGATCGCGGTGAGGAGGCCGCGGATGCTGTCCACGTCCAGCCCGTCCTCGAGCGAGAACCCGAGGTTCAGCGCGTACGACACCGGTGGGGCGTCGACGGCCACGAGCGCAGCGAGGCGCACCAGGATGAGAGTGTCGATGTCGAGGCTCGACGACTCGAACGAGTCGGTCGTCATGCGTGCCAGCAGCTCCATCACGGGAGCCTCGGTGGTCGTGTCGCTCATGATGTGCCCCTCTCAGCACCGTTCCTGCACGGGTGGCGATGCAGTATTCCGCCGCCACCAACACTCCCAGGACGAGCGATCGGCCCCTATGAACGGTCAGTGAAACCGGAGCGAACATTCCGGGCTGCCCCGGCCGGCTCTGACGACGACTTCGTGGAGTTTCGCAATACCGGCGACCGGGAGGTCGACCTCTCGGAGTGGGCGCTCAATCGCCCCTGGCGGATCCTCGCCGATGGGCTTCAGAACCGATACACGACCGCCGACGACCACTTCACCCCGAACATCGCCCTCCAGTATCCGAAGCGCCTGACCACTGCTGCGCTCTCGCTGCTGTCGATCGCTGCGCCGCCGGACCCGTCATTGCCCGCGCATCCGGCGCGCTGGTGCACAGACGCGGTGATGCAGACACCTTGCGTACCTCGATCACGCTTCGGCGTCGTCCTGCGTCGAGGTGGGTCGCGGACGCACGGCGACCGGCGAGGGCGTGATGGCGATCCTGACAGCATCCCCGAATTCGACGTGATCTGATGCCGCATGCTGCAGTCGTACGAGGTGTCCGTCATCAGTGCGGACGACGGTGCGGCGGAAGCTGCCGAGGAAGGTGCTCTCGTGGACGACGGCGCCGATACCAGGGTCACCCGGTCCGACGAATCTGAGGTTCTCGGGCCGAAGGAACACCTCCACCGCTCCGTCACGCAGGGGAGACTGCAGCGGCAGAGCCTGACCCCAGACGGTCGCCACGCCGTGTGAGACGACCCCGGGCACCAAGCTCGACAATCCGACGAACGCGGCGACTTCGGGCGTGGCAGGTCGCAGATACAGGTCTTCGGGTGTCCCGATCTGCTCGATGCGTCCGGCGCTCATCACCGCGATCCGATCGGAGACGGCGAGGGCTTCTTCTTGATCGTGGGTGACGAAGACGGTCGTGATACCGAGCCGCAGCTGGATGCGGCGGATCTCGTCGCGCAGCTGCACCCTCACCTTCGCATCCAGTGCCGACAGGGGCTCGTCCAACAGCAGCACCCGCGGCTCGGTCACCAGCGCGCGTGCGAGCGCGACGCGCTGCTGCTGCCCGCCGGAGAGCTGGTGGGCGTATCGGTCGGCGAGATGTCCGAGACCGACGAGGTCGAGGGCATCGCCCGCGCGCTTGTGCGCTTCGGCCGGACGAACACCGCGACGGCGGAGTCCGAACGCGGTGTTGTCGATGACCCGAAGGTGAGGGAACAGCGAGTAGGACTGGAACACCATGCCGATGTCACGCTTGTTCGTCGGCACCCTCGAGACGTCTCGTCCGCCCAGGTAGACGGAGCCTTCGGTTGCCTGCTCCAGGCCAGCGAGGACGCGCAGTGCGGTCGTCTTCCCGCATCCGGATGGCCCCAAGAGCGAGACGAACTCGCCGGGGGCGACATCCAGGTCCACACCGTGCAGCACGCGGTTGGTGCCGTAGTCCTTGACGACACCCCGGAATTCCGCACGGGTGCCATCGCCGACGGCGGCCAGCAGCAGATTGTCGGCGGTGCGGGGCAGACTCCGCGGGTTGGTCATGAGTTCTTCTTTCCGGCGGAGGGTCGTCCGGCCCGCCCGATGATGAGCAGCAGCAGGAAGGCGAACGCGAGTGCCATCAGGGTGAACATCGCTGAGGCATATGCGTCGATCTTGTTCACCACGACCAGCCCTGTCTGCAGTACCTGGCGATTCAGGATCGACGCGATCGTGAACTCCCCCAGAACGACGGCGACCGAGATGAGGGATGCCGCCAGCAGGCCGGGGCGGAGGTTCGGAGCGAGCACGCGGGTGACGACGGTGAACCAGTCGGCACCGAGCGAGCGGGCGGCTTCGGAGAGGGTGCGGACGTCGATCGCGTCGATGGATGCCTGGATGGATCGGTAGGCGAACGGGAGCACGGTGATGCCGTAGGCGAACGCGAGCGTCCAGGCGCCGGTACCGAGGGTGCGTCCGATCTGCTGATAGATCGGGGCCAGTCCGACGACGAGGACGATCGCGGGGATCGTGATCGGCAGCAGCACAAGGAACTCGAACGGGCGACGAAAGGAGGGGAACCGCAGGGCGATCAGCAGCATGGTGGGCGCCAGGAGGAACAGGACGATCGCCACCGTGACGACCGCGAGGATCAGGGAATTGCCGAGCCCCACCCAGATCGGGGCGAACACCGCCGCCTTGGCCGGGTCGAACAGACTCGTCCAGTGCACCAGCGAGTACCCGTCGCCGTCCTTGAGCGTGAAGAGGAGTGTGGATACCAGCGGGAGAGCGAACAGAAAGCCGACGACGATGCCGATGATCCAGCGGGTCAGCGGGCGCGGTGCCAGTCCGTTCATGCCTGCCACCGGGATGCACGTCGCTGAATGAACGAATATGCCCACATGACGATCGCCACCACGACGATCATCCCGAAAGCGAGTGCGCCGGCGAGGTTCTCGCGACCGAGGAGCGTCTCGCTGGTCAGCGCGGTGCGAATCTGCAGGGGCACGATCTGCGACCCCTGGCTGGCGAGGGCGGCAGCCGTCGCGTATGAGGAGAACGCGTTTGCGAACAGCAGCAGGAGGCTCGCGAAGAATGACGGCGCCAGCACGGGGATTCCGACGTGCTGCCAGAACCCCGATGACGTGCCGCCGAGCGTGAGGTTCGCCTCGGCCCACTGCGGCTTGAGCGCTGAGAGGGCAGGCATGAACGTGATGATCATGAGCGGCACCTGGAAGTAGATGTACGGAAGTATCAGCCCGGGCAGTTCGTAGATCCACGGTCCGTTCGCGAAGATGTCGATCCCGAAGCCGTCCATCAGGAACGTGGTGACCAGCCCCTGCAGGCCGATCGTGGCGATGAACGCGAACGCGAGCATCACGCCGCCGAACTGCGCCAGCACACCGGATGCGGCATCCACCATCGTCCGAACGGCGCCGGTCTCCGGCAGGCCCAGAAGGGCGTAGCAGACGATCGCGCCGACGATCGCGCCGATCAGGGCGGTCAGCAGCGACAGCCACGCGGAGTTCCAGAAGGTGGTCAGGATCACGGGATCACCGAGCGCAGCCACGTTGGCGAGCGTGAAGGCTCCGTCATCGTCGAACAGCCCGGAACCGACCGCCAGAACGGTGGGCAGCGCGAGGAACAGCAGCACATATGCAGTGAACGGGACCAGACCGAGCCACGCCCACCCGACGCGCACGGCACCGCGCCGTGCCGGAGCGGTTGGCTCCGGCACGGCGGGGCTTGTCACCCGATCCAGATCAGGACCGGCGACGAGGTCGGGCGATGTCACTGAATCGCCGCGGCCCACTTCTCGCCGAGCAGCTCGCCGGCGGCCGTGCTCTGCGCCTCGGTCGGCACGACGGTGTCAGCGGGCGCTTCGGGCAGTGCGGCGGCGAGCGCTTCGTCGATCGTTCCGGCAGCGGTCATGGCCTCCATCCGAACCGGACGTGCGCCACCCTTCAGCCACAGGTTCTGCACCTCGTCGCTGTAGAGGAACTCCTGCCAGAGGCGCGCAGCGGCAGGGTGCGGCGCGTCCTTGTTGATCGCCTGGTTGTAGTAGCCCGCGTAGCCGGTGCCGGGCAGGACCACGACCTTCCAGTCGGCGTTGTCGCCGGCGTGCGCGGCGTTCAGGTAGTCCCAGTCGAACACGACCGGGGTCTCTCCGCTGGCGACAGTCGCGGTCGTGACATCGACCTTGAGCATGTTGCCTGCGGCGTTGAGCTCGGAGAAGAAGTCGATGCCCGGCTGGAAGTCATCCAGAGTCCCGCCGCTCTGCACGGTCGCGAGGCCGACCGCTGCGAACGCCGCACCGGCCTGGGTGGGGTCGCCGTTGATCGCGACCGCGGACTTGTACGCCGGGTCCAGCAGATCATCCAGCGCGGCCGGCGCCTCGAACTTGGCCGAGTCGTAGCCGATCGACATGTATCCGCCGTAGTCGCCGACGAACAGTCCGGTCGGCTCCTTGAGCGCATCGGGGATGTCATCCCACGTCTGCACCTGGTACGGCGCGAACACGTCGGTGTTCTGCAGGGCGACGGTGAGGCCGATGTCGAACACGTCTGGGGCGGTGTCGAGCCCGGCGTTGGTCTCAGCCGCCTGGATCTCTTCGGCGCTGGATACGTCGGGCGACTGCTCATCGACCGTGATCTCGGGGTACTTCTCGGCGAACAGGTCGAGGATCTCGCCGTAGTTGGCCCAGTCGCGCGGCAGCGCGATGACGTTCAGCTTGCCCTCGGCCTTGGCTGCGGTCTCGAGGTCCTCGAGCGTGCCGAAGTCGACCAGACTCGTGGCCGTGGCAGCGTCGACGGTCGCGCCGTCACCGCTCGCCTCAGAAGCCGGGTCGCCGGCGCAGCCGACCAGCACCAGGCTGGCGGTGGCGAGCAGGGCTACGCCTGCCGCGGCGAGTCTGAACGGGCGGTGAAGGTATGACATGTGCTGTTCCTCTCGGTGTTTCCCTACGCGCGCGCAAAAGCGCTGCGAAAGGTCGGGATGAGAAGAACGTAGAGACACGAGATGACTCATCGACGAGGATCGGGTGAACGGCGGTTGAGCGTACGGTGTCAGGAAAGCGGGGCGGAATGGGTCGTTCGCCGGGCATCGGTGGGGTTCGCTCGCGACCATGCCTGTGTCGCGGCTTGCACGGCATCCCACGGGGACCCCAGCGGTGGGGTGTACGACAGATCGAGGTCGCTGATCTGATCGACTGTCAGGCCGGCGAAGAGCGCCGTCGCGTAGATGTCGACGCGCTTCGCGGTCTCGGTTCCGAGTCGGCCGACGAGTTGAGCACCGAGCAGAAGTCCGGTGCCGGTGTCGCCGGTGATGCGGATGTTGATCGGCTGCGCTTGCGGGTAGTAGCGCTTGTGGTCGTCTGCGACGGTCTGCGTGCTGGCCGGCGAGTATCCACCGGCGGCGGCCTCGAGATCGCGCAGCCCGGTGCGGGCAGCGACGAGGTCGAACACCTTGACGACCTGAGTGCCCACGGAGCCGGCGAATCGCGCCGATCCGCCCAGCGCATTCTCCCCGGCGATGCGGCCCTGCTTGTGCGCTGTCGTGCCCAAGGGGAGATAGGTCACGCCGAGAAGGCGGTGATGCGTCACGACACCGTCGCCGGCGGCGAAAACGTGCGGAACACCGGTGCGCATGTGCTCGTCGACCATCACCGCCCGGCCCGCGCCGAGGGTCGCGCCGGCACGCTCGAGCAGGCTCGTGTTGGGGCGAACCCCCACGACGGCAAGGACGAGATCGGAGGTGAAGGTGACAGGCTGACCCTCGTGCTCCGCACGCACCGTGAGCCCCGCCGCCGTCTTCTCCACGGCGCGCACGGTGGTGTTCGTGTGGACGGAGACGCCGTGTTCGACCAGCTCGGCGTGCACGAGCCAGGCCAGTTCCGGGTCGACCGTGGACAGCACTTCGGGGCCGCGCTGAAGCTGCGTCACGGCGATTCCTCGAGCGGTGAAGCCCTCCGCCATCTCGAGGCCGACGTAGCCGGCGCCGATGATGATGGCGCTGCGCGGGTCGCGTTCGCTGAGGTGGGCGTCCAGCGCGAACGTGTCGCCCATGGAGTGGATGACGTGCACGCCGTCTTCCGGTCCGAGCTGGTCGAGTCCGCTGATGCCGGCGTAGGCGGGAAGCGCGCCGGTGCCGACGACCAGCTCGTCGTAGTCGATGACGGACTCGCCGCGTTGGTCCTGCACAGTCAGCCGCCGGCCGGCGACATCGATTGCGGTCGCGACGGTATCCAGTCGAAGCCGCATGCCCGTCGCCTCGAGGTCCGCGTGCGAGCGGTGTGCCAGGGATTGCCAGGGCTTCACATCGCCTGAGAAGTAATACGGGATGCCGCAGATGGAGTAGTTCGGGTAGGCGTCGGCGACGACGACGGTGACCTCGACGCTGGGATCGATTTCTCTGGCGCGCAGTGCAGCGGAGATTCCCGCGTCGCTGCCGCCGATGGCGACGATGTGCATGATGGGCTTCCTACTGGACTTGTCGGCCGCTCAATCGAGTGACGCGAGCTCGTTCTGAGCGGTCGTGATCTGGGTGCCGGTGAGCGGCACGACCAGTGCTCGCGCAGCGATTTCCAGCGCGTTGTCGACGTAGAAGTCGACGAATGCCTTCACCTGGGGCTTGTCCGCATAGAAAGTGTTGCTGACGTAGATGAACAGAGGGCGACTGAGTGGCGTGTAGCTGCCGTCTTGTACCGTCTTCGTGCTGGGTGCAACGCCATCGATGGATGCCGCGACGATCGAGCCCTCGTTCGCATTGACGTAGCTCAGGCCGAGAAACCCGATCGCTCCGACCTCTTTCGCGACACCGTCGACCGTGACGTTGTCGTCCTCGGATGCGCGGTAGTCCGAACGAATCGCGCCCTCTTCGCCGTTGACCGCAGCGGTGAAGAAATCGAGCGTTCCTGAGTCGCGACCAGGACCGAAAAGGACCAGCGGCTGGTCGGGAAAGTCGGGGTCAACCTGGTTCCAGTTGGTGACCTCCCCCGCGGATTCCGGCGCCCAGATGGTGTGAAGCTGATCGACCGACAGGTCCGTCGCCCAGTCGTTCCCGGGGTTCAGAACGACCGACAGTCCATCGTTGGCGACGATGATCTCGGTGAACTCGATGCCCGCGCCTGAGCATGTGGCGATCTCCTCCTGCGAGATCGCGCGTGACGCGTTGGAAATGTCGGTGATGCCGGCGCAGAACGACCGGAAGCCGGCGGTCGTGCCGGTCGTCGTGATCTTGATCTCCACGTCCGGCTGCTCGCCGATGAAGAGATCACGGGCGGCGTCCGTCAGCGGTGCGACCGTAGATGAACCGTCCGCAAGCACCGTGCCGCTGAGCCCTCCACTCGATCTGTCGCCGTCGGCCGATGATCCGGCACACGCGCCGAGCAGAACGGCGACTGCGAGCAGCGACGCTGCGGTGGCGGCACCCCTTACGGCCTGCAGACGCGGTGCGTGTCGAGGCCTAGTCATGGCCTAGCCATGGCCTAGTCACGCTGCACCCTGGGACGGTGCAAGATCTAGCAGCAGCGCCTCGACGCGGCGCCGAATCTCGTCGCGGATGGGGCGGACGGCCTCGATGCCCTGGCCTGCCGGATCATCGAGCACCCAATCCTCATAGCGCTTGCCGGGGAAGATCGGGCACACGTCGCCGCACCCCATCGTGATCACCACGTCGGACACCTTGACCGCATCGACCGTCAGCACCTTCGGGGTGTTGTCGGCGATATCGATGCCCTCTTCGGCCATCGCCTCGATCGCGACCGGGTTGATCTGGTCCTTCGGTGCGGATCCCGCAGAGAGCACGTCGATGTCGCCACCGCCGAGCTCACGGAGGAATCCTGCGGCCATCTGCGACCGTCCTGCGTTGTGGACGCAGACGAAGAGGACGGTGGGCTTGTCGGTCATGGCGCCTCGCTTTCTCCCAAAAGCATAGACCCAAATCTATGTGTTGAGTAATCGGTCGCGAACGATCAATGCGGCAGCAGCTCGGCCAGGAGCGCTCGAACGCGCGCGTCGATGTCGTCACGGATCGCGCGGATGGACTCCAGCGGCTTTCCGACGGGATCCTCGATGTCCCAGTCGAGATAGCGCCGACCGGGGTAGACGGGGCAGGCGTCGCCGCATCCCATGGTCACGACGACATCGGCAGCGCGGACCGCTTCGTCTGTGAGCGGCTTGGGGAACTCGCCCCCGAGTGGGACGCCGATCTCGTCGAGGGCGGTGACGATCGTCACTCGCACGGCGTGGGCGGGGGCGGAGCCGGCGGTGCGGACGAGCACCCGATCACCCGCCAGCTGGCGCAGGATGCCGGCGGCGAGTTGCGATCGCCCTGCGTTTTCCACGCAGACGAACAGCACTTCGGGAACCGCGCGATGAGTCGCCTCGGATCGCGCGAGCGCGTCGAGTTGCAGTGTCGCAAACGCGGCGACTCGCGATCCGAGAAGAGGGGTGGGGTTGTCGGACGAGAGAAGTTCGTGGCTTTGCGACACGTATCGTTCGACGGTCTCCGCACTGAATGTGCCTCGATATCGCTCGGCGAGGTCCTCGACGATTCGTGGCAGATCCGGTTCGGTTTCGGGTACCGCGGTGCCGTCTCCCAGGAGGGCCTGGACGCGCTCGGCGTTGCGTGGGTCCAGCGAATACCAGACGACACGCCCCTCCGGGTGTCGCATCACGATTCCGTCTTCGGTGAGGGCCTTCATGTGGTGGCTGACGGTCGGCTGGCGCAGGCCGAGTGAGTCGGCGAGGCGGCCGACGAGCGCGCGCCCATCGGGCGAGTCGCGAATCAGCCGAACGATCCGTGCGCGGGTCGGGTCGCCGAGAATCGTCAGCTCACGCGGACCCGAACCGGTACTCATAGACCGCAGTCTATTTGCTGATTCGGGCGGCCGGCCGGTCACGACGGTCAGACGAGACCAGGCCGCGGATGGTGGTCACGAGCAGCATCCGCCCCCGCCGCTCGCGTCTGTCGAGCAGACCCCGGTCGCGGGAAGCACGAGTTCCACATTCGCGGCGGCTTCCGTGTCGCCGGCCAACCACGCGGTCACGGAGCGCACCTGCTCGTATCCGGTGGCGAGCAGGAACGTGGGTGCCCGCCCGTAGGACTTCATGCCGACGACGAAGAAGCCCTTCTCCGGGTGGGCGAGCTCACGAAAACCGTGCGGCTCGACCGAGCCGCAGGAGTGCACGTTCGGGTCGATCAGTGGCGCGAGGCGCTTGGGGGCTTCGACGATCTCATCCAGCTCGAGACGGATCTCGCGGAGCATGTCCAGGTCGGGGCGGAAGCCGGTCGCGTTCACGACGATGTCGGTGGTGTGAGTGACGACCTCGCCGTGTCGGTGGCCGACGAGCTGCACCGCGTCGCCGGCGCGGCGTCCGCGGATGATCTCGAAACCGTCGAGAACGGCGATGCATCCGTCAGCGACCGCCTGGTCGACCCGGCTGCCGAGACGCGCCCGTTCGGCGAGCTCATCATCGGTCGAGGAGGACACCCGAACCGCCTGGGCGTTGCGGATCAGCCAGGTCACTGTCGTGCCGGGCTCGTCGCGAGCGAGCTCAACCAGGCCGAGCAGGGTGTTCGCGGCGGAGTGGCCGGCGCCGACGACAGTGGTGTGCTCTCCGGCGAACAGCGCGCGGTCCCGGCCGAGCACGTCCGGCAGCGCAGCGGTGACACGGTCGGCGATCTCGGTCATGCCCAGCAGCTGGAGCCCACCGGAGGACAGCGAATTCGGCGAGAGGTACGTGCCTGAGGCATCGATGACCGCGCGGGCGGACACGTCCTCGATCTCGCCGCTCGCAGTGCGAATGCGGAGCGCGAACGGCGTGGCGAAGCGTGCCCGGCTACGCGTGCGATCCATTCCCTCCCGGGTGACCCCGAGCACTTCGATGCCGGTGCGCAGGCGGGATGCGATCGGCTCGAGCCCAGCCAGCGGGGCGAGGTACTTCTCCACCAGCTCGGTACCGGTCGGAGCGCGCTCGGGGTCCGGCAGCTCCCATCCGTGAGCCTCGAGCAGTCGGCGCGAGGCCGGGTCGACCAGGTGCTTCCACGGCGAGAACAGCCGCGTGTGACCCCATGCGCGGACGCTTGCCGCAGCCTGGTCCCCAGCCTCGAAGATCACGAAGCCGATGCCGCGTTCCAGCAGGTGCGCGGCTGCGGAGAGCCCGATCGGACCGGCACCGATGATCGCGACCGGAAGAGTGGTCAGTCGATCGTTCTCGACAACGCGGGGCGTCAGGTCAAGCAAGGTCACAGCATCCTCCAACGTGATATCGATGAGCGTCGATAGCTGATTGTGCATTGATCTATCGACATCTGTCAATATCTACTAGGGTCGATGCATGACCACGATGCTCGAGGTGGCCGACGTCTCTGCCGGTCTCTGCTGCACTCCCCTCCAGCGTGAGCCGCTCTCCGCCGAGGAGGCGGAGCAGCTCGCCACCACGCTGAAGGCTCTCGCCGACCCCGCCCGCTTGCGTCTGCTGTCGATCGTCGCGGCATCGGAAGACTCCGAGGCGTGCGTCTGCGACCTGATCGAGCCGGTCGGGCTGAGCCAGTCCACCGTGTCGCATCACCTGAAGGTGCTCACCGCTGCGGGGTTCCTCACTCGCAGCAAGCGCGGCACGTGGGCTTACTTCACGCTCGTGCCGGGAGCGCTCGCCCGCGTCTCGCAGTTGCTCATCGCGTCGTGAGTCTGGATACGACTCGCGCCCTGGCCGGCGAGTTCCTCGGCAGCGCCATGCTGTGCGCCGTGGTCGTCGGCTCCGGCATCGCCGCGCAGACCCTCTCCCCCGCAGATGTCGGCCTGCAGCTGTTCGAGAACGCGTTCGCCACCGCCCTGGGCCTGGCAGTGCTCATCCTGATCTTCCAGACCGTCTCCGGAGCTCATTTCAACCCGGTGGTCTCGATCGTCGATGCCCTGCTGCATCGCAAGGGCGTGGCGATCACGACGGCCTACATCCCGGTGCAGATCCTCGGATGCATCGGCGGCGCGATCCTTGCGAACCTGATGTTCGCTGCGCCGGCCATCTCCTGGAGCACCACCGATCGAGCAACGTGGCCACACCTCCTCGCCGAGGTCGTCGCCACTGCCGGTCTCGTGCTGGTGATCTTCGCCCTCGTCCGCACCGGCCGCTCGCACCTCGCCGCACCGGCCGTCGGCGCGTACATCGGGGCCGGGTACTTCTTCACCTCGTCCACGAGCTTCGCGAACCCCGCGATCACCATCGGCCGCGCCTTCAGCGACACCTTCGCCGGCATCGCGCCCACGTCAGTCCTGCCATATATCGCCGCGCAGCTTGTCGGCGCTGCACTCGGCTGGGCATTGGTGCGCGGTTTCTTCCCCTTCGCGAGCGACGCGCCGGCGGCATCCGGACGCCGGCCCCGAGGTCGTGCTGAGCTCGAACGCACGTGACGGCGCCGGGCCGTCAGCGGGCGTCACCGCCGTGGTCGTCGGATTCTTCTTCGAGCAGCATTCCTACCGAGGTGGCGCAGGCGTCCCCCCGCCATGCCTCGAGGCCTTCACGAACGGCGAACCCGGCGATGACGAGGCCGGCGATCGCGTCCGCCCACCACCATCCGAACAAGCTGTTGAGCACCAGTCCGATCAGGACGGCGGCGGAGAGATAGGTGCACAGGAGGGTCTGCTTCGAGTCGGCGATGGCGCTTGCCGAGCCGAGTTCGCGGCCCGTGCGGCGTTCCGCGAGCGAGAGGAAGGGCATCACGATCACGCTCAGCGCGGTGATGGCGATCCCCAGAGCACTGTGCTCGACTTCGACCCGCGATATCAGCGCGATCAATGACGTGACCGTGACGTAGATCGCGAGCGCGAAGAACGCGATTGCGATCACCCGCAGGGTGGCCTTCTCCCAGCGCTGCGGGTCGCGCCGGGTGAATTGCCATGCGACGGCGGCGGCGGAGAGGACTTCGATGCCGGAGTCCAGTCCGAACGCGATCAGCGCGGCCGAGGACGCGATGGTCCCGGCGGTGATCGCGACGACGGCTTCGACCAGGTTGTAGCCGATCGTCGCCGCAACGATCCACCGGATCCGACGCTGCAGTGTGTGCTTGCGCTCCTCGAGAAGAGCCGAGGCGGTCATGGGCAGGTGCAGGTGTCGCCGGAGCAACAGCCGGGCTCGACGCGAAGGACGACCTCGAGCAGTTCGTTCACGGCGGGGGCGAGAAGGACTCCCACCTTGGTCGAGTCCGACAGCGCGTGACCGAGACGCACCGGAGCGGCGGCGTGAGTGGCCGACGCGGTTGCGGTGAGCATGGACGCCATAGTACAGAAAACGCTGAACTGTGGCGGATGCCGGCGACGGCGTCGTGCGCGCACAGCCGCCTGGCGCTGATGGAGAGGGACTGTGAAGAGGGCGACTGCGGCGGGCGAGGTGATGCTATGGGTGTTCCTCGAGGGCGCGGGCAATCTGTCTGAACTCGTCCGGCGTGATCTCCCCCCGCGCGAGGCGCTCCTCCGCGATCTGCCTCGCGGAACTCGCCGGTGCGGGCGGCACCTGCCCGGCGCGCCCGGACGAGCCCGCGCTCGCCGCACGGACGATCAGAACGATCAACGCCGCCAGGATGAGCAGAAGCAGAATGCCGCCGAACCACATCCAGCCCCACCCGAAACCCTGTCCGTACATCATGAGCCGTCATCCTCTCTCACGCCGGTCCGATGGCCGGCGTGCAAACTCGATCTTCCTCCCTCGGGACTGCTGCGAACAGGCCGAACGTCCCCCGCTGTGTCAGGCTCGCCGATCCAGGATCGCCTGGACACTCGCCTCAGGTCGAAGGTCGAGGCGCCGAAGCAGCTGGGCGTTGAGTGCCACGACGATGGTGGACAGCGACATCAGAATGGCGCCCACCGACATCGGCAGCACGAACCCGACCGGCGCCAGCACGCCGGCGGCGAGGGGCACGGCAATCAGGTTGTAGCCGGCCGCCCACCACAGGTTCTGCTTCATCTTGCGATAGCTGGCGCGCGAGAGCTCGATGACCGAAAGCACAGAGCGGGGGTCATCGCTCGCGAGGATGACGCCGGCGGAGGCGATCGCGACATCAGTGCCGGCGCCGATCGCGATGCCGACGTCGGCTTGTGCGAGGGCGGGTGCGTCATTGACGCCGTCTCCGACCATCGCCACCTGACGGCCCTCGTGCTGAAGTTCAGCCACCTTCGCGGACTTGTCCTCGGGACGCACGCCCGCCAAGACGCGGTCGACTCCGAGATCCCGGCCGACGGACTGGGCGACGGCTTCTGCGTCTCCGGTGATCATGACGACCTGGATGCCGAGGCTGTGCAGCGCGTCGACGGCTTCGCGCGATTCGGGGCGGATCTCGTCGGCGAGCTTCACACCCCCGATCACCTCTGCGTCACGCACGACGTGGAGGATGACCGCGCCGTCTTCGCGCCACCCCGCCGCGGCCGTGACTTCGTCCGTGCCGAGCTCCTCGAGCAGTCGCGGCCCGCCGACCCGGACCTGCCGGCCGTCGACGGTCGCGACCACGCCGACCGAGGGCGACGATGAGAACCCGGTCGCTGTGGAGATCGCGAGTCCGCGGTCGGTCGCAGCTCGCACGATCGCCTTCGCGAGCGGGTGCTCACTGTCGGCTTCAGCAGCGGCGGCAAGTGCAAGGACCGTGTCGGCGTCGAGGTCGCCCTCGGGCGCGAGGGCGGTCACGGTCGGTTCGCCTTTCGTGAGGGTGCCGGTCTTGTCGAAGAGCATGGTGTCGATCGTGCGCATGCTCTCGAGGGCGAGGCGGTCTTTGATCAGCACCCCGCCGCGCGCGGCACGTTCTGTCGCGATCGCGACCACCAGGGGGATCGCGAGGCCGAGCGCGTGAGGGCAGGCGATGACCAGAACCGTGATGGTGCGCACGACCGCAGCGTCGGGGTCGCCGAGCAGGGTCCACACGATCGCGGTGAGCGCGGCGGCTCCCAGAGCGAACCAGAAGAGCCATCCCGCGGCGCGGTCGGCGATGCGCTGAGCACGCGAGGTGGAGTTCTGCGCGTCGGCCACAAGACGCTGGATGCCGGCGAGGGTCGTGTTCTCTCCCGTCGCGGTGACCTCGACCCGCAGTCCGGAGTCAGTGGTGACCGTGCCCGCCGTGACCGCATCGCCGATGCTGCGTGCAACCGTCCGGGACTCGCCGGTCACCATCGACTCGTCCATGTCGGCACGGCCGTCGACGATCCTTCCGTCGGCGGGGATGCTGCCACCCGGGCGGACCACGACGACATCGCCCACTCGCAGGTCGGACGGCGCCACGGTCACGACCTGATCACCCTGGACCCGCTCGGCCTCATCCGGAAGCAGAGCCGCGAGCGAATCCAGTGCCGACGTGGTCTGCGCCAGCGAACGCATCTCGATCCAGTGGCCGAGCAGCATGATGACGATCAGCAGCGCGAGCTCCCACCAGAACTCCAGTTCGTGGTCCAGCAGACCGAGGCTGGCGCCCCACGAGGCGACGAACGCGACGGTGATGGCCAGGCCGATCAGCAGCATCATCCCGGGCTTTCGCGCGCGAAGTTCGCTGACCGCTCCCGTGAGGAACGGCCACCCGCCCCAGAAGTACATGACCGTTCCGAGGATCGGCGAGATCAGCTGGACGCCGGGGAACTCCGGCAGTGGGTAGCCGAGCAGCATCGCGAACATGCTCGAGAACCCGACCACCGGGATCGCGAGAAGCAGATTCATCCAGAACAGTCGCCGAAACCGGCTGACATGGTCGGCACCATGACCGGCATGGCCGCTGTGCCCGCCGTGCCCTCCGCCGTCGGCGATGTGACCGGTGTGCTCGACCTGGCTGGCCGCCATCTCGTGCGCCGCGTGTGGATTCGTCATGGGGATCGTCCTCCTCGGTACTCGTGCACCAGCAGGGATGTTCACAAGCATCCAACTCGATACCCCAGAGGGGTATTCCGGATGCATACGGATTGGGGAGCGGGGAGGGCCGCGCGTCTGACCCTCCCCGCCGTGGTCAGAGCTGCGCGAGCAGCTCCTGCATAGTGGCGATCTCGGCGGTCTGCGAGGTGATGATCTGCTGCGCGAGGGCGAGCACGCCGGGGTTGGCTCCGTCGTCCAGCTCATCCTGAGCCATCTCGATGGCTCCCTGGTGATGCTCGACCATCTGCTCGAGGTACAGACGTCCCGCCTCCGGGCCGTCAGCAGCTTCGAGAGCCGTCATATCGTCGTCCGACATCATCCCGTCGCCCTGATCCATGCCCTCCATGCCCGCCGAAGACGGCATCCCCCACTCGTCGAGCCAGCGCTCCATCATCTCGATCTCGGGGCCCTGAGCATCCTTGATCTGCTGCGCGAGACCCCGGACACGCTGATCGACGCCGTCTTTCGCGAGGATCATGTCGCTCATCTCGATCGCCTGCTGATGGTGCGGAATCATCATCATCGTGAACGTCGAGTCCGCGGCGTTGAACTCCCCCTGAACAGTGGCGGACGGCGACGACGATGCGCCACCCCCATGATCCATTCCCGGCA
The DNA here is from genome assembly GCF_011620715.1 of Microbacterium sp. Lineage (GTDB taxonomy): Bacteria > Actinomycetota > Actinomycetes > Actinomycetales > Microbacteriaceae > Microbacterium. The sequence continues at coordinate 17,044 of NZ_WOYP01000083.1, read as the reverse complement.
TCCCCGAGTCGCTGCTGACGGAGGTGGTGCATCCGGCGAGTGCGAGCACGAGCGCGAGCGGGGTGGCCGCGAACGCAGTCATACGAAGCTGCTTCATAACAATCTGTCCTGTCGATCGATTCGGTGAATGTGCCCGCATCGCGGGCCGAGCGCGATCCCGGTCTGGGTGACCGGGCACGGCGCCATCACGTACGACTGATCGACAGGACTGTGAGCGAGGGCGGCCGTGGCCGCAGACTGATTGCCGCTCGCAAGAATGGGGCGACGATGCTCGGCCCGCGAGCACGGACCAGTCCGGGCCCCGTGCGACAGACCAGAAGCAGCGTCACGAGGAGCCCGAGGACGCAGGCCATCATCATGGCGTGCGGCGAGTCGCTCGTGCCGCAGTCGAGGCAGCCTGAATCGGCATCCGCTTCCATGGGCCCGGGCGCGGCGTGCCCATGGTCGGCATCCATCGACGCGGTGCCTATGGACGCGGTGCCCATCGATATGGTGCCCATCGATATGGCGGCGACCCGCGAATCCGAGTGACCGGTGGACAACGTGTGCATCCCGAGCAGGCCGGCGATCACGAGCGCGGCGAACAGCGCGGCGAGCAGCCATCGGGGCGAGGCCGATGGCTGCTCCGATCGCTGAATCAGTCGTACGCGCATCATGACTCCTCGGAAAGTGTACCCCCGAGGGGTATCCCCGAGCGACGCCGGGGTCAGGCGACCTGCCGCCCGCACATGCCGCAGACGCCCGTCGCCGAGCTCTCCACGAAGCAGTCCGGGCACATCGCGCGCGGCTTCTCGTCGAGCGATGGGGTGCGCCGGATGGCTGCGGTGCGCTCGGCCCGCGCAACGGCGCGCCTCGTCTCGACCGGTGCCGGCTGCTCGAGCACCGGCAGGTGGGGCTGGCAGTAGAAGCGCACGTAGCCGGCGTGCTGATTCGGATGCCGGTGCTTCACGGCCCAGAGCTCGGTTCGAGGACGCAGCTCGGAGTCGCCGCCGCAGACCGAGCACCTCGTCGGCTCGCCCGGGACCAGGCTCGCCACGATCATGGGAGTCTCGAAGGGGATCTCCTCGCGCCAATCGGATGTCGAGGTGATCTTCATGGGTGTCCTCCAGAGCGGGATCGAGCTGACGTCGCAGCGAGCGGCGGCGGACGCGATCGCTGTCCAGCGATGAGCGATGACCCTTCCCCAGCGTAGCCCGGGCTCTCGTGCCGGCGGCAGCCTGCCCATCTCGCGGCACCCATGATGGAAGCATGAGCATCCCCGCCCTCACCGACGACGGTCTGCGGTTCGTCGCCGACAGCCACCTGGCGACCCTTTCGACGATGGGCCCGTCGGGCGGCATCCATGTCGTGGCCGTCGGGTTCACCCTCGTCGACGGCGTCGTGCGCATCATCACGAGCGACGGCAGCCAGAAGGTGCGCAACATCGAGCGCGACCCGCGTGCCACGGTCGCACAGCTGTCCGGCCCGCAGTGGCTGAGCATCGCCGGCAGCGGAGTGATCGAACGGGATGCCGACGCCGTCGCGCACGCCGTGAAGCTCTACGCCGGCCGTTACCGCCAGCCTCGACCGAACCCGCGACGGGTGGTCATCCAGATCACTCCGGAGAAGGCGCTCGGGTCCGCCGGTCTCTGGCGCTGACCCTCACCCCGCAGTGCGGAGCCCCCGC